>NZ_CP046619.1:2700000-3000000 GCF_009755725.1 Diaminobutyricimonas sp. LJ205 | reverse complement strand
GCGCTCGACGTTCTTCTTGGCGGTTGGCGGAACCGGCCGACCGGGCCGACCTATGCGGCGCTCGCCGATCGAATCCGGCTGCTGGTGCTTGACGGGCGCATCGTGCTCGGCTCCCGGCTGCCCGCCGAGCGGGAGCTCGCCAGCCACCTGGGCATCAGCCGCACCACGGTCTCCACGGCATACGCCACCCTGCGCGACGCCGGCTACCTCGAGAGCGTGCGCGGCTCGGGCAGTGTTGCGCGGCTGCCGCGTCCGGCGGACCCCGGGCCGGAAGCATCCGCAGACGGATACCTCGACTTCAGCAAGGCGACGCTGCCGCCAGCGCCGGCGATCATTGAAGCCGCCGAGTGGGCAGCGCATGAACTGCCCTGCTACCTGACCCAGTCGGGCTTCGACCCGGTCGGACTGCCGGTGCTGCGTCAGGCGATCGCCGACCGCTACAGTGCACGCGGTCTTCCCACCGATCCCGAGCAGATCATGGTCACCATCGGGGCGCAGCATGCGATCGCCCTGATCGCGCGCACCCTGCTCGGCCGTGGCGATCGCGCCCTGATCGAAGCGCCCACCTACCCGCACGGCTATGAAGCGCTCCGCGCGGCCGGCGCGCGCCTGGTGCCGGTCAGCGTCGACGCGGACAGCGGCTGGGATGAGACCGAACTCGAGCAGGCCTTTGTGCGCACTAGTCCGACACTGGGCTACCTGATGCCCGACTTCCACAATCCGACCGGACAGACCATGCCGGTCGAACTGAAGACGCGCGTGCTCGAACTGGCCGAGAGCCAGGGCACCCGGCTCATCGCCGACGAGACCATGGCCGAACTCGGCTTCGACGGAACGCCGCTTGCGCTGCCGTTCGCGGCGCACGGCGAGGCCATCCTGGTTGGTTCGGTGGGCAAGAGCCTGTGGGGTGGACTGCGGGTGGGCTGGATCCGCGCCGACCGAGTCACGATTGCCCGCCTTGCCAATGCTCGGTCGAGCGGTGACCTCGGTACGCCGCTGCTCGAGCAACTCGTGGTCTGCCGACTGCTGGGCGAGATGGACACAATCCTCGAGGACCGCCGCTGGCAGCTCCGGCGCGGTCACGACCAGTTGACGCGGCTGCTGGCTGAACGGCTGCCCGGATGGCGCGTGCCGAGGGTCGGCGGCGGACTCACGGTCTGGGCGAACCTCGGCGAACCGGTCAGCTCGCAGCTGGCGCTCGCCGCCCGCAACGAGGGGCTGGTCATCGCGGCCGGCCCGCGGTTCGGCCTCGACGGTGCGTTCGAGCGCTTCCTGCGCATCCCGTTCAGCTACTCCGATGACGAACTCGAGCGCGGGGTGGACATGCTCGAACGCGCGTGGGCGCAGGTGCAGCGCAACCCGCTGCCGGTGGACGCGCAGCTGTTTGCGCAGGTGGTCTAGCCGCGTCTGTGCATGTTCGGCGCGACTGTGCCGGTTCGCGCAGGCCCAGACGTCACAAACAGGCACGAACGCGCCGGGTCGCGCCCGCGCCCGCGTGACGGGTCAGTGCGACCAGCGCCCGCGCCGCCCCGGCGCGTCCGGCACTCGCAGCCGCGGCACGAAGAAGCCCATCAGCGGTCCGATCAGCAGGGCGAAAGCGACCGTCCCGACGCCGACCGTGCCGCCGAGCAGCCACCCGGCAATCAGCGCGACCAGCTCGATCGCCGTACGTACGACCCAGATCGGCCGGCCAGTGACCCGCATCAGGCCGGTCATCAGCCCATCGCGCGGGCCGCTGCCGAACCGGGCACCGAGGTACAGGCCGCTGGCGAGTCCGGTGATCACCAGCCCGGCTGCGAACACGAGCACTTGCGCCCACAGCACCGTCTGGGTCGGGATAAATCGGAGTCCGACTTCGATGAACGGACCGACGAGCAGCGCATTCGCGACGGTGCCGAACCCGGGTCGCTCCCGAAGCGGAATCCATAGCAGCAACACGACCAGGCTGATAGCCACCGTGAACAGCCCGAACGGAAGGCCCGTTTGCCGCGACAATCCCTGAGCGAGCACATCCCACGGCGGCAACCCGATCTCGGCGCGAATCAGTAGCGCGATCCCGAGCCCGAACAACGCGAGCCCGATGAACAACTGGGCAACGCGTCGGAGCATGAGCACTCCCTCATCCAACCGGTTGAGCAGGGGGCACTCAAACCAGAACCCCCGCTGCGAATCCACTGAGTGGGGCGCTGACAATCGTGCAGAGGCTGCAAGATCCACTCGACCGACTGGAATACTGAAAGCCGCGGCATCCGCCCTCTCACCGAATCCGGAGCACAGTGCATCTTCTCTCTGTCTTCAGCCTGCGTAACCGAGCCCTCATCGCGCTGGTCACGATCGTCGTCGGCATCTTCGGGTTCATCTCGCTGAACACCCTCAAGCAGGAGCTCATCCCGTCGGTGAGCTTCCCGCAGGTGGTGGTGCTCACGACCTACCCCGGTGCCGCGCCGGAAGTGGTCAACGAAGACGTGTCGACTCCCATCGAGACCGCGATCCAGGGCGTCACCGGACTCGAGTCCACAACAGCGACCTCCAGCACCGATCTCTCCTTCGTGTCGGCAAGTTTCGAGTACGGCACCGACCTGGTCTCCGCCGAGCAGAAGGTGCAACTGGCCATCAACCGGTTGGCGTCGCAGTTACCTGCCGATGTCGAACCGCAGGTGGTCACCGGATCACTCGATGACCTGCCGGTGGTGCAGATCGCGGTCACGAGCGACCTCGACCAGCGTGACCTCTCGGCGGCGCTCGCCGGGTCCGCGATCGCCGACATCACCGCGCTCGACAACGTGCGCGAGGCCAGTCTGCTCGGCGAGACCGGGCAGCGGGTCACCATCACTCCGGATGTCGCGCAGCTGGCTTCTGCCGGACTCTCGGTGCAGTCCATCCGAGACGCGCTCGATGCCAACGGTGTGCTGCTGCCCGCCGGCTCGATCACCGAGGGTGACTCCACCCTCAGCGTGCAGGCCGGCGAGCGCCTGAACTCCGCCGCGCAACTGGCGGCGCTCCCACTGATCGGCGGGTCTGCGGTCACGACGATCGGCGACGTGGCAAGCGTCGAGGTTGAAGACAACCCGGTCACCGGCATCTCGCGGGTGAACGGTGAACCGGCGCTGACGATCGCGGTGACCAAGATGCCTGACGGCAACACCGTCGACGTGTCGCACGCCGTGCAGGATCTCATGCCCGAACTCGAGGAGTCCCTCGGCAACAACACCGAGTTCACCGTGGTGTTCGACCAGGCGCCCTTCATCGAACAGTCCATCGAGGCGCTCGCGACCGAGGGGATGCTCGGTCTGGTCTTCGCCGTGCTGATCATCCTGATCTTCCTCGGGTCGATCCGGTCGACCCTGGTCACCGCGATCTCGATTCCCGTGTCGGTGCTGATCACCTTCATCGGCATGCAGGCGGCGAACTACACGCTGAACATCCTGACGCTCGGCGCGCTGACGATCGCGATCGGCCGGGTCGTCGACGACTCCATCGTCGTGATCGAGAACATCAAACGGCACCTTGGCCTCGGCGAGAACCGGATGCACGCGATCCGCACCGCCGTGCGCGAGGTCGCCACCGCGATCACCTCCTCCACCGTGACCACGGTCGCGGTGTTCCTGCCGCTGGCGCTGGTCGGCGACATCACCGGCGAGCTGTTCCGGCCGTTCGCGCTGACCGTGACCATCGCCCTGGGGGCGTCGCTGTTCGTGGCGCTGACCATCGTGCCGGTGCTCGCATACTGGTTCCTCGGCAAGAAGGCGGACCGGAAGGCCGCGCAAACCGCGCGACTGGCCGCGGACACTGCCCAGCCGGCGGAGGAGCCGCGCGACCTGGTCACCGTCACGTCGGGTCACGCTGCCGCCTCTGCCTCCCCCGTGGTCGCCGATCCGGCTCCGGCGATCGACCCCGTCGACACAGAACTCGATGCGCCGTCGCTCGGACACGGCGCGAGACGGGCCGGCGGAGTATCGACAGGTTCCACAGGCGTCTCGGCGGGCTCGCCTAACGGGAGGGGCCCGCGACACGGGATCGACTCGACGGACGGGACCGGCTCGACCGGCGGGATCGGCTCGAAGGATGAGCTCGACACTCCGACCCGGCTGCAGAAGGCGTACCTGCCGGTCATCCACTGGACCATCAAACGCCCCGCGGTGACCTTGCTGGCCGCCGCCCTCGTGCTCGGTGGAACCATCGCGCTGGTCCCCAGCATGAAGACCAACTTCATCGGCGAGAGCGGCCAGAACACCCTGTCGGTCAGTCAGACGCTGCCGCTTGGCGCGAGCCTTGAGACGATGGATGCCGCGGCCGGCGTGGTCGAAGACGAACTGCTCGCCATCGACGGCATCGAGACGGTGCAAACCTCGATCGGGTCAAGCGGCAGCTCTCTGCTCGCCGCATTCGGTGGTGGCGGCGACATCACCTACTCGATCACCACCGACCCGGACGTTGACCAGGCCGTGCTGCAGCAGACCGTGCGCGACGAACTCGATGCGCTTGAGGATGTCGGCGACATCGAGGTCGCGGCCACCGGCGGTGGTTTCGCCTCGTCGACGATCGACATCGACATCAAGGCCAACAGCCACGCCGACCTGCAGGAAGCGGCCGACGCCCTGCTCGCGACGGTCAGCGACCTCGGCATCACCGCCGAGGCAACCAGCAACCTGTCCGA
Organism: Diaminobutyricimonas sp. LJ205; assembly: GCF_009755725.1. Classification (NCBI taxonomy): domain Bacteria; kingdom Bacillati; phylum Actinomycetota; class Actinomycetes; order Micrococcales; family Microbacteriaceae; genus Ruicaihuangia; species Ruicaihuangia ninglii. The sequence goes on along the minus strand of NZ_CP046619.1, from coordinate 2,995,343 downwards.
GACACAGCCGTACATCGCCGTGGTGGTCGACCGGGCCAAGGCGGCCGAGGTCGGCCTCAGCGAGATCGCGGTCGGCGGGATGGTCTCGCAGGCGATGCAACCGAGCACGGTCGGCTCGGCCGTGATCGACGAGAAGACGATGTCGATCTACATCGGCAACTCGGATGCCCCGACCACGGTCGACGAGCTGCGCGGGTTCGTGCTGCCGACAGCCGCCGGGCCGCTGCCGCTCGAGCAGGTCGCGAGCATCGACCAGGTTGACGGGCCGGCGTCGATCACCACCATCCGCGGCGTTCGGGCGGCAACGGTCTCGGTCACCCCGAACTCCGATGACGTCGGCACCGCATCGGCCGAGGTTCAGGCTGCGGTCGATGAGGTCGATCTGCCGGCCGGTGCGACGGCGGAACTCGGTGGCGTCACCGCGCAGCAGGGCGACGCGTTCACGCAGCTCAGCATCGCACTGCTGGTGGCGATCCTGATCGTCTACATCGTGATGGTGGCCACCTTCCGCAGCCTCCGGCAGCCGCTGCTGCTGTTGATCTCGGTGCCGTTCGCGGCGACCGGTGCGATCCTGCTTCAGGTGGTGTCGGGAGTGCCGCTCGGTGTGCCGTCGCTGATCGGCGTGCTGATGCTGATCGGCATCGTGGTGACCAACGCCATCGTGCTGATCGACCTGGTCAACCAGTACCGTGACCGGGGCATGCTCGTCGGCGATGCGGTCGTGCACGGGGCATCCCGGCGTCTGCGGCCGATCCTGATGACGGCGCTCGCGACCATCTTCGCGCTGGTGCCGATGGCGTTCGGCCTGACCGGGCATGGCGGGTTCATCTCGCAGCCGCTTGCGATCGTCGTGATCGGTGGACTGATTTCATCGACCTTCCTCACCCTGGTCGTGCTGCCCGCGCTGTACTACCTGGTCGAGGGCGCGCGCGAGCGGCGTGAGGCCCGGCGAGCCGCCCTGACCGAGTAACCGGCCCCGATCAGGTCGCAGGAAGGGTCGACTGCAGATAGGCCAGCGCTGCCTCGGCGAGCGGTGTCAGGCTCTCGGCATCCGTCGCCGGAATCGCCACCCAGTCCTTGAATGGGCGGCCCATCCCCGACGGATCCCACAGTTCAGCGCCGGGCAGCGCGAGCGCCGTGGCGTGCGCGTCGGTGCCGGCGCCGAGCTTGAACGCGAGGTGCTCCTGCACGAGGCAGACGAACGCCTTCTTCTTGAAAATGATCCCGCGAGCTCCGAACATCTTGCCCGGCGTGGCACCGGATGGCTCGAGCTCTTCAGCGAGCTCGTCGAACACGGCTTCTGCGGTCATATCGGGATGCTACGCCGAGTGCCGCTGGAGGCGCGGGCCCTTGATGAGGAGCCACAGCATCAGGGCGACTTCGCCAACGAATGTGAACGTCGAAAGTTCCAGCGTGTATCCGCGCACGATCACCGCGCCGAAGGAATCCACTAAGTAGCCGAGCCCGGCGATCAGCACGAGCACGCCGATCAGCCAGCCGATGAATCCGCTGCGCCCAACCAGGTACCCGATCAACAGGAGGTGCACGGCGAAGAGGATGAGCGCAACGCTCCAGGTTCGCTCGAACGTCGTGAACGCCTGCAGCGCCGCCGGGGGCGAGGCCTGCAGGTCGAGCATGAGGACGAGTTGGCTCGTGGCGGCCGCGAACACGGCGGCTGGGAAACCGGCGGCGGCCAGTGCCAGTGCGCGGTTCACCTCCTCGAGCAGCAGGAATAGCGCCCATGCGACGACGATGTCGAGCACGACGACGACCAGCAGCGCCGCAATTCCGACCCGGAAGAGCGCCTCGGATTCCATGAGGTTGCGCGCGGTCGCTGCCGCGTCTTCGCGAACGACGACTGCTTCGACGGCGCCGAAGTTGCCGAACGCGGCGAGCATGGCCATCAGCAGCAGTCCGATTCCTGCGACGAGGGCGGGCGTGCGCAGGTTGGTCGCGCTGCGCGGAGAGCGAATCACGGCGGTCATGGCGAACCCCTTTGGTGTAAAGAAAAGTAGACATAGCCGAATGTAAAGCGTGCTTGACTAGATGTCAGACATTTATTACTCGGCCCCGAGGGTCGTCAATCGAGCGTGGCGAGATTCTGCGGGTCTCGGCACGCTCGACCAGCGGGATGTGGCTCGACCGGCGGGATGTGGCTCGACTAGCGGAAGGTTAGAAGGCAACGCCACGGGCTGTGAGGAACGGGATCGGGTTCACCCGGCCGCCGTCGATCATCACCTCGAAGTGCAGGTGGCATCCGGTGGAGACTCCGGTGGTGCCGACGACGCCGATCAGTTGGCCGGCTGCCACTTCCTGGCCCTTCTCGACAACCATGCCGTTCGTCGGAAGGTGCGCGTAACCGGTCTGGACTCCCGAGCCGTGGTCGAGCAGAATCATCGCGCCGTAGCCGCCAGCCCAGCCCGCGTCTGTGACGGTGCCGGCCGCCGCGGCGAACACGGGGGTGCCGCAGCCGGCAGCGAGATCCAGACCGCTGTGGAAGGAGCTTGCTCCCGGCAGCGGCTTCACGGCGCGCCATCCGTAGCCGCCGCTGAGAACGCCGGTCACCGGCAGCGCCCAGCCGACGTCGCTCAGTTGACCCGAGTCCCGGGCCAACGGAACAGTGTCGTCGTTGAGCCCTGCCAGTCGGGCGGCCTGCAATCGGCGCAACTCGCGCTCCGCGGCATCCACGTCCTGTGCCGCGCTGCGCTCGGCTGCTCGCAACTCCTCGATGCCGACCGCTGCCAATTCTGCGTCGGCGGCGTCGGCCTGCGCTCGCAGGGCGATGGCTCGTTCGCGGTGCTGGGCTGCGAGGTCTCCCAGTGCCAGTGCATCGCTGGCGAGCCCACGCAGCCGACCGGCGGTACCGAGCGAGGACAGGTTTCCATCCTGCTGCCCGAAGACCAGCGCCCAGTCATCCGGGGAGACTGTTCGTGCGCGCACCACGCTCACGAAGAGCCGGTCAATGGCATTGGCCAGGTCTTCCGCGGCGGCGGCACGCTCATCGAGGCGTTGGGCCGCAGCTTCGGCCTGTCGGTAGTGCGCCTCCGCGGTTGCCAGCACGGCTGCGGCCTGGGCATGCGCATCACGGGCCTCCTCGAGACGGATCCTCGCTGCCGAGATCGCCTCGAGTGCCTTCCGCTGTTCCTCGAGCTCAGCTGCGTCGTCGGCTGTCCGGCCGAATGGACTCCGGTGGGCGGGCGGTGTCTCACGGTCACGCGGTGCCGGGGAAATGACGGGCCCGGGCGCTTGCGGAGGGGCAGGTTCCTGAGTCGGCGGAGCGGTCGGCTGCTCAGCCGGCGGATTCGTCGGTTCCTGGGCCGGTGGATCGACGGGCTCCTCGGCCGGTGGATCGACCGGTTCTTCGGTTGGCGGATTTGTCGGTTGCTCCGTCGGAGGATCGACAGGTTCTTCGGTTGGCGGATTAGTCGGTTCCTCGGCCGGAGGAGCGAGGGGTTCCTCGGTCGGCGGTTGGGCCGGCTCGTCGGCCGGTGGTGTCGGCTCTTGCGTCGGCGGTTCAGCGGGTTCCTCGGCCGGTGGTGCCGTGGGTTCTTCGACCGGCCCGGCGGGCTCCTCGGCAGGCGGCACCGTCGGTGGCACGGTCGGTGGCACCGGGTCCGCCCCGGTGAGGGCATCGGTCACCGCGTCGAGGATCTGCTCCCTCAGTGTCGGGTCTTCGACCGGTTCCTCGGTGGCCCACGCCGCGGCAGGATTCAGTGAGGAGAGCCCAACGATGACCGCAGTGAGCACGACGAGTCCTCGCGAGCGGGGGTTCCGTTCACGACCGGGAAGCGAGGATGGTTCCACGGGACGGGTTCTGCTCTTCAGGAGGGGGTCGGTGCCTGTCCCGCCAGACTAGGCCGACATATTGGCTACTGCAACGGGGGGGCAGCCGCCGCCGCGATAGGTTGAGGATCGGGATTTCACGGGCGCCTCGGCCCGGCGTACGACACTCTGGAGCCACCGATGACCACCGTCTTGATTCTGAACGGACCGAATCTCAACCTGCTCGGGATGCGCGAACCGCACATTTACGGCAGCACCACGATCGGCGAACTCGAGCAGCTGTGCTCGCGAACGGCCGCCGAGCTTGGGCTCGAGATCTCGTTCCGGCAGAGCAATCATGAGGGCGAACTCGTCGACTGGATTCAGGCAGCCCGCACCGACTTCGACGGTGTCATCATCAACCCCGCCGGGTTCACCACGACCTCGGTGGCGATCCTCGATGCGCTGCTGGCCGTCGAGAAGCCGGTCGTTGAGGTGCACATCAGCAACATCCACCGTCGTGAGGAGTTCCGGCAGCACTCGCGTGTGTCGTCGGCGGCCAGCGCCGTCATCGTCGGTGCCGGCGTGCAGGGTTACGAGCTTGCGTTGCGCCACCTTGCTGTACTCGTGAACCCGGCCGAGTGACGGCTAGCCCGCGCTGATATGCCGGGCGGCGTCCCGCGGCAACCGCAGCGCGCCGATCAGCGCGGTCACGCAGAGCATCGCCAGCACCACGAAGGTCACCCGGTAAGGGTCGGCTGCGACATCCGCGAGCCGCAGGATCGTGGCGGCGGCCGCGATCCCCAACCCGGCCGCCAGTTGCGCAAGGGTCGCCGAGAGGGTGTTCGCCGCCCCGAGCTCGTCTCGGTCAACGTCCGCGAACTGGATGGTGTTGTAGGCCGTGAAACCGATCGAACGGAACACGCCGCTCGCAAAGCCGAGCGTCGCCACGAGCGCGGCCGGCGATCCAGGGGACAGCAGAGCGAACAGCAATAGGCATCCGATCGTGCCGATCACGCCGATCAGCAGCACCGGCCGAAAGCCGAGTCGGCGCAGCAGCGGCGTGGTCACCGATTTGATCGCAAGGTTGCCGAAGAACAGTGACGCCACTGCAATTCCCGACTCCAGCGGCGTCCAGCCGAAGGCATCCTGCAGCAGTAGCGGCAGCACGAACGGCACCGCATTCACCACCGCGCGGTAGACGAAACCGCCTGAGTTGGTTACGCGAAAGGTCGGCAGCCGGAACACCCGCAGATCGAGCAGCGGATGTCGCGAGCGGAGCAACCACCACACCGCGGCGGTTCCCGCCAGCAGTGCGACACCGGCCGCCGCTACCGTCACGAGCGGCACTGAGCCGGCTGCGAGTTCCATGGCCACCATCAGCCCGAGTACCGCGACTGTGACCAGCACCAGCCCAGGCCAGTCAAGGGCGCGACGCTCGGTGGTCCTGTCGCGCACTGTGACCAGCGCCACGATGAACACCGTCACCCCAATCGGCAGGTTGATCAGGAAGATCCACTGCCAGGTGGCGATGGTCGTGATGAAACCGCCGACGACGGGGGCGAGCACCGGAGCCACGAGAGCGGGCCAGGTGATGATCGCAATGGCACGCACCAGATCACGCCGTTCGGTGCCGCGCAGCACGACAAGGCGGCCGACGGGCACCATCATCCCGCCGGCGATGCCCTGGATGATCCTGCCGACGGTGAGCGCGGTGAGGTCACCGCTCAGCGCGCACAGCAGCGACGCCAGCGTGAAGACGGCAATCGACGTGCAGTACACGGCGCGGGAACCCAGGCGAGCGGCTAGCCAACCGCCGAGCGGGATCGCGCACGCCACGGCGATCAGGTAGGCGCTCATCGTCACATTGACGTCGGCCGAAGCGACGCCGAGGTCGGCGGCGATTTGGGGCGCAGCGGTGACGAGGATCGTGCCGTCCAGGGTCTCCATGAAGAAGGTGACCGCTACCAGGTAGGCGATCCCCGGAACTCTCCGGTCAGTGCGCACCGGGCGGAACCTTCATCATCCGGGCTGTTCTGCCTCGGCAAGCACCGCATCGGGTGCGACCAGTGCCTTCCGGAAGAACTCCAGCACGCGCGCTGACATGCTCTCATCCAGCAGCTCGAGCGCGTGCAGGTCGCCCTCGACGGTCACGAACTCCGTGTCAATGCCCGCAGCGCGCAACTCCTCGACGAATCGCGTCGCCTGCCCGAGGGGGATCATCTCCACGGTGGAATGGGCGATCAGGAACGGCGGGTCGCTCGGGTCGATATGGAACTGTGGGGATGCCGCTTCGGTACTCATGCACGCCTGATAGTCGATGCAACCGAGGTAGCTGAGCTGTACCGGCAAGAAGGAGTCGGTCGCGTGCGCCCCAGTCAGGTCCATGGGGCCGCTCAGTGAAGCGACCGCCGCCACGCGAGCTCCCTTGCTCAGCGACCCCGAGCCGGTCACCCCGAGCAGCGACACCAGGTTGCCGCCGGCCGAGCCGCCGAATGCCCCGATGCGCTCCGGGTCGATGCCGAATCGGTCGACCTGGTCGGCTGAACGCATCCATTCGACGGCCGCCGCGACATCCGTGATCGCTGCAGGAAACACGTGCTTCGGGGCGAGCCGGTAGTTCAGCGAGAAGGTGGCAAAGCCCTCCGACGCAAGCCAGGTGCATACCGCTCGCCAGCCCGGCGCCGCCTTGTCGCCACGGGTCCACGATCCGCCGTGTACCGAGATGAGCGCTGGATGGGGTGCGGCGTGGTCGGTCTCGGGCGGCAGGCAGACATCGAGCAACACCGGAACACCGTCGATCGTGCCGTAGCGGACATCCTCCAGGACGGTGATATCGGGGTTCGCGGCCAGCATCGGATAGATGGGCTGCGCGTCCGGGGTTACCTGCTCCTGCCCGGTGCCGAGGGGGGTGCAGCCGACGAGGATCGCTCCGACGGTCAGGGCGACGAGAGCGCTGACGGTTCGGAGCGGCGAAGGCATGGTGCGCACAAACCTAGTGCTTTTTCAGCAAGCGTCAGGTAACGTAGACCAGTCGGCACAAGACGGCGCGATTTTTCGCGTGCGGGTTTGTAAGTCTTGCGGGCCGGTTTCCCCAGTACATCCGCTGGTGAATAGTCACTGATGTGAACGGCCCCGGCCAAAGGCTGCCCGGGTTTCTCTTTCATGCACACGAAGAACCCCGGAAAGAACTATGCCCAATTTCAATGCGCCCAAACGCGCCCCTCGCTCGGCTGCCCCCAAGTCCGGCAGCAAGAGCCCCAAGCACCGCGGATACAAGGCCGAGCCGGCCGCCCCGGCGAAGAAGGCCCGCTGGAACGCCGACGAGCGCGCCTCTCGCGGCCACAACGCCGAACGCCCCCGTGGCGAGGGCGCGCGGGCTGACCGTCGCCCCGACTGGACCCCGCGCGAGAAGCCGGCCAACGGCCGCGGTTTCGGCAGCGACCGTCCGCAGCGTTCCAACGACGACCGTGCCCCGCGCCGCGAGTACGGTTCGGATCGTCCGCAGCGTTCGTATGACGATCGTGCCCCGCGTCGCGAGTTCGGTGACCGCCCGCAGCGCCAGGACCGCGATGACCGCGCTCCTCGGCGCGAGTTCGGTTCCGACCGTCCGCAGCGTTCGTACGACGATCGCGCTCCGCGTCGCGAGTTCGGTTCCGACCGTCCGCAGCGTTCGAACGATGACCGTGCCCCTCGTCGCGAGTTCGGTTCCGACCGTTCGCAGCGTTCCAACGATGACCGCGCTCCCCGTCGCGAGTACGGTTCCGACCGGCCGCAGCGCTCGTATGACGACCGCGCCCCGCGCCGTGACTTCGGCGACCGCCCGCAGCGCACCTTCGGTGACCGTGACCGCGCCCCGCGCGGTGACCACCGTTCCGACCGGCAGGACCGCGACAACCGTGCACCGCGCCGCGAGTCGAACTACTACCCGTCGAAGGACGCGCAGCCGTTCACTCAGCAGGACGACGTCGTGCTCGGGAAGCTCAAAGCCGAGATGACCACCGCCGACGAGATCGTGAACGTCTCGTTCGCCGACCTCGGCATCGGCGGCAACATCCAGCGCGCGCTTGCCGAACTCGGCGCCGCGTCGCCGTTCCCGATCCAGGCTGCCACCATCCCCGATGTCATCGCCGGGCGCGACGTGCTCGGCCGTGGCCGCACCGGCTCCGGCAAGACCATCGCCTTCGGGGCTCCCCTGGTCGAGAAGCTCATGGAGAACGGTGGCGGCACCAAGCGCCAGATGGGCCGCAAGCCCCGCGCGCTGATCCTCGCCCCGACCCGCGAGCTGGCTCTGCAGATCGACCGCACCGTGCAGCCGATCGCGCGCTCAGTCGGCCTGTTCACCACCCAGATCTACGGCGGCGTGCCGCAGCACAAGCAGGTCGGTGCGCTGCAGCGCGGTGTCGACATCGTGATCGGAACGCCCGGCCGCATCGAGGACCTCATCGAACAGCGTCGCCTCGACCTCAGCGAGGTCGTCGTCACGGTGCTCGACGAGGCCGACCACATGTGCGACCTGGGCTTCCTCGAGCCGGTGCAGCGGATCATCCGTCGCACCGCGCCAGACGGCCAGAAGCTGCTGTTCAGCGCCACCCTGGACAAGGGTGTCGCCGCGCTGGTGAACGAGTTCCTCACCGAGCCGGCCGTGCACGAGGTCGCCGGGGAGGACCAGGCGTCCTCGACGATCGACCACCGGGTGCTGCTGATCGACCACCGCGAGAAGGCGGCGATCATCGAGCAGCTCGCCGCGGGCGAGGGCAAGAAGCTTATCTTCACCCGCACCCGCGCGTTCGCCGAGCAGGTTGCCGAAATGCTCGAATATGCCGACATCCCCGCGGTCAGCCTGCACGGTGACCTGAACCAGTCGCGCCGTACCCGCAACCTCGAGAAGCTCACGAGTGGTCGGGTGAATGTGCTGGTGGCAACGGATGTCGCTGCCCGCGGCATCCACGTCGACGACATCTCGCTGGTGATCCAGGCGGATGCCCCCGACGAGTACAAGACCTACCTGCACCGCTCCGGCCGCACCGGCCGCGCCGGCAAGCAGGGCACCGTGGTCACCCTCGTCGGCCGCAACCGCCGCCGTCGCGTGGATGAGCTGCTGGACCGGGCCGAGATCACGGCCGAGTACGCCGAGGTCTTCCCCGGCGACCAGCTGCTGACCGACCTCGCGAACGCGTAACCACCTTCGCTGGCGCCCATCCCTCACGGGGTGGGCGCCTTCGTCGTCCTAGGCGAGCTTCTCCGGATTGACAACGAGCGCGATCTCGGCGACCCGGCCATCCACGACGCCGAGATCGAGCACGCCCGTCACCTGACCGGCCGTGCGAAGCACAATCCCAGTGCGCCCGTTCACCAGCTCGATCGACGCAGTGCCGTCAGCCCCATACTTCGACACCAGACCAAGCAGGTACCGGGCAACCGCGTCGGCGCCCGTGAGCGTGCGCTTCGCCGCATTCACGTGCTCCCCACCGTCGGCGCGGGACACGACATCCGGATCCAGCACAGAAACGAGCGCCCGGATGTCGCCACCCAGGCACGCTGCCGCGAACGCCTGAACCACCCGGTCCCGGTCCGGCCCCGGCACCTCGAACCGGCGACCGGCCCGCACATGGCGCCGCGCGGTGGACGCCAGCTGCCGGCAGGCATCGGGGGACCGGCCGACGATCTCGGCGATCTCCGCGAACGGCAGACCGAATACGTCATGCAGGATCAGGCTGACGCGCTCTCCCGGCGTCAGCTGTTCCATCGCCACGAGCAGTGCCAGCGACACCGACTCGTCGAGGGTGACCGCATCTTCGGGATCGGTGAACCGGTTGCTGTGCAGCGGGTCGGCGACGCCGGCCGAGCCGAGCACCGGCTCGGGCAGCCAGATCCCGGTGTAGTTCTCGCGGCGTGCTCGGGCCGAGCCCAGCACATCCAGCGAGATCCGGCTCACCACGGTGGTCAGCCATGCCACCGGCTCGCGAATCTCTGCCTGCTGGTCCGCGGTCAGCTCCTGCCAGCGTGCCAGCCCTTCCTGCACCGCGTCCTCGGCGTCGTGCGTTGACCCGAGCAGCCGGTAGCTCACACCGAACAACTGGCGGTACTCGGCGCTACCAGGGGCGAACACCGTCATCGGATCGCTCCTGCTTCTGCCGACACGGGCTCGGCGGTGAGTCGGCGGGGGCCGTGTGGCGCCCAGTAGGAGCGAGGCTTGCTGCGCTCCTTGAGTGGACCGCTGACGGTTATCCGCACGATGGCTTCCTTGATGCGAGCGGCCAGTGGACCGCGGACGTGCAGGCGCCGCGGGCGGTCGTCTGCGGCGAGCAGCTGGATGTATCCGTTCTTCCGACCGAGGCTCAGGCAGTGCACGACGTAGCCGATCGAGATCGGCCTGGGCTGCTGCCCGCGCAGCCGCGCGAGCACGGTGTCGGCCGCTGCGCCTCCGAGTGGCAGGGCAGCCGCGCAACTCATCCGCAGGTGCGCGCCGACCGACGCGGGTACCCGCACCGCGTCGCCTGCCCCGACGATCGAGGGATACTCGACGCTGCGCAGGCACTCATCCACCAGCAGCCGTCCGCTCGAGTCGGTGGCGAGGCCGCTGTCGGCGGCCAACTGCGGCACCGCGAACGATGCTGCCCAGATGCACACATCGAACGGGACGGTGGCGCCATGGGTCAGGATGACGGCATCCGACTGGACTCGATCCACCCGTGCTCCCTCGCGGATTCCGATGCCCAGCCGATCGAGCACCCGACGGATGTCACGCTGCGCCGACGGCCGCATGCGGCCCAGGACTGGCCCGGATGACAGCAGGGTTACCTGCGCCGCGGGGTGCTGCTCGGCGATCTCGGCTGCAGCCTCCACACCGGTCGATCCACCACCGACTACGACGATCCGCTGCCCCGGCCCGCCCGCCGCGATCGTCGCCTGCGCGAGGCTGGCGGCGTTCGGATCGGCGAGTGGGTGGCTGTGCTCCGCGACGCCGGGCGTGGACAGTGCTGCCATGCTGCCGACCGTGTAGACCAGTGAGTCGTACGGCATCACCCGGGTGCCATTGGGGGTGGTCACCCTCACCTGCTGGGCAGCCGACTCAATGGTCGTCACCGAGCCGGAGACCACGTCGATGTCGCCGTGCAGCATCTCCTGCAGCGGTCGCGCAGCCGAAGCGAGGCTGCCCGCGGCCACCTGGTGCAACCGGACGCGCTCCACAAACTGCGCCGACGGGCTGATCACGGTGATCCGAACCGCGGCGGCCTCGGCCGGGCTCAGCGAGGAGCGCAGTCGGTTCGCGGCCATGATCCCGGCGTATCCGCCGCCGACCACGAGGACGGTGTGGCTTGATTCGGTGACTGAGCGCACTGAATTCCCTTCACGTAAGAGCTTCTTCTACCCCTACGACGAAATAGCGGTGCCGGATGTGAGGCGCTTTTGACATCATGGCGGATGTCTGGGAATCCGTGTTTGGATCCGAAGGCCCGGAGTACCGTCGCCCCCATGGAGAAGACGTATGAAGTCGTCATCGTCGGTGGAGGATTCGCGGGGGTGGAGACAGCCAAGGCACTCGCCAAGAAGGGTGTCTCGGTGCTGCTCATCGACCGCAACAACTACCACCAGTTCCAGCCGCTGATCTATCAGGTGGCGACCGCGCAGATTGGCATCTCGGACGTCACCAGACCCCTGCGCGGAATCTTCCGCAAGCAGCGGCATCTGGTCCGGGTGCTCACCGCCGATGTCACGGCCGTCGATGCGGCAAGCCATACGGTCACCACGGCGGATGGGGCGACCTTCCAGGCCAAGATCCTCGTGCTCGCGACCGGAGCCGTGCCCAACTTCTTCAACACCCCCGGAGCCGAGGAGTTCGCGTATCCGCTGTATTCGATCACCGACGCGACCAGGCTGGGAACCCGGGTTGTCGAGCTCATCGACGAGGCCGACCGGCTGGGTGGCGATGCGCGAGTCAACATCGTCGTGGTCGGCGGCGGACCTACCGGTGTGGAGACCGCCGGCGCGCTCGGCGAGATGATGCGCTACGTCATCCCCGAGTATTTCTCCCGGGATCTGGCCAAGCGGTGCCGGATCCGGCTCGTCGACCTCGTGCCGAACGTGCTGATGGCGTTCTCGCCACAGTCCCGGGACTACGCGAGGAAGCACCTGCAGAAGGTCGGCGTGAAGCTGAAGCTGGGCATTGGAGTGACCGAGGTGCGCGCGAATGGCGTCATGCTGGCCGACGGAACCGCGATCCGCAGCCGGCTGGTGGTGTGGGCCGGCGGGTTGAAAGCGGGTCCGCTGATCGACGGATCCGGGCTGCCGCAGGGCAAGGGCGGCCGCGTCGACGTGAAACCCGACCTGACCGTGCCCGGTGTCGACGGAGTGTATGTACTGGGGGACTCCGCAAACATCACCGACCAGACGGGCGCAAAGCTGCCACAGCTGGGATCCGTGGCACAGCAGGCGGGCAAGTGGGCGGCGCGGAACATCTTCGCTGACCTCAACGGCGGCCGGCGGGAGTCGTTCCGCTATGTCGACAAGGGCTACATGGCGATGGTCGGCCGGGGCGCGGCTGTGGCCGAGCTCGGTAAGAACCGCTATCGGCTGCACGGGCCGATCGCGTTCCTCGCATGGCTTGCGGTGCACGTCGCGCTGCTGTCCGGGAACAGGCAACGGATGCGCGCCCTGTTCTCGTGGGCCGAGGACTACCTCAGCCCGACCCGCTCGCACGTGGCGCTCGGCCAGGCGAAGTCGTCCTAGCGCGAAGAAGCCCCACCCCGCTGGACCTGCGGGGTGGGGCTCCGGTTCGAGTGCGAGGCGTCAGCCGACGATCTCCTCGAAGGCCTTCTTCTCGTCTTCGGCCAGCGGCTGCTCGGGCATGCCGGCAGCGAGGTGCCGCACCCAGGGAGCGAGCTGCGCGCCGAGGTCCTCGCGGGCGAGCGCGAGTTGCACGATCGACTTGATGTAGTCGAGACGGTCGCCGGTGTCGTAGCGGCGGCCCTTGAAGACGACGCCGTAGACGCCATCCGAATTCTTGTCAGCGGCGAGTGTCTGCAGCGCGTCGGTCAGCTGGATCTCGCCACCCTTGCCGGGTTCGGTGACCTCGAGCACGTCGAAGATCTCGGGGCGCAGCACGTAACGGCCGATGATGGCCAGGTTCGAGGGGGCGTCCTCCACCGAGGGCTTTTCAACCAGCCCGGTGATCTTCACAACGTCAGGGTTGTCGGTCTCCTCGACCGCCGCGCAGCCGTACAGGTGAATCGACTCGGCCGGCACCTCCATGAGCGCGATGACCGTGGTCCCGCGCTGCTCGCTCTCCGTGATCATGGTCGAGAGCAGATCGTCGCGCTCATCGATCAGGTCGTCGCCGAGCAGCACCGCGAACGCCTCGTTGCCGATGTGCTTGCGCGCCCGCAGCACCGCGTGGCCGAGACCGAGCGGGTCGCCCTGGCGCACGAAGTGGATGTCGGCGAGCGAGTTGGAGTGGTTCACTCGATCCAGCTTGGTCTGGTCGCCCTTCTTCTGCAGAGCGATCTCAAGCTCGGTCACCCGGTCGAAGTGGTTCGCGAGGGCGTTCTTGTTGCGGCCGATGATCATCAGGATGTCTTCCAGCCCGGATGCCGCTGCCTCTTCGACCACGTATTGGATGGCCGGCTTGTCCACGACAGGCAGCATCTCCTTCGGCATGGCCTTTGTCGCGGGCAGGAAGCGAGTGCCGAGTCCTGCGGCAGGAATGACGGCCTTGGTAATAGGTGTGATGTTGTCCCTCATATGGGGGAGGCTATCGGCGACTCGTGTCATTCAGGTAACCGAGAGTGAAACATTTCGTCTACCCCCACTCGGGGGGTACGTTTCATGCGGGGTTTTCGGCGGACTCGGATGCCACCTGACGAACAATTACCGTCGGAGCGACCATGTGCGCCAACACGCCGTGGCTGACCGAGCCGAGCAGCAACCGGCCGAAGGCGCCCCGGCCGTGGCTGCCGACGACGACCATCGCCGCATTCTCGGCCTCCGCGGTGAGCGCGTGGGCGGGGTTCGCGTTCAGTACCACCGGTCGCAATTCGACACCCGGGTACCGCGCCTGAACCTCGGCCAGCGCCGTGGAGAGAGTGGACTCGGCGCCCCGCTCCGCGTCATCGAAGTAGGCGTCCGAGTAGGAGTACTCCGCGCCAGGGACGATCGGGATCGTCCAGGCGTGCACCGCGATCAGCGGCTCGCGTCGGCGATCGGCTTCGGATGCCGCGAACTCGAGCGCACGGTTGGAGATGTCCGACCCGTCAACACCGACGACCACCCCACGGCGCTCGGCGAGATCGATGTCGGGGATCACCGCAACAGGAGCATGCCCGGCCGCCGCAATCCGAAAACTCTTGACCCCGCGCTTCACCGGCCGCTCACCGCCCGACGAGTCGCTGCCGACCACCAGCAACTCGACATCCTGCGAGAGTTCAACGAACACGCGGAACGGGTCACCGGAAACAGCCTCGGCGTGCACCGGGACATTCGGGGCGAGCTTGTGTGCGGCATCCGTCGCCTGCTGCAGAATCTCATCGGCCCGAGCCTGCGCGCGTTCTCTCACTTCGGCATTCCTGCTCGACCGCACCGACTCATCGATCACGTGCAGCAGACGGAGTTCGAGGCCGCGCGCCGCCGCGCGTTGTGCTGCGAACTGCACCGCGCGATCGCTCGCGGGTGAACCGTTGACGCCGACCAGCAGTTGCGCGGCCATGGGGCCTCCTTGCTCCTGTGCGATGGTGGCTCTCACGCTATTCCGCCGCGCTGCGGACGTCCAGCCATTTCGGTCGGCTTGCGGCTGACTCAGTCACGCTTGTCCGCTGGCAAGAAATTCATGTGCGGGGAAGGGATTCCAGCGTCTCGCGACGGGTGTCGACCGCCGAGAAGGAGGACACTCATCGCGACCAGCGCGAAATGGAGGAACTTCGGTCACCGGATGGCAGATCCTCCGTCATTCCGGCGGAGAGAGGCGCGACGGCACGGGCAATCTGTCCTTCATTCCGCGTTGGAGTGCTGAGCGACGAGTCGTCGGGCTACGCAACGCCTGCGACATCCTTCGCGCGGAGCATTTCGAGGATGGTCTCGCGCGTCTCTTCCCACGCACGTAAGAGGTCGTGGGCGCCGAAGCGGAGCACGCGATAACCGGCACGAATGAGCCGGTTCGTCCGTCGCCGGTCCTGCACTGGATCGTGGTAGGCGTCGCCATCCCACTCGATGATCAGCCAGCCGTCGATGACGAGGTCGACACGGTCCGGTCCGATTCGAACTTGCTGCTGGAGGGGGCCGAACGGCTCGCAGCGGATCAACCCGATGGTCTCGAGTCCCGACTCGGATAGGTACATGAGCCGCTTCGCGCGCCGTCGGATGCGCCGCGGCATCCGGGTGAGGAGCGCGGCCATTCCGGTTCGCGACACCCGCTTCAGGTAGACGGCGCTCTCGATCGCGGCAAGCGCGTGCTCCTCGCTGTCGGACCGCGCGAAGGTGAGCAAGGCGTCGGCGACGGTGACTCGCCAGGCGGGTTCGTCTGGCGCGGTCGGCGCGGCCGGCACCCAATGAACGACGACTCCGCTCGGCACGAACTTTGGCGGCGTGAACATGGCCACCGGAGTCGCTGGTTGCTGGAGCCGGCGATGCGAATTCGGCGGCACCTGCAGGTGCAGCCCGGCGTCTTCTCCGTTCCAGATTCCGAATGCACGCAGGGCTGTGGAGCCGGTGAGACGCGCGCCATGAAGCACCGCCGTGACCGCGAGCTGGTTCGCGGTGGGCGTTCCAACCCACCCGGGGCGTATTGGTAGCAGCTCACCGCGATCGAGCGCGGCGTCGACCGCGGAGCGTTTGAGTCCAAGAGCGGCGAGTTGTCGCCTCGATGCGAGAGATCCGACGGCGTTTACGGTGTCGAGGATTGTCATGCGAGCAGTGTCGGGATGTCGAGGGGCGAGCGCTGCGGGAATCCTGACTTCTGCGCACTTTGCGGGGCCCCATCCCTCCATGGAGGACTGGACTGGGGTGCTCCCAACGCCCCGGTGACCGGAAAGAAGGAGTTCCTCTCGCGGCGGCCCTCTGGAATGGAGGAATGGATTTCGGATCAGCGCGAAATGGAGGAACTTCCGTCACCGGATGTCAATTTCTCCGCCATTTCCGCTGAACACCACCGGCTCAGCCCACCCGCACTACGCCAGCGCGAGCATCCCCGCCGCAGCGAGCGCGAGCACCAGGCCAATGATCTGCACGGGCGTGATCCGCTCTCGCAGCACGATCGCCGCGAGCAGGATGGTGCCCGCCGGATACATCGCCGTGAGCACGCTCATCACGGTGAGCTCACCCAGCCGCAATCCGACCAGCAGCAGCGCGTTCGCGATGGCGTCGACCACGCCGCAGGCGAGCGCGAACTTCAAACCGGGCAGCCAGCGACCGCCCCCTGACCGCAAGTCGCGCACCGCCAGCGACTCACCCTCAGTCGCCGACGTGCGGGCGCCCAACGCTGCCCTGGCGCGCGACCGGCGCAGCGCAACGACAGCGAGAACGGCGACGGCCGCGAACATCGACACACTGTTGACCAGGCGGTTCACCACGAGCGGCACGAGCCCCGAGTCATCCGGAGTCGCGTCGATGATGATCAGGAACGCTCCGATCAGGGTTCCGGATGCCACCGCCATCCCCAGTCCGCGCGGGGTCGGCCGCACCGCTCCTCGCTCGGGCACGAAGCCGACCAGGACGACGGCGACCAGCGCCAGCGCGAGCGCCCAGTAGCCGACCGGGCGCAATGCCTCGCCCTGCAGAAGCCCCCAGGTCATCGGCACGATCGCCGAGACGACCGCGGTCAACGGCGACAGGATGCTCATCGGGCCGATCGCCAGGCACGCATAAAGCAGCGCGATCGCGGCCGCCCCGGTGATGCCCGAGAGGGCGCCGAGCAGCACCGCCTCCGTCGACCAGGCGCCACCGACCACCGGCAGCGCCACGAGCAGGACGACGAAACCGGTCGCGCCCGCCACGGCGGTCACCCGCAACGCGCTGATCCGCTTCGACCCCAGCCCGCCGAGAAAGTCGGCGGCGCCGAACAGCAGCGCGCCCGTCAGGCCGAAGATCGCGGTGAGCACCCGAACACGTTAGCGAACCCGGCGCACCCTACGCCGAATGTGACCGCCGGGTGGCCAGAACGTGACGATTCTGTGCTGGCTCTAGTCATATTTGTAGCTGACTCCTAGGCTACGGATCACCCCCACGCGGGTGGCCCCCTTTGGGGTGCCTCCGCAGCTCGGTTCCACCTCATAAGGGAGACACTTGATGCGAACACCCCAACTCGAGCCCCGGCGCCCCGCGCGGCGGCTCATCGGCGTGGCGGCCGTCGCCACTGCCACGCTGGCCATCACCGGGCTGACAGTCCCGGCGGCATACGCCGCAACCCCGACCCACAGCATCGCTGATGTTCAGGGCTCCGCTGCCACCACCCCGATCGCTGGCCAGACCGTCACGGTCGAGGGCATCGTCACCGCGGATTACCGCGGTGTCAGCGGCTATCGCGGCATCGTCGTTCAGAGCGAGGGCGCGGATGTCACGCCCGGCGTCTCCGACGCACTTTTCGTCTTCCTCGGCAGCAAGAACCCCGCCGGCATCGCCATCGGTGACAAGGTGACCGTCACCGGCACCGCGGGTGAGAACTTCGACCAGACCCAGATCAACGCGAGTGGCGCGACCGGCGTCGTGGAACTCGTGGCCGCGGGCGTCGGCGTCCCCGCCGCTACCCCGCTACCCGACAGCGTTGTCGGCAGCGACCGCGAGCCGTACGAGAACATGCTGGTCAGCCCGACCGGTGACTACCGCGTCATCTCCAGCCACAACCTGTTCAGCTTCGGCGAACTGTGGCTCGACCCGGGCGAGTTGCCGGTTAAGAGCACCGAGACCACGGATGCCGGACCCGACGCGAACGCGATCGCCGCAGCCAACCGGGCGAGCCGCATCCTGCTCGATGACGGCTACAGCATCCGCGTCGACAACGCGCAGCACCCCGGCACCCAGCCGTACTTCACCGCCGACACGGTGGTGCGAAACGGCGACCGGGTCGACTTCCCCGAGGCCGGGTACATCCTCGCCTGGGGCTTCAACGAGTGGCGCCTGCAGCCCACCACGCCGATCAATGACGCCAGCCCCGCGTCGGCCAAGCCGACGTTCGAGATGCTGAACCCGCGTCCGGAGGCCGCTCCCGAGGTCGGCGGAGACTTCAGCGTCGCTGCCTTCAACGTCTTCAACTACTTCACGACCCTGACGAGCCAGAACTCGCAGGCCCGCGGAGCCGACACCGCCGCCGACTTCGCCATTCAGAAGTCGAAGATCATCGCGGCCATCAACGGTCTCGATGCCGACGTTGTCGCGCTTCAGGAGATCGAGAACTCGGTCAAGCTCGGTGAGACCGTCGACGAGGCCCTCGCCGACCTGGTCGCCGGCCTGAACGCGGCCGCAGGGGCGGGCACGTGGGATTACGTGCGCACACCGGCTGCGCTGCAGGATGCCGCGATCACCGACTTCATCACGAACGCGATCATCTTCAAGCCGGCCGCCGTCACCCCCAGCGGTGCCAGCCTCACGCAGGTCGACGAGACCGTGTGGGACATCGCCCGTGAGCCGCTCGCGCAGGCGTTCACCGCGAACAGCAGCGGCAAGGTGTTCAGCGTCGTCGCCAACCACTTCAAGTCCAAGGGTGGCGGCACCGGTGCCGAGCCCGCCGACGGTCAGGGCTTCTTCAACGCCGAGCGCGTCGAGCAGGCGAACAGCCTGCTGGCCTTCGTGAACGACACGGTGATTCCGGCCAGCGGCAGCGAGGACGTCTTCCTGATCGGCGACTTCAACGCCTACGCCGAGGAAGACCCGGCCCAGGTGTTCACCTCGGCCGGTTACGTCGACCTGGTTCCGGCGAAGACCGACGGCCAGTACACCTACACGTTCGACGGCGAGCTGGGCTCGCTTGACCACGTGTTCGCGAGTGCGTCCGTGGCGGCATCCGTCACCGGCGTCGGTGTCTGGAACATCAACTCCCCCGAGTGGGGCGACCGCGGCTACGAGTTCGACGCCGCCGAGGCGGGAACCGTGTTCCGGTCAAGCGACCACGACCCGATCAAGGTCGGCGTCAGCGCCGAGGTTGCGCCGGTGGAGATCGAGATCCTCACGGTGAACGACTTCCACGGTCGCCTCGAGTTCGTCGCAGGCAACCCGCCGATTCCCGGCGCCGCCCAGATGGGCGGAATGGTCGACTTCTGGGAAGCCCAGAACCCGAACACGACGTTCGTCGGAGCCGGTGACATGATCGGCGCGTCCACTTTCACCTCGTTCATCCAGAACGACCGGCCGACCATCGACGCCCTGAACGCCATGGGCTTCGACGGCTCGTCGTTCGGTAACCACGAGTTCGACCAGGGCCGTGCCGACGTGGATGACCGCATCCTCGACGCCGCCGACTGGCCGTACGTTGCGGCGAACCTGTACGACCGCGCAACCGGTGCTCCCGCCTACGACGAGTACTTCCTGCAGGAGTTCCAGGGCGTGAGCGTCGGCTTCATCGGCGCCGTGACCGAGGCGCTGCCGGAGCTGGTCAGCCCGGCCGGCATCGCTACGCTCGAGGTGCGCTCGATCATCGACGAGGTCAACCGGGTCGCCGATTACCTCAGCGACGGCAACGCCGCGAATGGTGAAGCCGACGTGCTGGTGCTGCTGGTGCACGAGGGCGCGGCCACTCCGGCGATCGAGAGCTCGACGGATGACTCGGCCTTCGGCCAGATCGTGATGGGGATCGACCCCGAGATCTCGGCGATCGTCTCCGGTCACACGCATCTCGCGTACGACCACGAAGTGACCGTGCCCGGCATGGACCGGCCGCGTCTGGTCCTTTCGGCTGGTCAGTACGGCTCGTTCTACGGGCACATGGACCTGACGGTCGACCCGATCACCAAGGAACTGGTGAGCTTCACCGCCGAGGTGCTGCCGCTGTCCGGTTTCACCCCCGACGCGGAGGTGGCGGCCATCGTCGCCGATGCAGTGGCGGTGGCGAAGGAACTCGGTTCGGTGAAGGTCGGTGAGATCACCGACAACTTCTACCGCGCGGTGCAGAACCCGACCGCGACCAACCCGTTCCCCGAGAACCGCGGTGGAGAGTCGACGCTCGGCAACTTCGTCGCCGACGTCCAGCTCTGGGCTGCCCAGGAACTCGGTGCACAGATCGCGCTGATGAACCCGGGCGGGCTGCGGGCCGACCTGGTCTATGCCTCTTCCGGGCCGAGCGATCCGGACGGCAACGTCACCTACGCGGAGGCGGCGAACGTTCAGCCGTTCGCCAACACACTGACCACGCTGACGCTCACCGGCGCCCAGCTGAAGCAGGTGTTCGAAGAGCAGTGGCAGCCTGCCGGTGCGCAGCGGCCGTTCCTCAAGCTCGCCGTTTCTGAGGGTCTCGAGTACACCTACGACCCGACGTCGCCAGTCGGATCGCGGATCACCGCGATCTACCTGAACGGCGAACTGGTCGAGGCTGCGGACACCTTCACGGTGGTGGCGAACTCGTTCCTCGCAGCGGGTGGAGACAACTTCTTCACCCTGGCTGAGGGCACCAACCGGGCCGACAGCGGACGCATCGACCTGCAGAGCATGGTCGACTACTTCAAGGCCAACCCGGTGGCGACCCCGTCGTTCGAGCAGCGCGCCGTCGGCGTGCACGTCTCGGCGCCGGATGCCGATGGCTACAGCGCCGGCGACCAGGTCACCCTCGACCTGTCCTCGCTGCTGCTGAGCCGTGGCGGCCCGACGACCGGCACCGTCGAGGTGCTCGCGGGCAGCACGGTGCTCGGCTCGGCAACGATCGACGGCACCATCGTCGACACCACCGACGAGCAGGGCCGCGCGCAGGTCCAGGTAACGATCCCGGCGGATGCGGCGGAGGGCACACTCGTGCTCACCATCCGTGTCGTCGAGACCGGAACCTCGATCGACGTGCCGCTGCAGATCGTCTCCAACCTGGAGGAGATCGCCAACACCAAGGCGCCGAAGATCACCGGCGACGCCCGGGTAGGCAAGACGCTCAAGGTCAACGAGGGCAACTGGAGCGTCGAGAAGCCGAAGTTCGGCTACCAGTGGCTGCGCGACGGTCAGCCGATCGACGGCGCCACCGGCGAGAGCTACAAGCTGACGCAGGCGGACGCAGGTCACCAGATCAGCGTCGAAGTCACCGCTAGTGCCTCGGGCTTCGCTCCCGGCACCGCGACCACCAAGAAGGTCGAGGTGAACGCACCGGTCGGCATTTTCGGCTGGCTGTTCAGCTAACCACACACGAGAAGGGGCGTCCGCTAGCGCGGGCGCCCCTTTTCGATGCTCACAGCTCGCGCCCCAGACGCCAGCAGCACCCCAGCGGTAACACCCGCGGAATACCTTTACGGTTGAGGGAGTTTGCTCTCTCTGATCCCTACCTTGGAGAAAAATGTCTCGCGTCTACTCGTCGATCACTGATGTCGTCGGCAACACCCCGCTCGTTCGCCTGAACCGCGTCACCGAGGGGGCCGGCGCGACCGTGCTCGCCAAGCTGGAGTTCTACAACCCTTCCGCGAGCGTCAAGGACCGCATCGGTGTCGCGATCGTCGACGCCGCCGAGCAGTCCGGTGAGCTGAAGCCCGGCGGCACCATCGTCGAGGGCACCAGCGGCAACACCGGCATCGCGTTGGCCATGGTCGGCGCAGCCCGCGGGTACCGGGTCATCCTGACCATGCCCGAGACCATGAGCGCCGAGCGCAAGATGCTGCTGCGCGCCTTCGGCGCCGAACTCGTGCTCACCCCCGGACCGGACGGCATGCGCGGGGCGGTCGAGAAGGCGAATGAGATCGTCGCGGCGACGCCGGGTGCGATCCTCGCCAAGCAGTTCGCGAACCAGGCGAACCCCGCGATTCACAAGGCGACCACGGGTGAGGAGATCTGGGCCGACACGGATGGCGAGGTCGACATCCTCGTCGCCGGCATCGGCACCGGCGGAACCATCACCGGCGCCGGCCAGCTGCTCAAGGAGCGCAAGCCCGGCGTGCAGGTGATCGCGGTGGAGCCCGAGGAATCCCCGATCCTGAACGGCGGCCAGCCCGGACCGCACAAGATCCAGGGCATCGGCGCCAACTTCGTGCCCGAGGTGCTCGACACGACCGTGTACGACGAGGTCATCGACGTGAACATCGCCGACTCGGTGGGCACCGCCCGTCGACTCGCCACCGAGGAAGGCATCCTCGCCGGCATCTCGTCCGGAGCCGCCGTGCACGCGGCACTGCAGGTCGCCAACCGGCCGGAGAACGCCGGCAAGACCATCGTGGTGATCATCCCGAGCTTCGGAGAGCGGTACCTGTCGACGGTGCTGTACGAGAACCTTCAGGACTAACCGAGTGTCGGTCCGCGAAGACATTCGCGCGGCGCAGCGCCTCGATCCGGCCGCGCGCGGCGCGTTCGAGATCTGGCTCACCTATTCCGGGCTGCACGCTATCTGGGGATACCGCTTTGCTCACCGGCTCTGGCTTCGCCGCTGGAAGTTCCTCGCCCGCGTGGTGTCGCAGTTCGTGCGGTTCCTCACAGGCGTGGAGATCCACCCCGGGGCGCGCATCGGTCGCCGGCTGTTCATTGACCACGGCATGGGGGTCGTGATCGGCGAGACCGCGGTGATCGGCGACGACGTGCTGATTTATCACGGGGTCACCCTCGGCGGTAAGGGCGGCGAACATGGGCGGCGGCATCCGACCATCGGGGATCGGGTTGTCGTGGGTGCCGGGGCGACCGTGCTCGGCGACGTCGTGATCGGCGCCGACAGCGTCGTGGCCGCCGCAGCCGTCGTGCTGCGCTCGGCGCCACCGAACTCGCTCGTGGCGGGAGTCCCGGCGAAACACCGCCCGCGCGACTAGGCCCTCCGCTGGTCAACGGAACAGGCGAACCCCATAGGCTGAATCGCATGAGCATCGTCGCCCCCTACGGATCCTGGGTCTCACCGATTTCCGCCGCAGACCTGGTCTCCAGCGGGCACCCGGTGTCGGGCGGATGCTTCGTGGGCGACGACATCTGGTGGCTCGAAGCGCGCCCCGAGGAAGCCGGCCGCCTCGCCGTGCGCCGCATGGAGAACGGCGAACCGACGGACGTGCTGCTTGCGCCGTGGAACGCCCGCACGCGCGTGCACGAGTACGGCGGCGGCGCATGGACGACGACCGAAGACGGCACGCTGGTCTTCGCCGAGTACTCCGACCAGCGGCTGTACCGGCTCGACCCCGGTGCGACCGAGCCCGTGCCGCTCACCCCCGCCGACCAGGGCATGCGGTTCGCCGAACTCAGCATTCGCGGCTCCGAGGTGATCGCGGTGCGCGAGACGCACGGCGAAGAACGAGTCGCCCGCGACATTGTCGCCGTGCCGCTGGACGGGTCCGCGCAGGCGGAGGCCGGCGGCATCCGCTCCATTGTCGGCGGCTCGCGTTTCCTTGCCTACCCGCGGATCTCCCCCGACGGCAACCGCATCGCCTGGATCGCCTGGCAGCACCCGCAGATGCCATGGGACGGCACCGAACTGCGCGTCGGCGACCTCGAGGACGGTGTGGTCACGACCTGGCGGCTGCTGATCGGCGGCAAGTCCGAATCGGTGCTGCAGCCGGAATGGGTCGGCAACGACGCGCTGTACGCCATCAGCGACCGCTCCGGCTGGTGGAACCTCTACCGCATCGACGCGGGCGGGCTCACCACCGCACTGCACCCGATCGAGGCCGACATGGGCGGTGCGCTCTGGCAGCTCGGTGCGCGCTGGTACTCGATCCTGGATGACGGCAGCCTGCTGAGCGTGCGCACCCACGGCACTGACCGCCTCGCCGTGCTGGAGTTCTCGACGGGCGAGTTCCGCGATATCGACCTGCCGTTCGCCAGCATCACCCTCGGCGGGGTCAACGGGAACCGTCTGCTCACCGTGTGCGGCGGGCCAGAGCACGCGGCAGGCCTGCGCGAGGTGTGGCTCACCGACGGCGGGGTCCGCGACATCCGGCTGGCGGTCGATGAACTGCCGGATGCCGATTACCTGCCGACGGCGGAACCGTCCGAGTTCGGCGGGGTGCCCGTCGTCGTCTACCGGCCGCGAAACCCCGAGTACACCGCTCCCGATGGCGAGTTGCCCCCGTTCGTCGCCTTCGTGCACGGCGGTCCGACCGCGCATGTCGCGCCCAGCCTGAGCCTGTCCACCGCCTACTTCACCTCCAGGGGAATCGGCGTGGTCGAAGTGAACTACGGAGGCTCCACCGGCTTCGGGCGGGCCTGGCGCGACCGGCTCAAGGGGCAGTGGGGCGTGGTCGATGTCGCGGACACCGTGGGGGCCATCCGCGCACTCGCTGACGCCGGCATCGCCGACCCGGCCCGGCTCGCGATTCGCGGCGGCTCGGCGGGTGGGCTGACGGTGCTCGCCGCGCTCGAGGAATCGGATGTCTTCGCCTGCGGTACCTCTTATTACGGTGTCGCCGACCTCGCGGCGCTGGCCGCCGACACGCACGACTTCGAAGCCCGCTATCTGGACGGGCTCGTCGGCCCACTGCCCGAGGCGACCGAGGTGTATCGCGACCGGTCGCCGCTTGGCCACGTGGACCGGTTGTCGACGCCGGTGCTGCTGCTGCAGGGCCTCGATGACCCGGTGGTGCCGCCCTCGCAGTCCGAGACGTTGCGTAACGCGCTGGTGGCAGGTGGCGTCCCGCATGCGTATGTCGGGTACGAGGGGGAGTCGCACGGCTTCCGCAAGGCGGAGACCATCATCCACGCAGCGCAGGCCGAACTGTCCTTCTACGGCCAGGTGATGGGCTTCGAGCCGCCGGGCACCCCCGAACTGGAGCTCTGGCGCCCGTAATCCACACCCGCAGCATCTGGTCGGATGTCGCGGCTAGCCTTGATCGCATGACCCGCACCGCCCTGTCCGTACTCGAGACGACGTTCGGGTACGGCTCATTCCGCGGGCAGCAGGCCGAGATCATCGACCAGGTCATCGGCGGCGGCGATGCGCTCGTTCTCATGCCCACCGGCGGGGGCAAGTCGCTGTGCTACCAGATCCCGGCGCTCGTCCGCGATGGTTGCGGCGTGGTCATCTCGCCGCTCATCGCGCTCATGCAGGACCAGGTCGACGCGCTCGCCGCGGTGGGCGCGCGGGCAGCATTCCTGAACTCAACCCAGGGGCTTGACGAGCGGCGCGCGGTCGAGCAGGCGTTCCTGGCCGGCGAGCTCGACTTTCTCTACCTCGCCCCGGAACGGCTCAACCTCGAGTCCACCGTGAACCTGCTTGACCGGGGCAAGGTCGCCCTGTTCGCGATCGACGAGGCGCACTGTGTCGCCCAGTGGGGCCACGACTTCCGTCCCGACTACCTCTCGCTGTCGATGCTGCACGAACGCTGGCCGACCGTGCCGCGGGTCGCGCTGACCGCAACCGCGACCGAGACCACGCACAAAGAGATCACCGCCCGGCTGCAGCTCGGCGAGGCGCGGCACTTCGTGTCGAGCTTCGACCGTCCGAACATCCAGTACCGGATCGTGCCGAAGCAGCAACCGAACCAGCAGTTGCTCAGCCTGATCCGCTCCGAGCACGACGGTGACGCGGGCATCGTCTACTGCCTGTCCCGGGCATCCGTCGAGAAGACCGCCCAGTTCCTTGTCGAGAACGGCATCCCGGCGTTGCCGTACCACGCCGGTTTGCCGGCCAACGTGCGGGCGGCGAACCAGGCCCGGTTCCTGCGCGAGGACGGCCTGGTCATGGTCGCCACCATTGCGTTCGGGATGGGCATCGACAAGCCTGACGTGCGTTTCGTCGCGCACCTGGACCTGCCCAAGAGCGTCGAGGGCTACTACCAGGAGACCGGTCGCGCCGGCCGCGATGGTCTGCCATCGACGGCGTGGCTCGCCTACGGGCTGCAGGACGTGGTGCAGCAGCGGCGGATGATCGCCGATGGCGAAGGAGACGCCGCCCGCAAGCGGCAGCTCAGCAGGCACCTCGACGCGATGCTCGCACTGTGCGAGACCATCGAGTGCCGCCGGATGCAGCTACTCAACTATTTCGGCGAGGACTCCTCTCCGTGCGGCAACTGCGACACCTGCCTGCAACCGGTCGAGGGCTGGGACGGCACGATCGCCGCGCAGAAACTGCTGTCCACGGTGGTGCGGCTGAAGCGCGAGCGGAACCAGCAGTTCGGCGCCGGCCACATCATCGACATCCTGCTCGGCAAGCAGACCGATCGGGTCACCCAGCAGCGGCACGACGGCCTCGCCACCTTCGGCATCGGGCAAGACATCCCCGAGAGCGAATGGCGCGGTGTCGTCCGGCAGTTGCTCGCGCAAGGGCTGCTCACGGTTTCCGCCGACGGCTACGGCACGCTGGTGATCAGTGAAGCCAGCGGCGCGGTGCTGAGCGGCGCTCGCACAGTGCGACTGCGCAAGGAAGTGGCGCGACCGGCTCGGGCGCAGAAGCGGACGGTCGCGGCTGACCTGCCCGCCGCGGCATCCGACCTGTTCGAGCAGTTGCGCGCCTGGCGCGCCGGCGTCGCCCGGGAACAGGGCGTGCCGGCCTACGTCGTCTTCGGTGACGCCACGCTGCGGGGCATCGCTGTGACCCGCCCGACCTCCCTTGACGAGTTGGGGACGATCAGCGGAGTCGGCGCCAAGAAGCTCGAAACCTACGGCGACGCGGTGCTCGGGATCGTCGCGGGCGTGGCCGCCGCAGTGCCGTAATCGCGAGACCGAGTCACTCGTGCCGATGTCCGCCCGCGATACCGTGGTTCACGTGATCACGACGGAGCGACTCCTTCTTCGACGCTGGACAGCGTCAGACCTCGAGCCATTTGCCGCGCTGAACGCGGATCCGGAAGTGATGCGGTACTTTCCGATGGCGTTGACGGCCTCCGAAAGCGACGCGATGGTGGAACGGATCGAAGCCCGCTTCGAGTCGGAAGGCTTCGGGTTCTGGGCGGTCGAGCGGGAGGGCAAGTTCCTGGGATTCACCGGCCTCAGCCGGCCGAAGTTCGATGCGCACTTCACGCCCGTGGTCGAAGTCGGCTGGCGATTCGCCCGCTCGGCGTGGGGCAACGGCTTCGCTACCGAGGCGGCGCGCGCAGCGCTGACGTTCGGCTTCGAGACACTCGGGCTCGACGAGATCGTGGCGTTCACGACCGTGACGAACGAACCCTCGCGGGCGGTGATGCGGCGAATCGGAATGACGCATAATCCAGCCGACGACTTCGACCACCCGTTGCTGCCCGGGCATCCGCTGCAGCGTCATGTCCTCTACCGGATGCGACAGCCCATCAGCTAACTGCGGCGGCCGCGCGCCCCTCCGCTGGTCGATCGCCAGAGGCGAGCGCGTCTATGCCGCTCCAGGAATAGACGACTCAATAAACTCGGGAGTCGTGCTCAAGTTCCTCGCGCGCCTGCTGCTCGCCCCACTCGCCCGCCTGATCTGGCGACCCCGGATCATCGGCCGGGCGAATGTGCCGAAGCATGGCGCAGTGATCCTCGCGAGCAACCACCTGTCCTTCATCGACAGCATCGTGATCACGCTGGTCGCCCCGCGCTCGGTGTCCTTCCTCGCCAAGGCCGAATACTTCACCGGTCGCGGTTTCAAGGGATGGCTGTCACGGAACTTCTTCAGCGGCATCGGCGCGGTTCCCGTCGTCCGCGGAGCCGGAGCCGCCGCCCAGGAGTCACTCGACGCTGGCCTCGGCATCCTCGACGAGGGAAACGCATTCGCCATCTACCCGGAGGGCACCCGTTCGCTCGATGGCCGGCTGTACCGCGGTCGCACCGGCGTCGCCTGGCTGGCGCTGACCGCAGGCGTACCGGTCGTGCCGGTGGCGCTGACCGGAACCGAGCAGTTGCAGCCGGTGGGCTCCCGCCGGGTGCGCCTGCATCGCATCAGCGTCGAGTTCGGCATTCCGATCGACGTCAGCAAGCACGGCGAGGCGAGGTCCGGTCGCGCCCGCCGGCATGCGACCGACGAGATCATGGCGGCGATCGCGCGGATGTCCGAGCAGGAACTGGCGCACGCCTACAACGAGCCACCACCGGCCACCATCGGCGAGAAGGTCCGCAGGGTCTTCCGTCGCCCGGGCGCTATCTAGGGCAATGCCTTAATCATCTAGGTTGGTCATGTTCCGCTCACGTCACCGGTGACGCAGCGCCGACCCGGTTCGAGGAAGGTCGGTCGCGCCCGTGTCAGCCATCGTCGCTCGCATCCGCCGGCTCGCCCGTGCCGCCATTATCCGGCGGGCACGCGACGTCACCGCTGAGTCGGCGGGCCGATCGGCGCTGGTCATCGCCCCACACCCCGACGATGAAACGCTCGGTTGCGGCGCGACCATTCTCCGCAGGCGCGCGACCGGGATGAGCGTCATGATCGTGATCGTCACGGACGGCCGGCATTCGCACCGGAGCACCGCGATGAGCCCGGACGAGCTCGCTGAGATTCGGCGCGACGAGATGCGGGTCGCCGCCGAGCGGCTCGGGCTGGAAGCCGGCGCGGTGCGATGGCTCGACATCGAAGACGGAACCGTCGCGGTTCATGAGGACCGCCTGGTTGGACTCCTCGGCGACCTGATTGATGAGTTCCAGCCCGACGACGTCTTCGCCACGTGCGCCGATGAACCGCATCCCGACCACGCGGCGGTCGGGCGGGCGGCACGGCGCGCAGTGGCCGGAGCCAGGACGTGTGCCCTCTTTGAGTATCCGGTGTGGATGTGGCGCTCCTGGCCGCTCCAGCCTGGCCATCGACTGGGATCCCTCGTCGATGCCGTGGCAGCTGTGCTCGGCCGGCGCGCGGTAGTGGTCGAGGCCGCCGACTTCGTCTCGACGAAGCTGCACGCGCTCGATGCCCATCGCTCGCAGGTCGCCCGGCCGTCGTGGGTTTCTGACGGTGAGCATTGGGATGTCCTTCCCCAAGCGGTGATGGAGGCAGCGGGGGAGCCGGTTGAGGTGTTCTTCCGGCGGTGACTGGAATCAGCCAGAGCGCGATTCCGACTCGAGCAACTCGGCCTCGATCACCCCGAGCGCGCGGTCCAGTTCAAGATCCGTCACTGCGCCGTAGCCGAGCACGAAACCCTCCGCCTTCCCATCCAGGTCATAGTCGGCCAGCTCGGCGACGAGCACGCCGCGCTCGGTGATGCGCTGCACGATCGCGGCGGCATCCGGCGTGTGCACGACCGCATGCAAACCGCCATCCAGCGCGCCGAGCCGGATGCCGGGCAGCGCACCCAGTTTCTCGATGACCAGCGCGCGCCGGTGCGCGTACTCCCGTCGCCGCCGACTGATGTGCCGGGCGAGCGCACCGGAGCCGAGGTAGCGCGCCATCATCGATTGCACCGTCCCGGCGACCGGCCCGCCAAGCACCTCACGCAGCCGCAGCAGCTCCTCTCGCACCTCGCCGCGAGCAACCAGATAGCCCACGCGGAGTCCAGGGCTCAGCACCTTCGACAGCGTGCCGACCAGCACCACGCTGTTCGCACGGTCGAGTGAGGCCAGGGCGGGAAGCGGCAGCGAATCATGCCGGAACTCACTGTCGTAATCGTCCTCGATGATCACGGCACCGGATGCCTCGGCCCACGCCAGCAGCTGCAAGCGCTGCTGCACCGGCAGTCGCCCGCCGCACGGATACTGATGACTCGGCGTGACGAGCACGGCGTCGGGAGCAGGATCGGCGGCTTCCAACGCGTCCACCGAGAGACCATCGGCGGTGATACCGATCGGCAGCAACCGGGCCCCGGTGGCCACGAGCACGCGGTAGCCGGTGCGGTATCCAGGGTTCTCAACCGCCAGCAGCGGCTCGCCGCTTCGCCCCCGCAGCGCCAGGCCGATCAGCAGCAGGGCGTCGGAGGTGCCTGCCGTCACGATGACATCGTCCGGATCGCAGCTGAGGCCGCGCGCCCGCCGCAGGTGGTCGGCGATCGCCCGGCGAAGCTCATCGGCGCCGGCCGCCGGCGGCGCGGAGGAGCCGGGATCGGCGGCTGCAGCCTCGCGCCAGGCCGCCCGCCAGGCCGGATCGGCGATGCCGCGGCTGCTCGGGTGCCCCGGAGTGAGGTCGATCACCGGTGCGGCGTCCGCCGCCCTCGTAGCGACCGGCGCAGAAGCGGGCATGGTGCCGGGTGCCGGCAGCGTCCGCACCCGGGTGGCCGCGCCGGGTCGCGACTCAAGATAGCCCTCACCGCTGAGCTGGTCGTACGCGGCGGTGACCGTGCCCCGCGACAATCCGAGACTGGTTGCCAGTGCGCGACTGGAGGGCACCGGCTCGCCCGAGCGCAGCAGCCCAGCATGCACGGCATCTCGCAAGGCGGTGGCGAGCTGAGCCACGAGCGACTCGGAGCCCGCACGGTCAAGCGTGATCGGAAGGTCCAGCATCATCTGGACCATTCAAAGCTGCATGAACTGGCACTAGTCATAGTCCAGTCTTATCAGCACGCTGGGAGGATGAGCACTATCCCGACCACTTCCCGCACCAGCATCCGCCGCCTCCCCGAACGCCAGCAGACCGACCGGGAGCAGATCTATGCCGCACTGGACGCCGGCCTGGTCGCCCACGTCGCCGTCGTCCGTGACGGCTATCCGGTGGTGCTGCCGGTCGGATACGGCCGATCGGGCGATGATCTCTTCATCCACGGCTCCACCGGTTCCGGCATCTTCCGCGAGATCGCCGACGGGCGTCCGGTGGCGGTGTGCGTCACCCATCTCGACGGACTCGTCTTTGCCAGGTCGACTTTCGACAGCTCGATGAACTACCGCAGTGTCGTCGTACTCGGCCGCGCCGAGAAGCTCGAGCACGCAGAGAAGAGCGCCGCACTCGAGGTGATCGTCGACAACCTGATGCCCGGCCGCCGCGAGGAGGTGCGCCCGATCACCAAGCGGGAGCTGGCGGCGACCCTGGTCCTGCGCATCCCGTTGACCGAGGCCAGCATGAAGGTGCGGGCGAAGGGCGCATCCGAGGAGGCCGACGACGGCGAAGACCGCTCTGTCTGGGCCGGCGTGCTGCCTATCCTGCGGGTCGCCGGCGAGCCGGAAAGCTCCGGACTGACTCCGGCGACGGTGACCGTGCCTGCCTCAGTTCGGCAGGCTGCCGCGAAGGTGGAAGGGGTGCTCGCCGGGAGTACCGTCTGACCCATGACGTTCGATGACAACGCGAATCTCGGCGGAAATCGGGTCAGCCACCGGGGGCGAAACACTGGGTTGGCGGTCGGCGGCGGCGGGATCGGCGTGGTGGCCCTAGTGCTGCTCTCGCAACTGCTCGGCGTGGATCTGACCGGCATCCTCGGCGGCGGTTCCGGCGGGCAGCCCACCGGGACCGCGATCGAGGACTGCGACACCGGGGCTGACGCGAACGCGCGGACTGAGTGCCGGATGGAGGGCGCAGCGCTCTCGCTCGACGCCTTCTGGGCGAACGAGCTTGGCGCGGAGTACACGGAGCCCCCGTTCGCGCTCTTCGACCAAGCAACGACGACGGGCTGCGGCAATGCCACCAGCGCGGTCGGCCCGTTTTACTGCCCCGCCGACCAGACCGTGTACATCGACCTCTCCTTCTACAACGACCTGCAGAACCGGTTCGGAGCCGAAGGCGGGCCGCTCGCCGAGATGTACGTCGTCGCGCATGAGTGGGGACACCACATCCAGAACATCACCGGCATCATGGGCCAGGCCCAGCGCGGTGACACCGGGCCCGCATCCGACGCGGTGCGCCTCGAGCTGCAGGCAGACTGCTTCGCGGGCGCCTGGGCAGGGGAAGCCTCAACGACCGAGGATGCCTCCGGGCAGCCATTCCTGAAGCCGATCACCCAGGACCAGGTCGCCCAGGCGCTGGACGCGGCATCCGTCATCGGTGACGACCGCATCCAGGAGCAGACGCAGGGTCAGGTGAATCCGGAATCCTGGACGCACGGCTCCAGCGAGAGCAGGCAGAAGTGGTTCAGAGCCGGCTTCGAGAACGGCACCGGCGCGTGCGACACGTTCGCCGCGCCCGCTGACCAGCTCTAGCCCGACGCTGCCCGGGGCCGCTAACGTTCGGGTATGGCGCAACTGGGCGAGCTCATGGCGATCGTCGTCCCCGTCCTGTTCTGGATCGTTGGCGGCGCCATCGGCTTGCTGATCTTCTACACGGTGGTGCGAGCGGCGGTGCGCCGCGCTCTCCGCGATCACCAGGAATGGCTCGAAGACCGCGGCTTGCGGTGAGCTAGCACAAGTCAGCTATTGACCCTCGCAGACACGCTGGCTTAGTGTTTGCACACCCGATACCGGCGTTCCCTGACGCCGACACGACGCGGCTTACCCCCGCGTAGCACCCCCTTTTCTTGCCGCGTAGTTCCTGTAACCCGAATGCAGGCTCACATGGTTGAAGCGTCAGTGGACCCGCGCGACGCCCCGTTGCGTCGCCGTGTTGCCGGTTTCGCGAGCCTGCTCGCGACGAGCGCGCTCGTGCTCACCTCGCTGACGGTGCTTGGCCCCGCTTCGATCGCTTCGGCAGCTGAGCCGTGCGGGGCGGGCGGAAACAAGATCTCCTGCGAGAACAGCCAACCCGGCACGGACCCGGCAATCTGGGATATCCGAGGCGCAGGTGACCCCAGCATCCAAGGCTTCGCGACTGACATCAGCGTGAACATCGGCAGTCGCGTCGATTTCAAGATCGATACGGATGCCGCTGACTACACGATCGACATCTACCGCACCGGTTGGTATCAGGGCCTGGGTGCGCGCTACATCACATCGGTTGAGCCGTCAGCAGCGCTACCGCAGATGCAACCGGAATGCATCAGCGACCAGGCGACCGAACTCTACGACTGCGGCACCTGGGGGGTGTCTGCCTCGTGGAGCGTCCCGAGCAACGCCGTCTCCGGCGTCTACATCGCTCATCTGCTTCGGACCGACAACGGTGACGAGAGCCACATCACCTTCATCGTTCGCGATGACAGCAGCACTTCAGACATCTTGTTCCAGACATCCGATCCGACCTGGCATGCCTATAACAGCTACGGCGGCTCTGACTTCTACCAAGGGGCCGCCAACGGGCGCGCGTACAAGATCAGCTACAACCGGCCGTTCGCCACCCGAAATGGCGACACCCAGCGGGACTTCTATTTCTCCAGCGAGTACGCCCTGGTCCGCTTCCTCGAACGCAACGGCTATGACGTCAGTTACGCAAGTGGGGTGGACACGGATCGGTTCGGCGGCCACCTGCTGAACCACGACGTCTTCCTGTCTGTCGGTCACGACGAGTACTGGTCCGGTGCACAGCGACGGAACATCGAGGCCGCTCGGGACGCGGGCGTGAATCTGCAGTTCCTGACAGGCAATGAAGGGTACTGGCGCACACGTTATGAGCCTGCGGCGTCCTCGGATCGCGCGGCCTATCGGACGCTTGTGTCGTACAAAGAGACCTGGTCGAACTCGAAGATCGACCCCTCGACTGAGTGGACGGGAACCTGGCGTGACCCCCGGTTCGCTCCCCAGAGTTCGGGGGCAGGGACGCCAGAGAATGCCCTCACCGGCACGATGTACATGGTCAACCACGATGACCTTCCGGTCACCGTCAGCGCTCAGGAAGGCAAGCTGCGCCTCTGGCGAAACACCAGCCTGGCCTCGATGGCTGCCGGGACGTCAGCCGAGTTGGCTCCCCACACGGTGGGGTACGAGTCCAATGAGGACATCGACAACGGCTTCCGACCGCAGGGTCTCATCCACCTGTCCACCACAACCGGTCCCACTCCGCAGTACCTGCTGGATTATGGAAACACCGTGGAGCCGGGGTCCACGACTCATAACCTGACCCTGTATCGGGCTGCCAGCGGGGCCCTTGTCTTTTCGTCGGCCAGCGTGCAGTGGTCGTGGGGTCTC
Source organism: Diaminobutyricimonas sp. LJ205 (assembly GCF_009755725.1). Taxonomy (NCBI): domain Bacteria; kingdom Bacillati; phylum Actinomycetota; class Actinomycetes; order Micrococcales; family Microbacteriaceae; genus Ruicaihuangia; species Ruicaihuangia ninglii. Next base: position 2,961,722 of record NZ_CP046619.1, on the reverse strand, counting down.
GACGACTTTCATGATGGCGATGGCGCACCCCCGGATCCGCGAATGCAGCAAGCGCAGGTCAATGTCCTCGCCGACATGGGTGCGCAGCCGGCCACGCTGATGGCCGGGCTTGTCCAGGCTTCTGCGAGCACGGACAGTGCCGCGCCGACGGCAAGTGTGGTTTCACCCGTCAATGGCGCATCGATCGCCAACGGTGCGCAAGTCACCGTTACCGGCACGGCGAATGATGCCGGCGGACGGGTGGCGGGCGTCGAAGTGTCCACCGATGGTGGTGCGACCTGGCGGCTGGCCGAGGGCACGACGAACTGGAGCTATACGTACGTTCAATCCGGCTTGGGAGCCGCCGCGCTGATGGCGCGCGCGATCGATGACAGTGCCAACTATCCGTCGACGCCCACCAGCGTGAGCCTTACGGTGACGGGTCCGGCGAGCGCGCTCGGAACGGAAGTTCCCGCAACGGTCGACTCGGGCGATCGCTCCGCAGTTGAGCTCGGACTGCAGTTCTCGCCAGAGGCCGACGGTTACGTCGCAGGCGTGCGTTTCTACAAGAGCGAGCTCAACACCGGCAACCACGTCGGAACCCTGTGGGACGCCGCGGGTAGCGCTCTCGGGTCCGTCGCGTTCACTTCGGAGTCGGCAGCCGGCTGGCAGACCGCCTACTTCACCGAAGCGGTGCCCGTTTTGGCGGGACAGGTCTACACCGTGTCGTACAGCGCACCCGCGGGCCACTATTCCGTGAGCCCGCGCTACTGGCCGTACGCCGCCCGATCATCGTCACCCATCACCATCGCACCCGGATATCAAGGCGCGACAGCCGGTGTATACGGCAACCTGGGCCAGTTCCCTGCAAATCGGTACGACGGGTCGAACTACTTCGTGGATGTCGTCTTCGATACCTCTGACCGGACGCCGTTGATCGCCGTGGAACAGTGGCCCGCCCCCGGCGCGACCGCAGTAGTGCCATCGACGGCCATCACCGCTCGATTCACGACGCAGGTTGACCCGTCCTCGGTCGCCGTGACCATGCGAGATGGACTCGGCTCCGCCGTCAGCGGCGCAACGAGCTACGACCCCGATGCGCGAATCGTGACGTTCACGCCGGCCGGCGCGCTGGCCACGGGAAGCACCTACTTCGTGCAACTGGCTGCGACCAGCATTGGAGGAGAGCCGCTCGTCGAGGGGGCGGGCTGGTCGTTCACCACGGCGACCACCGACGTCAGTGCGAGCTGCCCATGCTCGTTGTTCCAGGGCAACGAGGTGCCCGGGATCCTCGAGGTCGGCGATCGGGCATCGGTCGAGCTTGGCGTGAAGTTCACCCCGCAGACCAGCGGTTCGATCATGGGGCTGAAGTATTACAAGAGTGCGGGCAATGTCGGCACACACGTCGGCACTCTGTGGGCAGCCGATGGGCGGCAGCTCGCCTCAGCGACCTTCACCGGTGAGACGACCAGCGGCTGGCAGACGGTCTACTTCAGTACGCCCGTCGATGTTCGAGCCGGGTCGACCTATGTCGCGTCTTACCGGGCCACCGCCGGCAGCTACTCGGCAACCTTGAGTGCCTTCGCGAGCCCCTACACCAGCGGGCCGCTCAGGGTTCCCGCTTCGGGTGGTGCCTACACGTACGGCACCGGGTTCCCCGCATCGAGTTCAACAACCAACTACTTCGTCGATGTGATCTTCGTCACCGACCCTGATGACCCGTCGGCAATCATGACGACGTCGACCACGCCGGTGTCGGGCGCCACCGATGTGCCCCTGGCCTCGCAGATCAGCGCGGTGCTCTCGGGCGCGCCGCAGGGAGCCGAACCGACCATCACGGTGTCGAACACCGACGGTCCGGTTTCGGGGACGGCGACCTGGGACGCCACGTCCAAGACAATCAGTTTTGCGCCGGGCAGCCCGCTCGAGCCAGGCACGGTTTACCAGGCACGGGTGCAAGTCGGTGCCGCCACGATCGTCGGCGGACAATGGTCTTTCCTCACCACCGATTACGTGCCGCAGCTCGGGGACTACTCGCTGTTCGCTGGTGAGCTACCCGCCACAGTGACAGTGCCCGAAAGCGCGCCGGTCGAACTGGGCACGGCTTTCTCGGTGGCCGAGCCAGGAGCGGTCACGGCGATCCGCTTCTACAAAGGGCCAGGCAACACCGGAACCCACGTCGGGTCGCTCTGGTCGTCGACCGGAGAGCGGATGGCTCAAGTCACGTTCACGGGTGAGACCGCTCAGGGTTGGCAGACCGCGGCACTCGCGACGCCGGTCATGCTCAATCCCGGAGTCAGGTACGTCGTTTCCTACCACGCGCCGAACGGCTACTACTCCTACAGCGGCGGATACTTCACGACGCAGCACACCAACGGTCCCCTCACAGCGGACACCGTCGCCAACGGCCGGTACCGGTATGGCGGCGGCGGAGTGATGCCGGAGGCATCCTGGAATGCTTCCAACTACTTCGTGGACGTGGTGTTCTCGACGAGCTACGTGCCGCCTGCTGCCTTGCCGTCGGTGACGGCGAGTAGTCCCACGCCGGGTCAAGCGCCGGTGCAGCCCACCACCGCGGTGAGCGCGACGCTGGGCGCCGAACCTCCCGCCGAGCCGACGATTCGGCTGCAGGCCGGCACTGCAGCGGTCGATGGATCGAGCAGCTACGACCCGACGACCCGGACCGTGACCTTCACCCCGGCGGCACCACTTCCTTACGGGACCGATTTCACCGCGACAGTGCTGATCGATGGCCGCATGCCGACCGGCGGCGGCTGGAGCTTCACGACCGTCGCCGCACCCCTGCCAACCGGCGTCTACTCGTTGCTGGATGGAACCCTGCCACGGTTCGCGTCGGCTTCGGACTCGTCATCCATCGAACTCGGCATGGCCTTCACCACGAACCAGCCGGGAACGGTGACCGCGATCCGCTTCTACAAGGGGCTGGGCAACGGAGGAACGCATGTCGGCACGATCTGGTCCGCCGCGGGATCGCCGCTCGCCCGGGTCACCTTCACGGGAGAGACGAACGCCGGCTGGCAGACCGCTGCCCTGGCGACACCGCTAGCGTTGACCCCCGGCGAGCGCTACATCGTCTCCTATTACGCTCCGCAAGGCACCTACTCGGCGACCCCCGACTACTTCTCAACCGCGAGAACCAACGGGCCGCTCAGCGCGGAGACTGCCGCGAATGGGCGCTTTCTCTACGGGACCGGCGGGTACCCGACCGAGAGCTGGAATGCGACCAACTACTTCGTTGACGTGCTGTTCCAGCCGGACGCCGTGGTGCCACCCCCGCCGCCACCGGACCCCGAGCCGGAACCCGAACCTACGCCTGTGCCGATTGTGACCGGTGGTAGCCCAGCCGACGGCGCTTCGGATATTGCCCCGACCACCAGCGTGAGCGCGCAGGTCAGCAACGTCTCGGAGCAGCCGACCTTTACCCTGACCGGGTCGGCCGGTGCCGTTGTCGGCGCAACCACATGGGATGAGACGACCAGCACGCTGACATTCACACCGACGGACCCGTTGGCGTGGGCCACCCGATACACGGCAACGATCACAGTCGGCCAAACCGTTCTGAGCGGCGGCACCTGGTCGTTCACGACCGCGATTGCTCCGCCCACCGTTGATGTCGTCTCGTTGTTCGGCACCGACGCCATCCCTCAGCACCCAGCGTGGGACGACCCCAGAGCCGTGCAATTCGGCACCCGGTTTACGGCCAGTGCCGCCGGTGAGGTCCTCGGCATCCGTTTCTACAAGGGCGCAGCCAACACCGGCGTGCACACCGGATCTCTGTGGAGCACCGACGGCACCCGGGTGGCTCAAGTGGCCTTCACCGATGAGAGCCCTAGTGGCTGGCAGCTCGCGATGCTGCCGGAATCGGTCCGTCTCGAGGTTGGCCGGGAATACCGCGTGACGGTCCACAGCTCAACCGGCAGGTACGCCGTGGACCTGAACGGACTGCAGGACCCACGGGTCAGTGGACCGTTGTCCACACCAGCCACCGGCGGAACGTACGTCTATGGCACCGACTACCCAACCGACCTCACCGCACACAACTTCTGGGTTGATGTGCTCTTCGCCATCGATCCGTGACACCTGAGAACCACTCCGGGGGAAAACTATGACAACCTCTCTTCGCATTGCGATCATCGGGGCCGGCTACTGGGGTCCGAATCTCGCCCGCAACTTCCGCAGCAGCCCTGATTGGACGCTGGCAGCGATCTGCGACAAGGATGCCGACCGCGCCCAGCGCGTTGCCGAACAGGTCGGCGGGGCGTCGGTGCTCACCGACATCGAGGAAGCGTTGGCGGATGACGCCATTGACGCTGTTGCAATAGCGACGCCCGCACGTACCCACCACGCGCTCGTGACCGCAGCACTGGAAGCCGGCAAGCACGTGGTGGTGGAGAAGCCGCTCGCCGATGATCGCGCGCTGGGCGGCATGATGGTGCGGACGGCAGCCGAGCGGGGGCTCGTCCTGATGGCTGACCACACGTACTGCTACACGCCTGCCGTGCAGAAGATCCGCGAGTTGGTGGCAGAGGGTGTCCTCGGCGACATCCTCTTCATCGACTCGGTGCGCATCAACCTGGGCCTCATCCAACCCGACGTCGACGTGTTCTGGGACCTCGCCCCGCACGACCTGTCGATTCTCGACTTCATCATCCCCGGCGGGCTCCGGCCACATTCGGTCTCCGCGCAGGGCGCCGACCCGCTGCACTCAGGCAAGGCCTGCGTCGGCTACCTGACCATCCCGTTCGGTGACGGAGCCATCGCCCACGTCCACGTGAACTGGTTGAGTCCGACCAAGATCCGCAAGATGGTCATCGGCGGCACCAAGCGCACCCTGGTCTGGGACGACCTGAATCCGCAGCAGCGGCTCAGCATCTACGACCGCGGCGTCGACATCGAGCGTCAATCCGCGGCGACGGTCGAACGCAAGGCCTCCACGGTGTCCTACCGGCTCGGTGACACCTGGTCACCCGCCCTGCCGGAACGGGAGGCACTCTCGCTGATGGCAGCCGAATTCGCCGGCGCCATCCGCGACGGCCGGGCGCCACTCACCGACGGAGGCTCCGGTCTGCGGGTGCTCTCCGTACTGGACGCCGCAGCCGTCAGCCTCCGCGCGGCCGGAGCCGCCGTCCCGCTGATCCTCACCGAACCCGAACTGGAGGTTGTCGCATGACCGCACTCGCCGGATCCCGCGTGCTCGTCACCGGCGGAGCAGGCACCATCGGATCGACAATCGTCGACCAATTGCTGGATACCGGGGTGCAGCACGTCGACGTGCTCGACAACCTCGTCCGTGGCCGACTGGGCAATCTCGAACCGGCCCTCGCCAGCGGACGGGTAAGCCTCATCCAGGGCGACCTGCGCGATAAGGACCTGGTCGACGATCTCGTCCGCGGCAAGGACATCGTCTTCCACCAGGCCGCGATCCGGATCACCCAGTGTGCCGAAGACCCGCGACTCGCCCTCGAGGTGCTCGTGGACGGCACCTTCAACGTCGTGGAAGCCGCGGCGCGGCACTCGGTCGGCAAGCTCATCGCCGCCTCGAGCGCGTCGGTGTACGGCATGGCCGAACAATTCCCCACCTCGGAACGGCACCACCACCACAACAACGACACCTTCTACGGCGCCGCGAAGTCGTTCAACGAGGGGATGGTGAGGAGCTTCCGGGCGATGTATGGCATCGACTACGTGCTGCTGCGCTACTTCAACGTGTACGGCCCTCGGATGGACGTGCACGGGTTGTACACCGAGGTACTGGTGCGGTGGATGGAGCGGATCGCGGATGGCCGGGCCCCCCTGATCTTCGGTGATGGCGCACAGACCATGGACTTCGTCTTCACCCGGGACATCGCCCGGGCCAACCTGCTGGCCGCCGAAAGCGACGTGCGTGAGGGCGTCTACAACATCGCCAGCGGCACCGAAACCAGCCTCCTCGGCTTGGCCGAAGCGCTGCTCCGCGTGATGGGCTCCGAGCTCGCCGTCGAGCACGGCCCGGAACGTGCCGTCAATTCCGTCGTGCGACGGCTCGCGGATGTCACCGCCGCCGAACGCGACCTGGGCTTCGTGGCCGAGGTCGGCCTCGAGCAGGGACTGCGTGAACTGGTCGAATGGTGGCAGCCGCTCCGCGAAGAGATCACCGCCGGACGGGCGGTCGCATCATGACCGGCACCGATCGCATCAATGTGATGAAGCCGTGGCTCGGAGCGGACGAGGTCGCCGCCGTCACCGCGGTGATCGAGAGCGGCTGGGTGGCCCAGGGCCCGCAGGTGGCCCGGTTTGAGCAGCTGTTCGCCGAAGCCATGCAGGCTGAGCACGCTGTCGCCACCTCGAACTGCACCACCGCGCTGCATCTGGCGCTGGTGGTCGCCGGAATCGGGGCCGGCGATGAGGTCATCGTTCCCTCGTTCTCCTTCATCGCCACTGCCAATGCGCCCAGCTACGTCGGCGCGCTCGCCGTCTTCGCCGACGTCGATGTGGTCACCGGCAACGTCACCGCCGAGACCCTGGCGCCGTTGATCACCGACCGCACCCGGGCGGTGATTGCGGTGGACCAGGGTGGGGTGCCGGTGGACCTCGAGCCGATCCGGGCGCTCTGCGACCCGCTCGGCATCACCGTCATCGAGGACGCCGCTTGTGGCGCCGGCTCCCGCTATCACGACCGCCCGGTCGGCGCAGGTGCCGAGCTGACGGCGTGGTCGTTCCACCCGAGGAAGCTGCTGACCACGGGCGAGGGCGGGATGCTGACCACCAGCCGGGCGGACTGGGCGCAGCGCGCTCGCCGGTTGCGTGAGCACGCCATGAGCGTGTCCGCGGCCGAACGCCACAGCGCGTTGGTCGCGCCGGCCGAGGTCTACGACGAAATCGGCTTCAACTACCGGATGACCGACCTGCAAGCCGCGGTCGGCATCGTGCAGCTCGGCAAGTTGCCCGAGCTGGTGCGCACTCGTCGCCGACTGGCCGACGAGTACACCCGCGCGCTGGTGGGCGTGCCCGGCATCCGCGTGGTCGCCGATCCGGCACACGGGACCGGCAACTTCCAGTCGATGTGGATCGAACTGGATGACCAGTACCCGCTTGGCAGGGAAGGGCTCCTCATCCACCTCGCCGAGTCGGGCGTCTCCGCCAGGCGCGGCATCATGGCGGCGCACCGGCAGCCACCGTACCTGGGCAGCCGGTCACTGCGGGTGCCGCTGCCGGTCACCGAATGGCTGACCGAGCGCACCCTGATCCTTCCGCTGTACCACCAGCTGGACGAGAGCCAGCTTGCCGTCGTCGTCGACGCCATCGTCTCCTCTACGGCGGTGCGTCATGGCTGACGTGCTGTTGGTCGCCGCGAGCGGATTGGCACGAGAGGCGCTCGAGGTGATCCGCCGCTCCGGCGAGCATGAGGTGATCGGGATTCTCGATGATGACCCGAAAAAGCTCGAGCGCACCATCGACGGTATGACCGTGGTTGGTACCGTAGCCGACGCTGAACGCTTCCCCGGGGTCCGCTTGCTCTTGTGCGCCGGCGCCGGGACCGTCCGAGCAGGCCTGGAGCATCGCTTAGCCGACCAGGGTCGCACCGAACGTGATTACGTGACCGTCGTCGCCGCCGGGGTTGAGATTCCTCCCAGCTGCGTCGTCGGTGCGGGGAGCATCCTGCTGGCCGGCGTGGTGATGACGTCCAATGTCTCCATCGGCCGACACGTCGTGATCATGCCGAACGCGACGCTCACACACGATGTTCTCGTTGAGCGGTTCGCCACCATTTGCGCAGGTGTGGCCCTGGGCGGACACGTCTGGGTGGGCGAGGCGGCTTATCTCGGCATGAACGCGGCAGTACGCGAGAACACTCGGGTCGGGTCGAGAAGCGTGCTGGGAATGGGTGCCGTACTGACGAAAGAGCTCCCATCCGGCGAGACCTGGATCGGCGTGCCCGCGCGGCCGTTGGAGGTTCGAGTATGACCGAGCAGCAAGCCATCCCATTCCTGGATATCGCGGCCCAGAACGCCGAGGTCGTCGCAGAGGTACTTCCCGCCTGGGAGGAGCTGTTCGAGACAGCGGCGTTCGTCGGCGGACCGGCAGTCGATCAGTTCGAGAGCGAGTTCGCCGCTTTCACCGGGGTGCGCCACTGCATCGGTGTGGCGAATGGCACCGACGCACTCGAGCTGGCGATGCGCGCGGTCGGAGTGATGCCCGGAGGTGAGGTGATAGTGCCGGTCAACACCTTCGTTGCGACCGCGGAGGCGGTGTCCCGCATCGGGGCGCGGCCGATCTTCGTCGACGTCGACGATGAGCAGTTGCTCATCCAGCCTCCCGCCGTCGAGGCTGCCATCACGCCCCGCACGCAAGCGATCGTGCCCGTCCATCTTTACGGTCAGGTGTCGCCGGTCGACTCTCTCACCGCGACCACGGTCGGTGCGCGGATCCCGATCGTCGAAGACAACGCGCAAGCTCAGGGGGCGTCAGGCACGGAAGGACGTACCGGTGCGTTGGGCGCAATTGCCGCGACCAGCTTCTACCCCGGCAAGAACCTGGGGGCAGCCGGCGACGCCGGCGCCGTCACGACGAACGACGCTGAACTCGCTCACGCAGTCCGGTCTCTCGGTGCACATGGAAGCTCAGTCAAGTACGTGCACGACCGCATCGGCGTGAACTCTCGGCTGGATGCGCTCCAAGCGGTAGTGCTCTCGGCGAAGCTCCGGCGGCTCGAGGAGTGGAACGCCCGGCGTCGTGTGGCCGCGGCTGCCTACGCCGAGCTGCTGGGACCGCTCGAGGCGAGCGGGGCCATCCGGCTTCCCCGTTCTCGAGCGGGATCCACCGATGTGTGGCATCTTTACGTCATCCGGATACTGGCGGCCTCGCGGGACCGCGTGCTCGATGCGCTGCTCGAGCAAGGGATTGGCGCCGCCATCCACTACCCGACGCCTCTGCACTTGACCGGCGCCTATGCGGGTGCCGGGTATCGCCGCGGCCAGTTTCCCATCGCGGAAACCGCGGCAGAGCAGATCCTCTCCTTGCCGATGTTCCCGCACATCACACGCTCACAGCAGGAACGGGTCGCCGATGCATTGGCCAGCGTGAACGATGCTCTCAGCAGGGAACGGATGCTGCGGTGAGCACTCGCCGAACCGACACCCCTGGTCTGCCGCGGCTGCCATCTGCTGACGCGCCGGCGGAATCGTCGGGGACAGCGCTCGCGACCAATGTGCGCAGGGGGGCATTGTGGGCGGCTGGCGGAACGATGATCATGCGCGTCAGCAATGTGTTGGTGATGGTGGTCGTAGCCCGCCTCGTCGCTCCTGAGGTAGTGGGGCTGTTCGCCATCGCGGTCACCGTGCACGCGTTCGTGGTCAGCATCGCCGAACTGGGCATCGCCTCTGCGGTGGCACGGGCGGATCTCGACGCAGACCGGATTGCCCCAACCGTCGCGACTATCGCAATCGCCACCAGCGTGGGGCTCGGCATCCTCATGGCATCCTTCGCCGACGTAATAGCGGCCGCCCTGGGAGCCGCCGCAGCCTCGGATGCCGTGCGAATCCTGGCGATCAGCGTGGCGATGATCGGCCCATTTGCCGTCCCCGGGGCATTACTGCAACGGCAGTTCCGACAGGACCTCGTGTTCAGGGCAACCGCGGTGTCGTTCGTGGTTGGCAGTGCTGTGCTGATCGGCCTGAGCGTGGCGGGCTGGGGGCCCGAGGGTTTCGCGTGGTCACGCGTCGTGGGGCATCTGGTCGCCGGAATCATGCTCCTCATCCCCGCCTCCGCCCGATACTGGCCCGGATTCGATCGCGGGTTCGTAGGCCCCCTCTTGGCGTTCGGGCTGCCGCTCGCGGCTGCAAACCTTCTGAGTCAGCTGGTGGCCAACATCGACTATGTATTCATCGGTCGCATGCTCGGAGTCGTAGACCTCGGGCTCTATACCCTCGCTTTCGGGGTCTCGATGTGGGCAACGGCCATCATCGGGGCAATGCTCAACGGGCTGGTGCTGCCGGCCATCTCGGCAGTTCGCCGCGACGATGGCGACGTCCCCGCCGCAATCGTCAACGCGACACAACTGGTGGCTTGGGTAGCGTTCCCGCTCGCGGCTTGCCTGTTTGTATTCGCAGAACCGTTGATTGTGACGCTGTACGGCGATCAGTGGCGCGAAGCCGCCGAAGTGCTCCGGGTTCTCGCCTGCTACGGCGGTATCTCAGTGCTCGGGCTGCTTTACGCCAACATTGTCATCGCATTCGGCCGAACGCGCGTGCTGTTGGGGGTGCAGCTTGCGGTGCTTGCCGTGCTGGCCCCCGTCATGTGGATCGGGATCACCTTCTGGGACCTGCCAGGGGTGGCTGCTGCGCACATCATCGTCGCCGCCCTGGTGACGCTCCCGGTGTATCTCACGGTGCTCCGGCACGTTTCAGGAGTTCGCCTCACTGCGATGCTTCGCGCTCTGATGCTCCCGTCCGCGGCAGCAATTGCGGCGGGCCTGCTTGCGTGGGCCGTCACAGTGACCGTGCAGCCTGAGTGGTTACGCCTGATCATCGGCCTTGTCGTGGGGGCCGCATCGTACGCGTTTGCGACACGAAAAATCCTGCTGCGCCAGTTGCCCACGCGCTGGCGCCGGATATCGCTTCGGCGAAGGAGGCAATAATGCGAATCGGCCTGCTCTACCCCAGCGACGATCCCATCGGGCCGACCGAATGGTCCGGCACTCCGGCCGGTTTGGCAAGCGGATTCGCTGCCCTCGGCGTCGAGGTCGTGCCTATCGGTGCCGGCCTCCCTCCCGGGTTCCACCATGCGGTCGCCCTCCTGGCCAGGATTCGCACTCGGAACATGGCGATCAATGAACGGCTGCCGATACGGCGCGCCGCACGAGGGATTGTGCTCCGTCTGACGATTGAGCGGGCGCTTCCCCTCGACGGGATAGTTGCGATGAGCACCGAGCTCTACGACCTCGCTGCTGTGATCCCGGAGGGCGTTCCCTGTGTCACGTACGACGATGCCACGCTGGCCCAGATGTGGGAGCATCCGGACTCCGACCTCCGCCAATACGGCTACGAGCGCCGCTTTGTCGAGCGCTGGATTCACTGGGAGCGCCAAAGTGCTGGGGCCGCGGACGTGAACTGCGTCAGCACGCAATGGGCGGCGGCATCGTTCTCCCGGCACTACGGAGTTCCCGCCGAATCCGTCCGAGTCGTCGGAATGGGACATCGCTCACGAAGCCAACTGGGCGGGAACCTCCGCGACTGGTCGAGCCCCCGCTATTTGTTCGTCGGCATCGATTGGGAGCGGAAGAACGGGGATGCCGTCATCGCAGCGTTCCGGCTGGTCCGGGAACGGCAGCCGACCGCGACACTGCACTTGGTCGGTCGTATTCCGCCGATCCACGAGCCAGGCGTGGTTTCACATGGTCTGCTGAAACGCGACGATTTCGCTGCGCAGCAGCTTCTTGACGAGCTCTTCGCCAGCTCGACCTGTTTTGTGCTGCCGAGCAAGTTCGACCCGTCGCCGATCGCCTACCTGGAGGCTGGATCGGCGGGTCTACCGGTGGTTGCAACGAGCGAAGGAGGCGCGGGCGAGTTGCTTGGCGAAGGAGCTCTGACTGTGCCGCCTGGTGACATCAACGCGATCGCCGCAGCAATGTTGCGCCTGACCGATCCGGTGGATGGGCCGCGTCGGGGATCAGCCGCCTCGACGGCTGCCGCGGACGCAACCTGGCAGCAGGTCGCTTCCCGCATCCTCGATGCATTCCCCAGCCAACCAGGGATGCATCGTGCTGTTAGGGCCGACCGGGATCTGGCTGGTGAGCCCGGTGTTTAGCACAGCCAGACGACTACCAGCCGGGCGACGGCCGCACGTGCTGGTCGTCGTGCCCTGCTACAACTACGGCCACTTCCTGGAGAGTTGCGTCAGCAGCATCGTCGAGCAGCCGGGTGTCACCGCAGAAGTACACATCATCGACGATGCGTCGACCGACGACAGCGTCCGCGTCGCCGAGCGCCTCGTCGACCGCTACCGTGACGTGCGCTTGACCGAGCACCGCATCAACAGGGGCCACATCGCCACCTACAACGAGGGCCTCTCACAGGCTGATTCCGACTACGTTGTCTTGCTCTCTGCCGACGACCTGCTGGCTCCCGGAGCGCTCGAGCGGGCGACCGCAATCATGGAGCATCGGCGCGAAGTAGGGCTCGTGTACGGGCACCCGCAGTCGTTCGAGACTGCGCCGACCATTCGGGAAGCCCGGCTACGCAACTGGTCGATCTGGAAGGGTCTCGACTGGATCACCGCTCAGCTTCGTCGCGGCCTCAGCATCATCTACAGCCCAGAGGCCGTCGTGCGGACGTCGGTGCATCACGAAGCGGGTTACTACCGACCAGAGCTACCCCACTCTGGCGATCTCGAGATGTGGCTGCGCATCGCTGAGATCGCCGATGTGGCCCGCGTGAACGGCCCTGACCAGGCGTACCGTCGGGTCCACCAGGCAAGCATGATGCAAACCAACTTCTCCGCTCCGGTCGATGACCTCGAGCACCGCCGCCTCGCATATGAGAGTTTCCTGACACGCACCCGAGTCGAACCAGCCAAAGCGGAGGCATGGCGAAAGCTCGCCGCACAGCGCCTGGCAAGTGAAGCGCTGGGCTTGGTCGTCGACGCCGTGCGAACCGGCTCGGATTCGTCGGAGCAGCTGGGACCGAGGGCCATCGCGTTCGCCACCGCCGTCGATCCCGATGTCACACGTTCCCCGCTTTGGAGAGACTGCCAGAAGCTGCTGGGTGTGCAGGCAGGAGACCTGGCCGCCGGCGCCGTGCGCCCCAGTTCCGCCGCTTGGGCGAGAGCGATTCAACGCGATCTTGAGGGCCGGATGCGCTGGCGGCGGTGGCGGCGGTACGGGTACTGAGCGCGCACCTACCCGTGCCACAGCGGCTCATAGAGCTTGCGCAGATCTTCGCGCAGGCCATCCACGCTGTAATCGGCGAGCACTCGACGGGATGCCCGTTCGCCGGCCGCAGCAAGATCTGACAGCTCTCTCCCGGTTGCGTCCTCGATGGCCTGCGCGAACTGGAGGAGGTCACTTACCGGCGTGCAGTAGTCCGGGTCGAAGAACTCCTTACCGCCGCCACCGGGGTAGCCGACTACGTAGCACCCGCTCGCCATGGCTTCTGCCGGCGGAAGGCCGAAACCGTCCCTTTCGCTGAAGCTCAGGAAAATGGCACATTGCTGCAGCAGGGCGGCGACCTCTGCCTCACCCTTGCCAGCAATCGGCACCAACTCCCAGTCAATTCCGCGCGCGCGAAGAAGATGCATCAGCTGGTGGCGCTCCGCCGGTCGTCGGCTCGGGAAATATGCCAGCGCGCGGCGACGAGGGCCAGTCCGTGGGTGAAAGATCGTCGGATCGACCACCGGGCGGGCTCGATGAACCGGCAGGTCAGGGAAGGCGTAGCGCAGCAGTGCCGCGCTGTCGACTGACACGGTGATCAAGCCAATCAACTGATCAACCCCGGAGTACGGTGCACCTCGCCCGGAATCAGACAAGCTGATCTCGTCGAAGGTGTGGTACGCGCCCTGATTGAAGACAAGGGTCCGGACGGCAGGGCGGCGGCCGCGCAGACCCGCTCCGTAGTACTCGGGAACAACGAGGATGTCGTTCTCGCGCAGGTTGATCGTGCGAGGCGACACCGTTGGTGTGCTGTTGGCGAACCAGGTGTGACGGAAGCCCTCCGGTTCGTGCAGCACGGCTGCCGGAATGCCGAGTTCATTGAGCAGATCCACGTGCCGATAGATCACCCGCACGCCTCCGCTCGGCTGGCGCCCGTGGGGAGAGAGGTAATAGACGCTGGTCACCTCCGTGGCCGGCCCGACACTCAGCCGCGGCAGGGCCCGTCTTCTGGCGGCACGCATCCTGGCGATTGCTTCAAGCGTCCTCGTTGGCGGCACCGCGCTCATCGCGTCCTCACGGTGGTTGGAGTTGGCAGGCCGCTGCTCAAGATTTCACGCCCCATGAGGTTCGACAAGGCACCGATCATCCCGATACAGAGGAACACGACGCAGGACACCTGCGGGAACCCGAACGCATCGAATGTCGCGAAACTGCACGCTCCGGCGGCCACCGAGGCCGCGAGGGCGAGTGCCAGGCTTCTGGTTCGTTCATCAGCGCTGCGGCGACGCGTGATCAGCGCGGTCCGGATTGCCACGAAGAACACCGCCAGGAGGGCCACCGTGCCGACGATGCCCACTTCGATCAGCAACCCGAGGTACTGGTTGTCCAGAATTCGGTACTGCGGCAAGAACGTGGACAGTCCACGTCCGATAATCGGTGACCGGGCGATGAAGTCGAACGCCAGCGCATAACTGTCGACCCGGGAGGCGGCGCTTCCGTCCTCCCCGATGCCCGTGAACATCTTCGTGAGAGTTCCGAGCATGCCCGGGATCGTGAGGTAGATGCCAACCGCCAGCACTCCGATCGCAAGATAGCCCATGTGCCGACGGTGGCGCGGCCACGAGGGCAAGATCATGACCAGGCCGACGACAACGCCGACCAGGGCAGAGCGTGAGATCGTAATCGGCACTGCAATGGCAATGGCGGCAATCGGGAACCAGCGGGCAAGACGGTTTCTCGTCGGGTCGGCGAAGGCAAGGTGCAGCGCCAACGGCAGGATCATGGACAGGGCGACCCCGAATTCGATGGGATGCGTCGATGTGCCCGCCGCACGAACAAACCCGTCCCGGTCGGTGATGTTCTGGATCGCGTTGTTCGGACTCAACCCGGGAATCTGGATCCCATCGATGATCGGCTGACCGGTGACGAACTGGGTGACGCCGAGTACTGCGACGAGGCCGCCCAGAGCGACCAGGACCCGCAGGCTCTGCTCGATCTCTGACACGCTGCGAAGCCCATCCGAAGCGAGCAGCACTATGCCCAGGCACGACGCGATCAGCAGCAACCCTCGGTCGGAACCGGACAACTCAACCGCTTCGATGGGCCGCGTGGTAGCAGCGACGTAGCTGATGAGGACGGCCACCGTGAACCAGATCATGGACCGCCGTACCGGCTGGGACGGCGACAGGGTGGCGCGGCTCTTGTTCATCTGCGCGCTGATCCACCACATCAGCGCACCCAGCCCAATAATGACCGCAGGCGTGCCGACAGACCCGAGAGGGGGGACCGTAAGGTTCGCCGGAATCGCCAGGAGCGCGATCACGTACGCACTGACCAACCACAGGGCGTCGACTCCTCGCGGGGTGAGGCCGGTAGCGGCGAGATGCGCGCGTCGCGGCTCCGGTCGCAGCACGCCCGAAAGGGGCCACAGGCGCGCAGTATCCGGCATTCCCGGCCGCGACATCCGCTTCATCTCGCGTCGTGTCCCACTGCGGTTGCCTGGGGCGCCACTGTTCCGGGGATCGCCCGTGAAGGCTGCCGCCGAACGGCATCCGCGTGTCCGACGCTCCGCTGGCTGCGGCGATCCCGACGGCGAAGGACGAGGGCGTCGACAGAGACGGCAAGGAGGAAAGTGATGGCGAGGCCGGCCCCAATCGCAGCAATGAGCGCGCGAACGAGGCCAGACGGGTCCGGCGTCGCCTTCGTGTTGTCGGTGATGACCATCATGCCGATCTCGGCGCGTGGGTGCGCATCGACCGCGTCCTGGAGTTCCGCCAAGCGCACTTCTGCCCGAGCGAGCACATCTCTTGTGACACTGAGCGCCACGTCCGGTTCTTCGGAGACGGTGACAATCTCCAGAACTGAACCCGGTACGCTGCCGTCGGCCTGCACGGTGTACTCCGTGGTGTCGCCCTTGGGAATGACCTCCTCCACCGTGGACTCGTCATTGAGGGCCTTCGCGAGGACGCCGGCCACGATATCCAACCCGCCGAGGTGCAGGAACGGGTTCGCGTCGCGCTCCTCCGTGCTGAGCGGCGGCGGAATCAAAAGGAAGGATGCGCGAAGGTCGTAGGTGATCGGAACGATCTGCAGGATGCCGTAAGCGAGTCCGGCGGTGGCGAGGAAACCTGCGACGAGCACATACCATCGGCGTCCGGCAGCGCGGAGGATGTCGGCAAGCTTCACGGGACACTCCCATCGTCGGGTACTAGGGAAGTAGGGTCGAGTATAGGGAAACGGTCGCCTGATGGACAGGGCTGCAGGAAAGCTGGTCAGCAATGACTTTCTGGGATGTGCTGGCACGGGCCCTGCGCCGCTGGCCGATTCTGCTCGCCGGGTTGTTGCTCACGGCTGGAGCCGCCGTTTGGGTCCTTGACGCCCGCCCGGTTTACTTTGCCGAGGTCCGGGTTGTTTTCCTTCCCCCGGCAGACATCTCACCGAACCCTTACGCGCGCACATCCCAGTCGCTCGTCGAACTCGCCGGCGCGGTCGGTCGTGCATTGGAGGGCGGCAGTAGCGACGCGCGATCGGTTTCTCAGGGTGTCACCATGGTGGGTGAGGGAGAGCGTGACGGGCACGCCATCCGCCAACCGAACATCGGCGGCCAATGGGCGTACGCGTTCGACACCCCCGCGCTCGATGTCCAGGCAGTCGGAGCAACGGGGGAAGCCGTCGAACGGGAGATCGCCGGCGCCGTCACCAGGATCAAGGGCGAACTGACCGAGATGCAGGCTCGGCTCGATGTGCCGGCCCACTCCCGCGTTCGCCTTCAACTGAGCCCAAGCGAACCGCAGGTCATGGAGTACGGCGGCAGTAGAGTGCGGGCCCTCGCGGGAACGCTGGCAGCAGGAGGGCTCGTCACGTTCCTGGCGCTCGGCATGCCAGGTCGACGTGGTCGGTCCGCTGATCCGAAATCAGACCTCACAGCACGCGGCTCGACTCGTCCCGATTCCACTCGGTGACCCCGCCGCCTCGCGCCTTGCGGCGTGCGGCGATCGTCATCGCCAGAAAGAATGGCATCTTCGGTACCAATCGGACATCGCGGAGCATCAGGCGAAGCAGGTCACTGGGGTGAGTGGTCGCTGACTCACTCAGCGCGCCGGCGTCCCGCATTTCTGCCGTTCCGCGCACGACTCGGATGCGACGCTGCTTCAACGCCTGCCAGGTGCGTGCTGGCCAAACCGTGACTACCGCGTCCTGCACGATTGCGCGTTCACTCACGTCGAATGCCTCGCTGAACGCCAGGTCGTCCGACAGGTAGTGCGGCAGGCGCACGACCCGGTTGTAGCCCTCATCGGATAGGGCGATGACACCTCGACCGAAAAGCCCGGAGCGTACGGCCGGCAGTTCTTCCCAGACGTCGTAGTACCACCGTGCGCGCCTGGACACGCCGGCGCGGGCAAGCCGACGGGCAGGGGCCACTGCGTGCGTGCCCGGATCGCGCAGAGCCGCAACGAGGCGACGCACCGAGGTGGTGTCAAGTTCGACGTCAGCGTCGATGAATGCCACTGGGAAGTCGGTGACGAGACTTCCGCCTACCTTCAGAGCTTGTGCCTTTGAGGGTTCCGGGAGTTCGGTCACCTCCACGTCCGGCCCGTGGCGCCTCGCCTCGGCGGCGCTGTCGTCCGAGCATCCGTTGCACACAACGATCACGCGCAGTTCGCCGGGTGCTGAATCGCGCAGAAGGGCGGGGAGCAGGCGCCTGAGCCCGGCTTCCTCATTGTGCGCGGGAATGACGATCGTCGCCGACAGCCCACCCTGTGACATGGCGTGAGCCTATCGGTATGCTCCTGCTCAGGCTAGAGATTCAACCCCAACGGCGACCAGTCCGGTCGCGCGATTCCGACCGACGAGACCGGGGCGGGCGATGACGACGGGACGAACCATAAAGGTCGCGGTGGTCGCGGTCACGTGGAACAGCGCCGCCGTCCTTCCGGGGCTGCTCCGGTCTGTCCGAGACTCGCACTTCGAGGGCGAGATTGTCGTGGTGGTGGTCGATAACGACTCTTCCGATGACACCGCCGCGGTTGCTGCTCAGGTTTTGCCGGAAGCTCGCGTGATCCCCACCGGACGCAACGCCGGGTACGCGGCGGGCGCGAATCGTGGCGTCGCAGCGGTCCCAGATGCCGACTACTACCTGCTGGTCAATCCGGATCTTCGACTCGATCCCGCCGCGATTCAGGCACTCGTGGACGAGCAGCGTGCGTCCGGTGCAGGCATTGTCGTACCCCGGCTGACCGACGAGTCCGGCGTGCTGCGCTGGTCAATGCGCAGAGACCCGTCGGTCCTCCGCGCCTGGGGTGAGGCTTTGCTCGGAGGCACCCGCGCCGGTCGGGTTGCCCTGCTCGGCGAGATGGAATGCCGTGAGTGGATGTATCGCTCCCCTTGTTCCACGGACTGGGCGACGGGCGCGGCAATGCTCATCTCGCGCGAGTGCTCACGCGCTGTCGGAGCCTGGGATGAGTCCTTCTTCCTCTATTCGGAAGAAACGGATTTCGCGCTTCGCGCGCGAGACGCCGGTTTCTCGGTGCGGTACACGCCGGATGCCCTCGCGGTGCACTTCGAGGGGGACTCGCACCAATCACCCTCGTTGTATGCGCTCCTCGCGGTCAATCGCGTGCGGCTGTTCCGCAAGAGGCACGGGCCGATTAGCACGGCGGCGTTCCGTTTCGGTGCGCTGGTCGCTGAACTGATTCGTTCGGCGCACCCGGTGCACCGTGCAGCGCTGCTGGGGCTACTCGGCCGGCGTGGCGTCGCGGCGCAACCGGGAACCTGACGCCGCCAGGGCTGCCGCTTTGTGCAGTGCGACGGACAGCGCTGCCACCATGTGCCGCGAGGTGAACCGTTCCTCGACGGCCTGCCTCCCCGCCGCGCCGAGACGCGCGCCGGTGTCGGCGTCGAGTGCCCGGATCATCGCCTGCGCAAGGCTCTGCGGGTCGCTCGGCACCGCCCGGTAACCCCAGCGATCATCGGCCACGTAGTCCGACGCGCCTGGCGTATCGCTCAGCACGACCGGGCGAGCAGACGCCATCGCCTCCAGCACGGTCGTCATGCCAGAGACGTGCAGGTTCGGCTTGGTGGCGACCGTGACGACATGTGCTCGCGCGTACTCGGCGGTGAGGGCAGCGTGCGGCAGGTGCGGCAGACGCGTCGCGCCCTCAGGCAGCGGCAGATCCTCTTTCGTCTGCAGTCGCAGTTCGACATCACCCAGGCGTTCGCGGACAATCGAGAATGCATCGAGCAAACAGCGCGGGTCGCGGTCCTGGTCGTTGCCGAGGCTCAGAATCGTGCGTTGTCCTGGCTTCGCGGCTGGCCGGAAGAAGTCCTCGTCGATCCCGAACCGGATGAACTCGATCGGCGGGTGGCCCGGACCGAGCCACCTGGATAACGGGTCAAGCTGCGCCCGGCTCAGACACCACAGCATGGTCATCCGGCGCAGAACCCGGCGCAGGACGGCCAGCTCGATAGAAGCCCGCAGGCGCGCAGCTGACAGAGTGTCCGTTGCCCAAATCACCCCGGTCGCCTGGAGCCCGCCCCTCTTGGCCACCTGCATACGCATGGCGGTGTGCTCATCCCACGTCACCGCGAGCCCGGCGCCGGCACCGTTGGTCGAGCTGGCACTGGTGGGCCGCATTGGTGCGAGCAGGCTGAGCTTCTGCAGTCTCGACGCAGGGGCTGCCGATTCCCAGGACACGTCGAAGCCGTGCTCGCCAATCCGGTGCAGGCCATAGGGAGTGGCATCCGGCCGTTCCCGTCTGGCGTGCGCCGTGCGCCAGGCATCAACATCGGTCTCAGAGCGGAACAGGATGTTCACCCGGGGAAGCGCGGCCGTCATCGTCAGCTCGCGGTCGAGTTCTTGGCGGTTAGTTTCGACCGCCACGCTCGTCGCAGGCCCCGGCCGAACGACGTGTCGCGGGCGGCGCGATACGCGATCCCACGGGCCGAGTACAGCGCGCTCAGCACGATTGCGGTGAGCACGGGCAGCGGCCTGGAGGCGACAACCGTCTCGTCGCGCAGGACGCTTGTGCGGTTCGACCAGCGACGCTTGTACTCCGCGTCGCCGTGACCGAAGTCGAGCACGCGAACCGAAGGGTCGGCGCACAGGTCCTCGACCATGGCGTACATCGCATACATGCCAACGCTGTCTTTGGTGTACGCGGGATCGAACGCCGGGGAGTCGATCGAGAAGACCCCGTCGTGCAGGCTACCCAGCCAGAACGCGACCGGCTCATTGTCGAGGTAGAGCATCCAGGCCCGGAGCCAGCGATGCTCGAAACAGGTGGAGATCAGGGCTCGGCCGAGAGCGGTGTTCGTGCCGCCCACACCGAGCGCGCGCTGGTACGCCTTGCTCGACACTTTCTCCAGCTCATCCAGCATGAACTCGAGGTCACCGGTGTGCAGCCGTTCGACTCGCACCTCGCCATACTTCTTCAGCAGCTTGCGGTTGTCTGTGCGAATGCGCTGTCGCGACGATGTTGACCGCCGGGCGAGGAACGCCTCCATGGAGTCCGGCACATCCGCCACCCACCGGGTCACGGAGTCGAGCCCACGCACCCGGGTGATCTTGGTGCTGCTGGCGAGCACCTGCTCGTGGAGTGCCCCGTCCTGCTCGAGCTTCTGAAACGCGACGGCATCGGCGTCACGCCGGCGAAGCGCCTGGTGGACAGCGCCTATGCAGGTGGCGACATCCTCCGGCGTGGTCGCCCCGACGATTCCGTCGAACGACACGACGAGTGTCCGCAGCCGAAGCCGTAGAAGCGTGCGGTATCCGGCAGTCACCGGGAACTCGTGCTTCTCGAGACGGGCGACCACGAGCATGGGCTCGCGTCCGGCTGGTGTGACCGACAGGACGTACGGGCTGATCACCGACGGATGCTTCTCGACCACGGTGAGGAAATAGTCGATGTCCGCGTCGAGGTTTGAGACGGGGAGTGAACTCCACAGCGGTCGGAGCGCCTCGACCTCGTCGGTCGTCCTGGCGACCGACACGACGGGGCCCGAGACGGTGCTCGAGGTTACCTGGATCCGATCGGGCTCGGGGGTCACTGTTGCATTGTGACTGATCGCGATCGCGATTGTCGAGGGGTCCAGGTGCCGTTGGTCGCGATCAGGACAGGACCGATCGCCTCAGTAGCTGACCTCAGTAGCGGACAATGCCGCGCGTTGTCACTCCGTCGTCGGTGTACCGGTTCCCGGTCCACGTGATGGTGCCGTACTTGCCAACATGCGCCACCGGGCCGTACTCGCCCACATTGGGCGAGAACTTCGTCCAGAACACATTGTCCTTGAACGTGATTCCGTCGCTGCCTCCCATGATGCCGTAGCCGCCTCCGGCGATGAGGTTGTGCTCGACAACCAACTTCGGTGCGTGATCGGGGAATGCGAGGGATGCTGTCATGCCACTGGATCCCGCATTCATGATCCAGAGCTCTACAGTGTTGTCCTTGATCAGCCCGGGAGATGAGATCGAGTCGATGGGGTAGTGCAGTCCGTCGTAATGTGCCCCGTCGGTCCGCACGACGAAGTCATGCACCCAGTTCCCGATCACGCGGGCATTCGCCGCATCGAGCGTGATGCCGTCCCCTGCGATCTGATGCACGTTGTTGCGCTCGAACTGAACGTCATCCCCGTACAGCTTCACGCCATTCACGGGAGTCTTGCGCCAGTCCGTTGCCGACTCACCGCGGATCTCGTTGTCGAGCACCTTCGCGTTGGAGCCTTCGACATACAGGGCAGGGTCGTCCCAAGTGACATCCGTTGCCCCGACGATGAGGTTGCCCTGGATGGTGACGTTGTCAGCTTCCACCCGCAACCCGGCGGGGATGATCTGGTTCTGCACCACGGTGCCCGGCTGCGTGATCGTCATCGGGCCGGTGTACGGCACGGTCGGTGCGAAGCCGGCCGCCTGCGGTCCGGTGTTCGACGCGTTCGCGAATGCGGAGGAGGTGGTGCCCGCGCTGGGACCGCTGGGCGCGGGCGCGGTGGTCGGAGTGCTCGGCGCCGGATCGGCTGGCGCCGGATCGTCCTGCTCCGGCTCGGTGGTGGCGGGCGTCCGCTCGCTCGGCGCGTTCTGAGGGGCGAACAGCACGTCCACCCAGTACACGCTCGACTCCCAAGTCTCAGAGGGGAAGGAACGCTCCGTGCCATACGAGTACACGCCTGCGCGACTCGGCAGCGTGATCAGGTCGGTGGAGGCTGCTCGGCTGTCGTAGTCGACGGTCGACGCGTAGCCTCCCTTCGGAGCCAGATATGACGCGACGTACGTCTTATCGGCGGCGACATCGACCGGCTTCGCGAAGGTGACGGTCTGCCATCCGCTCTTCGATTCCTTGGTGAACTTCGCCGACGCCAGTCGCTTCCCGGTCGAGCTCCAGAGACTACCGACGTGGGTGCCGGTGTTCTCGGCGGTCTTCCAGAACCGGATGCCGCGGATCTCGCCCGCCACGGTGGGAGTGAATCTCAGCCCGAGTTCGACACTCTCGCCATCGCCGTCGACGGTTGCCTCACCTGGCGTCGCGTCGCTCCAGATCGTCGCGGTGGCGGTCAAACCTGTCACGCTCGGGTCCGCAGGGAGCGCGCCGGAGCCCACGATCACCATGCCTGCCACACCGACGAAGGCGAACCACCTCGGCGCCTTTCTGATCGTAGGCTTCGGATCTTCCTGCGAAGGGACGTGTCGATCCATGCTCGCGGGTACTCCAATGTGTTGGGAGAACCGGGGATATGCGTGGGAGATATTCTGTTGCGGCCTCAGTGCCGTCCCCACAATGGGGGCCACGGTGAAGCATCTCCACTATTACACATCGGTGTTGTGTCTCACACTGCGATGAACGGTTCTGGTCGCGGTCCCTCCCTGAAGAAATGCTCGATCGCGGCGACGATCCGAGCCGATGCCCGCCCGTCTCCGTAGGGGTTCACCGCGCGCGCCATCGCGAGGTGCGCGGCGGGGTCGCTCATCAGGCGGGTGACCTCGTCGACGATGCGGTCCTCGTCAGTACCTATTAATCGCACAGTTCCCGCGGTGACGGCTTCCGGCCGCTCGGTGGTCTCGCGCAGCACCAGCACAGGTTTGCCGAGGCTGGGCGCCTCCTCCTGGATGCCGCCGCTGTCGGTGACCACGATGTGCGACGCCGCCAGGGTGTTCACCATGTCGACGTAGCCGAGCGGTTCCGTCACCAGCACGTTGGCGAGCCCCTCCAGCGGCGGGAGCAGCGACTCCCGCACGATCGGGTTGAGGTGGGCCGGCAGCACGACGAGGGTGTCCGGGTACCGCCTGGCCAGCCGGGAGATCGCCCGCCCGGTGCGCATCATCGGTTCGCCCCAGTTCTCGCGGCGGTGACTGGTGACCGAGATGACCCGGTTGGCATCGGCGAGGCGGGTCAGGGCGACGTCGCTGATGGGCAGTCGCCGGGCGGCGACATCCAGCAGCGCGTCGATCACCGTGTTGCCGGTCACGTAGATGTCCTCGTCGGAGACGTTCTCGGCCAGCAGGTTGGCGCGCGACGTCGGTGTCGGCGCGAAGTGCAGGCTCGCCAGCGACGTCGTCAGGTGCCGGTTGATCTCTTCGGGATATGGGTCGTAGCGCTTGCCGGTGCGAAGCCCCGCCTCAACGTGAGCGACCGGGATCTGCGCATAGAACGCCGCCAGCGCTGCCGCGAAAACGGTCGTGGTGTCGCCCTGCACGATCACGAGGTCGGGATGCTCGCGCTCCAGGATCGGTTCGAGCCCGGTCAGCGCGCCCGACGTGATCCCGGCGAGATTCGGCCGGTCGCGGATCAGGTCGAGGTCGTACTGGGGTTCGATCCTGAACAGCGAGTTCACCTGGTCGAGCATCGACCGGTGCTGGCCGGTGACCGCGACGACCGGGGTCAGGTGAGCGGATGCCGCGAGCGCGTGGATCACCGGCGCAAGTTTGATCGCCTCCGGGCGGGTGCCGTAGACCACCAGAACCTTGTGCATGACATCCTCGGCTCAGCGCCAGGCGCCGCGGGTGTCGAATACCACCCGCCCTTCGAGGCGCGAGCGGGGGATGGTCTTGAACTGGTCGTGGTCGACCAGCAGCAGGACGATGTCGGCCTCATCGATCGCGTCCCCGGTGGCTTGCATGCGCACGTGGGCGAGTCCCTCCAGGGACGGTGGCAGGGTCTGGCTGAACGGTTCCACGACGCGGATGTCGACATCCGGTGCCGCGTCGGCCAAGGCCCGGACCACGTCCACTGCGGGGCTTTCGCGCATGTCGTCGACGTTGGCCTTGAAGGTGAGGCCGAGGCACGCGATGGTGGGTTCCCGGAACCGGGATGCGCGCTCGAGTACCTGCCGGGCGACGTGGTGCGGTTTCGAGTCGTTCACCTCACGCGCGACGCGGACGAGTTTGGCGAGATCCGGGGCAGCCCCGACGATGAACCACGGGTCGACGGCGATGCAGTGCCCGCCGACGCCAGGACCCGGGGAGAGGATGTTCACCCGCGGGTGGCGGTTCGCCAGTCGGATGATCTCCCACACGTCGAGCTTCAGCCGGTCGCTGATCAGGGAGAGCTCATTCGCGAAGGCGATGTTCACGTCGCGGTAGGCGTTCTCCACCAGCTTCGCCATCTCGGCGCTCGCCGCATCGGTGGTCAGGATCGCGCCCTGCGTGAACACCCGGTACAGGCTCGCCGCCTTCGCGGCGCAGCGCTGGGTGACCCCGCCGATGACCCGGTCGTTGGTGACGATCTCGATCATGATCTTGCCGGGAAGCACCCGCTCGGGGCAGTGCGCGACGCAGATGTCCGGCATGCCTTCGGTGTTGTGCGGCATGTGCAGGTCGGGCCGCAACTCCCCGATCCAGCGGCTGACCTGCTCCGTGGTGCCCGGCGGTGAGGTCGACTCGAGCACCACCAGATTGCCCGGTTGCAGGCGCGGCGCCAGTTGCGTCGCGGCCGCCTGGATCGCCGACAGGTCGGCGGTCTTGTCGTCCAGGAACGGCGTCGGCACGGCGATGATGAACGCATCCGCCTCCGGCACGGTGGTCGTCGCGGTGAGCCGGCCGACGCCGACCGCGCCGCTCACGCCAATGGCGAGATCGGGTTCGACGAACGGGACGATTCCTTCGGAGACCGCTTTCACGGTCTTCTCATTGATGTCGACGCCGACAACTTCGATCCCACGGGTGGCTAGCGCGACCGCGGTGGGCAGGCCGATGTAGCCCAGCCCGAGGATCGCGACGCGACCGGTGAACACTTCATCCATGGGTGTCAGCTCTTTCTGTCGGTCGGCGCGCCGGGCGGCGCGGAGAGCTCGTAGGTGCGGGTGGGGCGGAAGCGCTCGCGAATGGTCAACGCGATGAACACCGAATTCGTGGAGGCATACCGGGCGAACAGGCGGCGCGGTTCCTGCAGCAAGCGGTAGGCCCACTCGAGGCCGAGGCGTTGCCAGCGCTCGGGGGCACGTTTGGTGACGCCGGCGAGGATGTCGAAGGACCCGCCGACCCCGTGCAGGATCGGGACGCCCAGATGGTCGCCGTGGCGGGCGAGGAAGATCTCCTTCTTCGGCGAGGTGATGCCGAGAAACAACATGTCGGCGCCGGTCGCGGCGATCTCGGTCGCGACTTCGGCTGAGTCGTCGACGGCGAAGTAGCCGTCGCGATATCCGGCGACCACGAGCCCCGGGTAGCGGGCCTGCACCCGCTCGACCATCGCCTCGAGCACCTCGTGCTTCGCGCCGAGGAAGTAGACCGAGCGATGATCCTCGTCGGCAAGTGCCAGCAGGCGTTCGAAGAGGTCGATTCCGGCGACCCGTTCGGGAAGCGGGTGTCCCAGCAGTCGACTGGCCCAGACGACCGACTGCCCGTCGGCGAGCAGCACATCCGGCACCAGCAGGGAGTCGCGCAGCAGCGGATCCTTGCGCAGTTTCACGATCTTCGCCGCGTTGACCACACCGATCAGGAAACGGGATCGGTCGGCGGCGTGGAGCGCGGCCTCCTGGAGCACCTGCTCCATGGTGAGCGCGTTGACCCGCAACCCGAACAACGGCTGCCGGGTGCCCAGGTGGAACATTGCCTCAGTCATTTCGACTCCTTGGCGGCGGGCGCCGCCCATGCATAGAGAAGCCACGCCAGTTCGTAAGGGCGGCATTCGTGGTCGACTGGTCCGGGCGCGAAGAGCGTGTCGAGCGCGGGAAGGTGGAAGCCGGCGCGCAGCGACGTGGTCACCGCCGAGGCCTTGCGCACGAACTTCGCCGGTTCGCGACGCCCGATCTTGCGCCAGATCATCGAGTGCTTCTGCGACACCAGCGACCGGGTGCTCTCGGGCCTGGCGGCGAGCCAGTCCACGCCCAGGTCGACGGAGTCACTGTGGTCGTCGCCGCCGGCGGTCGCGAGATCGGCCAGCACCATCGGTGCCATCCCGTGCTGGTGCACGCTGTACACCGGGTAGCCCTCGACCACCGATCCGTCGCGGGCGTCGTAGTGCCACCACCACTGCCCGGCGGAGCCCTGCAGGTCGCAGAGACGGGCAGCCGTGCGGTTCGCCGCGGCGAGGGCGGCGGCATCCGCGTTCCTGCCCGCGAAGCGGGCCAGGGCCTGGATCGGGTACACCTGATCGGCGAAGCTGCCGACATGGCTTCGCCATCGGCCGAGTGAGCGTGCCGGGATCGCGTGCGGGAAGATGCCGTCGGTGCCCTGGGCATCGAGCAGCCGGGCGCGCGCCACCACGGAGAGGTCGTCGCGGCCGGCGGCGACCGCGGCGGTCAGCATCCACGCGGTGTCGACGGTCGCGAGTGGATGCTCGCTGGTGAGGATGGCGAGCAGCCGGTCAAGCAGAGGAGTGTGGGGATCCTCGAGCACCTCGGCGACCGCCCAGGCAGCGAGCGCGACCGCTCCGGGGTCGGGATGATCGAGGGCACGCCTGGCCACCGTGCGGGTGAACTCTTCGAGGGTGGGGCCGCGCAGGACGTCATCGCTGGCGGCGCGCCCGGCGCGGGCGAGTCCGAGAGCGGCGATCGCCGCATACCGGAGGCTTCTGCCTTCCTGGCGCAGGCTGCCGTCGGTTCGGTGCAACCGCATGGTCTGCACGAACTCGGCGGTGTCGGGCACGTAGGAGGCGGCGAGCCCGCGCACCGCGAGCGGGATCAGGGCCTTGGCACGGGCTGAGGCGCGGTGAGTTTTGGGGTCGGGTAGGCGAACGGAATCACTGGACATGGCCTGCATTTCGGGTCTACAGGTATGGGGTCGGGTAGGGAGTCATCCCTGGAGAGCCCAGGTCGCGAGCTGACGCTTGGCGCCGTCGACGGCTCGAGCCCCTCATGTGTGTTCGGTAGGAGAGTATCGCGTCAACTCTTCGGCGCATCACCCCCGAACGGGTGCCACGGGTTCATGGGATCACCGCCGGTGACCAGGCGTGTTCGATCAACAGCCGGGGTTCGCTTCCGCCATCCGCGGTCACCGCCCAGATGTCGCTGTCCCCCGGGGTGTCGGCGCGGGCGAGGCCGAAGAGCAGGGTGTCGTCATCGAGCCACTCGACCTGATCGTCGACGGTCTCCACCGGCAGCAGCGTCTCCTCGCCGGTGGCGAAGTCATAGACGGCAATGCTCCAGCGCGCTTCCGAGCCGGTTCCGACGTTCTTCTTGTAGGCGACACGGGTGCCGTCCGGGGACAGGGACGGGCATTCCGCGCCCTCTCTGACCGCGGTCAGCGTGCGGCGCTCGAGGTCACCCTCGACCAGCCAGGTGCGTCCACCCGAGGCGGCCGTCGCGTAGAAGGTGTTCCCGTCGTCGGCGAAGGTCACGCCCCACAGGTTCCGGTCGATCGCGAACAGCGGGGCGCCGTCGACGCTGAGCGTGAACTCTTCGAGGTTGCCATGGCTTGCGCCCGAGGCATCCGTCACCACCGTCTCCGTCGAGAAGCCCACCGCCGCGTAGGAATGCCCGGTCACGAACGACGTGGTGGCAACCAGTTCACCATCCGACGAGAGGCGGGTGCGGCTGGGGATTCCGGCGAGGGGCCAACTGCGGGCCAGTGCCTGGTCGGTGTAGAGCTCGGCTTCGAACGTGGTGACGATGCCGCGCTTGGTGCGCAGGCAGATTGTGGCAGCGGATGTCGCATCCACGCGGTCGCAGACCATGTCGCCGACCGAGCGGGGTGCGCCCGGATTGTTCAGCGGCACCGCGGCGACGTGCCCGTAGCCCTCACCGCTCGCGGTGTTGCGAAAGACGATGCGGGCGCCCTCGAGCTCCGGGCCGGTGGCGACAGCCACCGTGCTGGCGACGGACGGTGGCTGCTGCATCCGCTGCCACTGGAGAACGCCGTACAGCGTCGCGCCGACCAGGACGACCGCGGCGATCGCGGCGAGCAGGGCAATACGACGCCGGGGGTTCATGGTGCCTCCGGCGCGGTACGGCTGCCGCGCAGCAGCAGGGCGGCGCCGACCGGAATGACCAGGGCGAGGGCGAGCGATGCGACGATCACGGCGGGTTCCCGGCCGAACGCGTACCAGAGCACACCGAAGCCGGTCGCAGCGATCAGGCGGGCCACCGCGACCACGGTCTGGGCGGCTGCGATGCCGGTGGCCACGGCCTCCGGCGGCGTGAACTCTGCGGCCAGGGCGGCGAGGATGCCGTCGGTGGCCGCGTAGAAGCCACCGAGCAGCAGCAGGCAGGTGATCGCGATCACCGGGCCGCTGACCGGGACGGCGGCGGCCACGTACGCGGCCAGCAGCAGCAGCTGGCCGACGACGAAGATGCGAGCGCGGCCGAGGCGGTCGGCCAGACGCCCGAACGGAATCGCGAGGGCCAGGAAGGCGACGTTCGTGCCGACGTAGAACAGCGGGAACCACTCGGCGGCGAACGCTCCACGGCTCGCGAGCAGCAGGTAGATGAACCCGTCACCGATGGCCAGCAGGCCGAACAGCCCGGCGGCCACCAGCAGTCGACGCAGCCGGGGATCGCGCAGCTGGCTCCAACGGAAGCGGGGGCGGCGGTCGGTGGCTGCCGGCCTGGATCGGGCTCGGCCGGGCACCATCAGCCCCAGAACGGCCACACCGAGCACGGCGAACGCCAGCGAGACCACGAAGACCGTGCTGTAGCCGCCCGGGATCACCAGCAGGATGACGAAGGCCAGCAGCGGGCCGATCGCTGCGCCGACGGTGTCGAGCATGCGGTGCACGCCGAACGAGCGGCCGAGATTCTGCCGCTCAGAGGCCTCGCTGATCATGGCGTCTCGCGGGGCGGTGCGGATGCCTTTGCCGATCCGGTCGGCGGTGATCACGGCGGTCAGCGCGCCGAACCCGGAGGCGAACAGAAAGCCGACGCGCGCGATGGCGGAGAGACCGTAACCGAGCATGGCCACCCATTTCGGATGTCCGCCGGTGTCGGAAGCCCAGCCCGCAGCGATTCGCACGAGCGCGCTGACCCCCTGGTAGAGGCCATCAAGGAAGCCATAGGCGATCGTCGTCAGGCCGAGCACGCCGGTGACGTACAGCGGCAGGATCGCGGAGACCGACTCCGACGAGATGTCGGTCAGCATGCTCACGATCCCGAGCGTGATGACGACGGAGGACACTCGGGCGGTGGTGCTGGCCCGGGGCGTGGTCGCATTCTCGGGGGAGTTGCGCAGCGAAATGTACACGGGTCACCCGGCCCGGAACGCGCCGAACAGGGTGAAGGTGCTGCCCGAGGTGGCGGGAACAACGGTCAGCGTGATGGTGTTGTCGCCCCGGGCGAAGGCGTAAGCGGTGGATCCGCTGACGGCTTCGATCTCGCGGGCTGCAAGACCAAGGGTGGCGTAGGTGGCCTGATAGTAGGCGATCACCTCGGTCGCGGAGCGCGGTGAGCTGGCTTCGACCCCCGCCTGCATGTGGTTACCCTCGGTGGTCACCGAGCTGCGGGCCACGGCATCCTCGGTCGCGATCGGCAGCAGGTCGGACGGGAAGCCCGCCACCAGTTCGCCCTGTGCGCTGCCCGATGGCGGCAGCGGTTGCTGCACGAGCGGCGGGCGATCGTCGGCTGGCGGTCGTGGGAGCGTCGTCTCGCCGGGAATCTTGCCGTCGGTATCGGCTTTGGTCTCCGTGTCGCCGGGCGGGTCGCTGCGCGCTTCGCGGCCCGGGCCCGCGGTCGGCGTCGGGCTCGGCGTTGCCTGGGTGGCCGGGGTGGCGGCCGGTGCGCCACCCAGGTTGACCAGCACGACCGTGATCAGCGCTGCCGCCGCGAGCACTCCGAGGATGGTGAAGAGGAGGCGTCGTCTGGTCATGATCACACCAGCGCCAGGACGCCGTCGTCTTCCCGATAGAGTTCGTCGGTTTTCGGGCAGCGGTACGTGGCATCCGGCTGCGGCACGAGCGCAACGCCCGCCCGCCCGACCCAGCCCACCCGGCGTGCGGGCACGCCCGCGACGATCGCGAACGCGGGCACATCGCGGGTGACCACCGAGCCAGCGGCGACGAGGGCCCATTCGCCGATGGTGACCGGTGCGATGCAGACGGCGCGGGCGCCGATGGATGCCCCGGTCCTCACGGTTACGCCGACGGGGGTCCAGTCATCCGCACTCTTCAGCGAACCGTCCACGTTGACCGCTCGCGGGTAGACGTCGTTGGTGAAGACGACGGCCGGGCCGATGAAGACACCGTCCTCGAGGACCGCAGGTTCGTAGACGAGTGCGTAGTTCTGCACCTTGCAGTTGGTGCCGAGCACGACACCGGGTCCCACGTAGGCGCCTCGGCCCAGCGTGCAGCCGGGGCCGACGCGGGCGTGCTCGCGTACTTGGGCGAGGTGCCAGATCTTGACCTTGTCGCCGATGATGGCTCGGTCATCCACATCGGCGGTGGCGGCGATATCGGCGCTGGCAGCGACATCGGCAGTGGCGGCGACGGAGGAGCTGATCAGGTTCGGGTTCCCTGTCATGGAGAAAGAGTAGGGCGCGGGGGCAGAACCCGCTAGAGCCAAAGTCGTCGCGATTGTCAGGCGATGATGTGCAGTCCGTAAGCCACGGCGAACCCGACGGTGGCGACAACGCCGACAAGCTTCCCGCCGTGTTCGAACGCCTCGGGCATCATCGTGTCGGCAAGCATGGTGAGAATGGCCCCGGCCGCGAATGCCAGCACGAACGCGATGGTGTCTGGCGGGGCATCCTGAAACAGCACGAAGCCGCCCAGCGAGGACAGCGCCGACACGGCGGCGATTCCCACCCACATCCAGAGCACGTGCCCGCGTTTCCAGCCGCCCGCCACCAGACCCGTCGTCGACGAGATCGATTCCGGCAGGTTGGAGAGGAAGACCGCGGCCAGATAGGCGAAGCCCACCTCGCCGCCCTGGAAGATCGTCAGGCCGATCAC
The DNA here is from genome assembly GCF_009755725.1 of Diaminobutyricimonas sp. LJ205. Lineage (NCBI taxonomy): Bacteria > Bacillati > Actinomycetota > Actinomycetes > Micrococcales > Microbacteriaceae > Ruicaihuangia > Ruicaihuangia ninglii. The sequence goes on along the minus strand of NZ_CP046619.1, from coordinate 2,930,576 downwards.
GGCGGACTCGGGAATACCGTCGAGCACGGTGCCCAGCACGATCGCCAGCGGGGACCCCGTCGACTGCAGGCCGGTCTTGTTCTTGCGGTCGCCGCCGCCGAGCCGATCGATCAGCCAGTCGCCGCCGAAGAACACGAAGCAGCCCGCAAACAGTCCGACGGCGGCCCAGCCGAACCCCGTCGCCAGCTCGGTGGCATCCTCGACCAGGTCGAAGGCGACGGCGCTGATCAGTGCGCCGGAACCGAACGCCATGATCAGCCCGATCAGGCGATAGGACAGATTCACCCACAACGCGAGCAGTGCGCCGATGATCAGCGACGACGCGGCGATGGCGCCCCAGAGGAATGCTGCACCCATCGGATGTCACCGCCCTCCGTTCCGGCGTCAGGCTCCGGCGGTCCTCACGAAACTGCGCCCATTGAACGCCCGTTTCCGGGTGAATGCATTGAGCGGACCATCCGCTGGTCGAACGTGTCGCATCCACTGCCGCCAGTGTTTCGGCCTTCAGCGCGCAGAATTCCGCTGGCGTGGAGCCGAAACGCTAGCGCCAAGCGACACGCTCGCCCAACGGACGGGCGGTCAGTGGCGTGCCGGCGTGTTGTGAGCGTCGATGAAGCGTCGGGTAGGCGAGGCGAGCGTGAGGGCGAGCACAACGAGTGCGACGACGCCGAACGGGATGGCTTCGGTCTCGAGGATGGTGACGATCTTGACCATCGTGAAGACGAGCATCCAGATGGCCCACATGATGACCCCGGCGCGGCCGATCCTGCTGCCCCGCACTTGGGCGATCGCAGCCCCGGCGCCCACGACCGAGAAATAGCCGTAGACGGAGATGAAGGTGGCGTCGATCGGGTCATAGCCGTCCAACCCGGAGAAGTACACGGCGCCGTAGGTGCCCACCGCAGCAACGAGGACGGTCAGCACCGCTGCCACGATCACAGTGGCGGGCAGGCGAGTCGTGGCCGGACGGGTTTCGACGGATCGGGAATCTGAGGTGATGTTCTGTGTGTTCATGGCCCCAACGGTGCCGCGGGCGCGGTCCCACGGGGCAGGGGTTCTGGTCCTGATTTGACTCGGGACTTCCTGTCCCGTGACCCTGAGCCCTTCTCGCGGAATAATCAGGCTTATGGGAGCGGCAGTGGCTGGCGCGGTTGCGATCCTCGCTGCCCTCGGCGGTGCCATGCTGCATGCCGTGAATGACGCGGCTGGGCGAGCCCAGAGCCCGTCCTTCTGGCTCATGGGGCTATCGATCGCGGTGGCGTATGGCGCGGTGGCGATCCTGCTGCGCCACAGCAAGGCGGCCTGGATCCGGCATGCTGCGGCGTTCATCGGCCTGACCGGCGGCATCGCGCTCCTTGCCCGGGAAGCGGCGTGGCTTGGCGAAGGCCCGCCGGCCGCCGCCGCGTTGTGGGTCGGGTCCTGGCTCTGGGCGCCGGCGTACGCGGTGATCCTGACCGTGCTGCCGCACCTGTTGCCGCGCGCGATCGCCCCGCTGCGGATGCCGGCACTGTGGCTGTCCATCGTGGCTGTCGTCCTCGTCTCGGCTCTGTGGGCGACGACACCCTACGACCGGCAGGACTACCCGCACCCTCACCTCGATGCGCGGAATCCCTTCGGGCTATCCGTCGCCGCTGAGCCTGTGGTGATCGCGGTGACGGTGGCGGTGCTCATCGTGGCGACAGTGGTGGCGGCACTGTCGCTTGCTGGGCGTTGGCGCCGGTCCAGCGGCGTGGAGCGGCAGCAGCTCAAGTGGGTGGTGCTTGGCGTCGCGTCAACGGTGGGCCTTGCCGCGATCGCGCAGGTGCTCCCGATGCCCCTGGGAGAAGTCGTCGTGGCGCTCGCAATGCTGCCGGTTCCGCTGAGCATCGCCGTCGCGGTGCTTCGGCACGGCCTCTGGGAGATCGACGTCGTGATCTCGAGGTCGATCGTCTACGTCGTGCTCTCCGTTGCGGTGATCGGGATCTATCTGGGAGCAGTGTGGCTGCTCGGCTCCGCACTGGGAGATTGGACCGGTGTCCCCGTCATCGCCACCGCGCTAGCAGCGCTCGGTGTTCTGCCGCTGCACGCTCGGCTTCAACGCAGGGTGAACCTCATCGTGCATGGCGAGGCCGATGAGCCGCATATCGCGCTGGCACGGCTGGGCGACCGGCTGGCCGCGGCATCCGATCCAGGCGAAATCTCTGCACGAGTGCTGCCGGCCGTGGTCGAGCAGGTCACTCGCTCGCTTCACCTCGATGGCGCCCGGCTGGTGCTGGTGGATGGAACAAGTGCCTCCTTCGGCAGATTGGACGCCGGCAGCGCCACGACCGTGCAGCTGAGCCACGCCGGGTACTCAACGGGCGAGCTCTCGGTGTCGCGCCGCGGCGGCCTGAGCGAGTCGGACCTCGTGGTGCTCTCACGGCTGGCAGCGCAGGCGGCGGTTGCCGCGCACACGGTGTTGCTTGCCCACGATGCCCACCGCGCCCGAGAGTCGGTGGTTGTCGCCAGGGAGGAAGAGCGGCGGCGACTGCGCCGCGACCTGCACGACGACATCGGCCCGGCGCTCGCCGCACTCGCCCTCCAGGCCGAACTCGCCCGCGACCTGGCTGCGGATCAGCCTCAGGCCGCGGCGCAGATGCTGGGGAAGCTGGTGCCGAGGCTGAATTCCGCGGTCGCGGATGTCCGGGCGCTGGTGCACGAGCTTCGCCCGCCGACCCTTGACGATTTCGGCTTGACGGTGTCGTTGCGTGAACTCGCCGTCAGGATGTCGACCTCCGGTACCCCGGTGCAGGCGCGCATCCCTGAGCTTCCCGAGCTTTCGGCTGCGGTTGAGGTGGCGGTCTACCGCATCACCGCCGAGGCGGTCACGAACGCGGTTCGTCACGCGCGAGCGTCGATAATCCAGGTGGATCTGACGGTGGACGAGCAGACTCTGAGCGTCAGTGTGACGGATGACGGCGTCGGGTTGCCCGACGATCACGTGCCCGGAATCGGTCTCCGCTCGATGCGGGAGCGGGCCGAGGAACTCGGTGGGGAGTTGACGGTGTCGTCGCAGGCCATCGGGACGAGCGTGCGGGCACGCATCCCGATCACCTCTGAGCCCGACGTCCCGGCTGTCGACATCGACCGGGTGGGGGTGACGGCGACATGAGCGTGCGGGTGCTGATCGCGGATGACCACCCGCTCTACCGCGAAGGACTCGCTGCTGCGGTGGACGCGATGCCGGGTACCGAGGTGGTCGCCCAGGCCGCTGATGGTGCTGAGGCGGTTGCGGCGGCGCTTGAATTCCGGCCAGACGTCGTGCTGATGGACCTGAACATGCCGACGCTCGGCGGCGCCGACGCGACCCGGCAGATCGTCGCAGCCGACCCGGGGATTGCGGTTCTGGTGGTCACCATGCTCGAGGGAGACGAGTCGGTCTTCTCGGCGATGCGGGCTGGCGCGCGCGGTTACCTGCTCAAGGGTGCCGATCGTGCAGAGATCGGGCGGGCGATCACCGCCGCGGCGCATGGCGAGGTGGCGTTCTCGTCCGCGATCGCCGGGCGGGTGCTCGCCTACTTCTCGACCGGGCGATCGATCGAATCGGCGCCGTTTCCCGAGCTGACCGAGCGAGAGCGGGAGGTGCTCGACCTGGTCGCCCGCGGACTCACCAACGCCGAAGTGGCCAGGAGACTGTTCGTCAGCGACAAGACCGTTCGCAACCACGTGTCGAACGTCTTCGCCAAGCTGCACGTGGCGGGACGGGCCGAAGCGGTCGCTCGGGCTCGCGACGCGGGCATGGGGCAATGAGCCGGCGCTAAGCCACCGTCACGCGCCGAGGCGCCTGAGCTCGTCGGTCACGGCCTGCGTGAACTCCGCGCCGGGCACGTTCGCGGCGTCGAAGTGGATGCCGAGATACAACCGACCGGAGTAGGAGACAGCTGCCACCCCGAGCCGAACGTTGGCAGCGAGCACGGCCACCGGCCAGATTGCGACGATTCGTGCTCCCGCGAGGCGGAGGGTTTCGCCCGGCCCTGGAACGTTGGTGACGAAGCCGGCGACGAGGTGTTGCCGGTGTGCGACCCGGTCCATGATGCGCGCGCCGAGCGGGCCGCGCATGAATTCGAGCGTGCCCTGCTCCCGTGCGCGAACCTTCTCCGCCTGAGTCTGCTTGGCGATCAACCGGAGGCGCTCGTCTGGCTGAGGTTCGCCCAGCGGCAGCGGCACAAGCATGACGCCCACCTGGTTTCCGGATGTCCCGTGCCGCTGCAGTGCCACCGGAACCGAGACGGGCAACCAGGCCGGGAGCTCCTCGTGGGCGGCGGGCAGCGCCGCTCGGTAACCGGCCGCGACAGCAGCAAGGAGAGCGTCATTCACGGTGGCACCGAGCGATCGTGCCCTCGTCTCGAGCGCGGCGAGGTCAGCGGTCAGGAACGCAACTCCTCGGCGCGGGCTGCGCTCACCGAGCAACACGGTCTCTGCGACCTCCCGGCCGCTGAGGGTCATCCGCATGCGCGACAACCCGAAGGCAAACTTGCCGAGGGTGCGCCGCAGGTTCCGGTGAGTGGTGGGTTGCTGCGGCCGTGGGAGTTCAGTGACGACCGGCTCGGGCGCTGGCATCCGGCTTTCCGCCTCTGATTCGAACAGCTGTCGCACGATCGCGACGGCCGCCATCCCGTCGGCGATCGCGTGATGGATGCGCAGCACCACCGCGATTCGACCGACACCTGTGCCGGGCACGAGTAGAAGTTCCCACATCGGTCGATCCCGTGGCAGCGGTGCGCTCATCAACTCCCCGCAGAGGCGCTCGAGTCCCTCGACGCCATCGACCGCCTCCGTAATGCGAATGTGGTGCCGAAGATCGGGCGTCGCCTCTGCCCAATGGTGCCCGCGCCCGACTACCACCGACAGCTTGCTCAGCTGGGGGCGTGACGCGATCCGCTCGCCGACCGCTGTGCGAAGACGTGCCATGTCCACGGCGCCGTCCGCGCCGACGAACCCCTCGTTCGCGAGCAGACCGGCCACGAGGAACACATTCACCTGGCCCGTGTGGTCGAGCACCAGATTCGCCTGGTCGACTGCTGCGATCCGCGGCTTCGCCGTGCGCATGCTCGCAGGCTACTTCCGCGAATGACCTGAACAAACATGGAAACCGTCTCGCATCCGGCAGGCGATCACCAGCGGACGATAAGTCGCGTGCCGCGGCGCGGGTCGTGCGCAGGACAGGGCGCCGGGCTCGGTACGTTAGCCCCTGTGTCAATGAATGACCTCGGGGATCGCGCCGTCGAACTGACGTCGGAGCTCATCGCCATCGACTCAGTCAGCCCGAGCCTGGCGCCTGGAGCCCCCGGTGAGGAACGGATCGCCGACGTCGTAGCTGGCCGGCTCGCCATGGCCGGGTTCGCCGTGCAGCGCATCCCCTCATCCGATCCCCGTCGCCCGAACGTGGTGGCGATTCGTGACGGCTCACGGCCCGGACGGTCCGTGGTGCTGAACGGTCACCTGGACACGGTTCCCGTCGACGGGATGGCTGAGCCGTTCGTCCCGCGGGTCGACGGCGACCGGCTGTACGGTCGCGGCGCCAGCGACATGAAGGGCGGGGTCGCCGGCCTGGTTGTCGCTGCCGAGGAGCTCGCCGCGTTGGACGCACCAGGCCGGCAGATCGTCGCGCTCGTATCTGACGAGGAGGATGCAAGCATCGGAGCGACGGCCGTTCTCGCGGAGCTCGAGCGGATCGCAGGCCGTCCCGACGTGTGCCTCATCGCTGAGCCCACCTGGCTCGACATTGCGGAAGCTCACCGGGGCTACGAGGTTGTCCGGGTCGAGTTGACGGGCCGTGCATCGCATTCCTCTCAGCCGCATGAGGGACTCGACGTCATCCCGGTCGTAGCGCACACGCTGTCGGCCATCGCCGAGCGTGACCGCGAACTTCAGCGGATCACCCCGGACCCGCAACTCGATCGCGGCTCGCTGATGGCGACCGTGGTCCGCGCCGGGTCTGCGCCGTTCACCATCGCGGCGTCGGCCGAAATCCTGGTCGAACGGCGCACGCTGCCCTCCGAGTCGGCAGATGCCGGGTACGAGGAGGTGAACGCGATCCTCGCCTCGCTCGAGCTACCGGCCGGGATGAGTGCATCGGCTCGGTCGCTCATCCGACGGTCGGCGTGGCAATTGGCGACCGACGGTGCGGCACAGGAGTTGAGCGTCCACCTCGCCGAATCACTCGTCGACGCCGGCGCATCGAAACCCAGGCGACGAGGGTTTCCGTACTGGATGGAGGCGGCGCTGTGGGATGAGGCCGGCGTCCCGACCGTCGTCTGCGGGCCAGCAGGTGGGGGACTGCACGCGATCGACGAGTGGGTTGATCTGAATCAACTGCGCGCATTCCCGGTCGCCGTCGTCGAGGCGGTCTTGCGATTCGCAGCATCCTGAATCGCAAAAAACCCCCGATTTCTCGGGGGTTTCATTGGTGGCTCCGACCGGCATCGATCCGGTGACCTTTCGATTTTCAGTCGAACGCTCTACCAACTGAGCTACAGAGCCAGAGGGACTCTGCCCCCTATTAGGAGAAGAGCCCCTCGAGAGGGGCTCGTCGCCTGAGCGACCCTGACGGGACTTGAACCCGCGACCTCCGCCGTGACAGGGCGGCACGCTAACCAACTGCGCTACAGGGCCTTGCTATTTAATTCTGGTTTGGTGACCCCAACGGGATTCGAACCCGTGCTGCCGCCGTGAAAGGGCGGTGTCCTAGGCCACTAAACGATGGGGCCATGCGGTTCAGAACCTCATAGCTTTACCGAGGGACAAGCATACGTGGACGCTCGGGAAATGCAAAACCGAGCGATCCGAACCCACGCCGCGCCCCCAAAACGCCCCCGAAATGAGCGGCCTAAAACCGTTCTCCGTGGTTAGGTTCAAGTAGTTGTTGAAACTTTGCCGAACGTTGTTACTGTTAACGGCGTTACGGATGTGACTGGCGTTATAAAAGGGGACCGATTGCGCACGACGGACACCAGCTGGGGGGAGCGGGCGTCATCTCGACGTGTGCGCCGGAGCCGAATGATCGCATTGGCGATCGCCGTTGGCATCGCCACGACCGGCACCATCACGCTCGGCGCCCCTGCGCCTGCCGCCTATGCGCTGAACTACCCGACGTGGGATGACGTCAAAAAGGCGCGCGCGAACACCGCAGCCAAGCAAGCCGAGATCAAGCGCATCGACGACCTGCTGGTGCAGCTGCAGGTCAACGTCGAGACCAAGGAAGCCGAAGCCCGGGCGGCGGCGGACGTCTTCGAAGCAGCCGACGCCGCCTTCGTTGAGGCTGCGCAGAAGGCCGAGAGCCTGCAGTCCCAGGCGGATGCCGCGCACACCGTTGCCGAAGAGTCCCGGCTGCAAGCCGGCCAGATGGTCGCCCAACTCGCTCGCCAAGGAGGCAGCGATCTCAGCGCGAATCTCTTCGTCAACGCCGGCGAGGCCGACACCCTGCTGTCGAAACTTGGTTACGCCAGCAAGCTGACCGAGCAGTCCGAGGGCCTCTACTCCAAGGCTCTGCAGGATATGAACTCCGCCCAGGCGCTCACCGATCAAGCTGACGTCGCCGCCGAGGAGCGCGAGCGTCTGCGGGTCGAGGCCGAGGAGGCAATGGCGGCCGCGCAGGTCGCCTACGACGCCGCCCAAGCCGCGCTCGCCGAGCAGGAAGAGCATCGGATCGTCCTCGAGGAGCAGCGTCGGGCACTTGAGGCGACTGAGGAAGTGACTGAGGCCGGGTTCGCCGAGGGCGTGCGCGTTCGTGAAGAGCAGGAACGGCAGCGGCGTGCAGCTGCGGCTGCTGCGGCTGCTGCGGCTGCTGCGGCAGCTGGGGGCACTTCGCACAGCGGCGGCGGCAGCGTCGCCTCCGGTCAGGTAGTGAACGGCTGGGCCTGGCCCGCCGCCGGGACCCTTCGCAGTGGCTACGGCATGCGGCTGCATCCGATTTACAACTACATGCGCATGCACAACGGCCAGGATGTCTCGAACGGCGGCGGCACCCCGATCTACGCCACGTCCGCCGGCCGAGTGATCTACTCGGGCTACAGCAGTGGCTTCGGCAACTACGTCAAGATCGACCACGGCAACGGCATGTCGAGCATCTACGCGCACATCCTGAACGGCGGCCTGCGGGTCTCGCACGGGCAGCACGTGGGCGCCGGCCAGCTCGTTGGCCTGATGGGCAGCACCGGCCCGTCCACCGGCAACCACCTGCACTTCGAGATTCGCCGCAACAATGTGCCGATCGACCCGCTTGACTTCGTGCGGGCCAAGGGGGTCCCCGTTGGCTGACACTTCAGCGGGCAGGTAAGGGTTTCGGATGCCCCGCCCTCGCCGCACCTCAGGCTCACTAGCCCTCCTGCTCGCCGGTACCCTCGGGGTCACCGTCGGCACGAGTGGTGCTGCCTACGCAGCTCCGGACTTCCCGACCTGGGAAGAAGTGGAAGCAGCACGCTCGAGCGAAGCCACAGCTCAGGCCAAGGTCGCCGAAATTGAAGCGCTGCTCGCCACCCTCAGCGACGAGTCCGCCGAGCTCGGCAAGGCCGCGCTGGTGCACGGTGAAGAGTACAACGCCGCACGAATCGCCCTCGACGAGGCCACCGCCAAGGCAGAACGCCTGCAGAAAGCCGCCGAGACCGCAGCCGCGCAGGCTGCGGCATCCGCCCGTCAGGTCGGCGCTCTGGTGGCAAGCATGGCCCGCACCGGCGGCGGCGACGTCACCCTCGCACTGGTGACTGGCGGCGCTGGCAACGACCTGCTGCGCAGTCTTGGCACCGCCTCGAAGCTCACCCGGCAGTCGGCGTCGCTGTACGATTCCGCGATCGCCGACCGTCACCTCGCGGATTCCCTCGCCGAACAGGCGGAAGCGGCACAGACCGAGCGTGACGAGATCGCCGCCTCGGCCGAGCAGGTGTTCGCCGAGGCGCAGGCGAGCGCCGATACCTCGGTCGCGAACGTCGCCACGCACGGCACCGTGCGCGACGAGTTGTTCGCGCAACTGGCCGCGCTGCGGGGAACGAGCGCCGCAACCGAGCGCGAGTACTACGAAGGGCTGGAATGGGAACGCCGGCAGGCCGCCGGATCTCCGCCGCCCGTGCCGCCGGTGCTGCAACAGCCGGCCCCCGCCCCTGCGCCCGAGCCGGCTCCTGCCCCAGCGCCAGCACCTGCGCCGACTCCGACCGACCCGGCCGACCCGGCCCCGTCGAACCCGGCACCCTCCAATCCAGCGCCGGCTCCGGCACCGGCTCCCGCGCCGACACCTGCGCCGAACCCGGTTCCGCAGCCGAACCAGGGCGCAGTGCAGACCGCGATCGCGTTCGCCAAGGCGCAACTCGGCAAGATGTACCAACTGGGCGGCGCCGGTCCGGATGTCTGGGACTGCTCCGGCCTCACCAAGGCGGCCTACGCGGCAGCTGGCATCCATATCGGCGCGCACTTGGTCAGCAGCCAGTACAACACCATGGCCGCGCGCGGACTGCTCGTGCCGTACAACCAGATGCAGCCCGGTGACCTGCTCTTCTACTCGGGCAGCCAGGGTTTCTACCACGTGACCATGTACATCGGCGGCGGGCAGATGATCGAGGCTCCGCGCCGCGGAGTCCCGGTGCGCATCGCCAACGTCCGCTACGGAGAACTCAAGCCCTACGTCGGCCGCCCGACCGGCTGAGCCAGCGGCCTGCCCGCTGGTTCAGCGGCACGACCCCGCCGGCCGAACCGGTTGCTCCCAGCGCTTGGCGCTACAGAAACGGCCCCGCGCTCCCAAGATTTCGGGAGCGCGGGGCCGTTTCGCTAGCGGCAAGCCGAAGGACTAGTGCCCTTCCGCCTTGAGCTTCTCAATGCCGTCGCGCACGATCTGGTCGGCCTCGGCCGCGTCACCCCAGCCCTCGGTCTTGACCCACTTGCCGGGCTCGAGGTCCTTGTAGTGCTCGAAGAAGTGCTCGATCTCCTTGCGGGTGTACTCAGGAATGTCCGCGACATCCTGGATGTAATCCCAGCGCGGGTCGCCAGCGGGAACCGCGATGACCTTCGCGTCGGAACCGCCGTCGTCGGTCATGTTGAACACACCGACCGGTCGCGCCTTCACGCCGACGCCCGGGAACAGCGGGTACGAGGTGAGCACGAGCACGTCCACCGGGTCGCCGTCGAGGCCGAGAGTGTTCTCGAAATAGCCGTAGTCAGTGGGGTAGACGAAGGTCGTGTAGAGCACCCGGTCGAGGTAGACACGGCCGGTCTCGTGGTCGACTTCGTACTTGTTGCGGCTCCCGCGGGGGATTTCGATGACGGCGTCGTAAGCGGCCATAGGGCGTACTCCTCAAGTCTGGTGATAGCTGCAATAACGTTATCGGATGCACTCTGCGCCGCCTGAGTCCGGGCCCCGCCGCCCCCGGCTGACCCCCGCCATCGCCGACGTGCGCCGTGCCGTCCGAGCCACCCTCTCTTCTGAGTTAGCCGAAAACGCTAGTCCGGGCGGCGGGCGACCAGCATTCTCACGCGGAGAAGCGTCGGGTCTGCCACTCGTGCTCGTCGCACTGAGCGGTGGGGCCGACTCGCTCGCCCTCGCGGCGGCGACCGCCTTCGAGGCGCCGCGCGCGGGGTTCAGGGCGGGGGCGGTGATCGTCGACCATGGGCTGCAGGAAGGGTCCGCGGATGTCGCTGCCCGCGCCGCCCGCCAGGCCACCCAGCTCGGGCTCGACCCGGTGCAGATCAGCCGAGTAATGGTGGGCCGCGAGGGCGGGCCCGAGGCCGCCGCCCGCACCGCGAGGTACGACGAGCTGACCGTTGCCGCTGTTCAGCACGGGGCGACCGCGGTCCTGCTCGGCCACACGCTCGACGACCAGGCAGAAACCGTGCTGCTTGGACTTGCGCGGGGCAGTGGTGCGACCAGCCTGCAGGGCATGGCGGCATCGCTCGCGGTGCCGGTCCCGGCGGCATCCGCGAACGACTGGCGCATCGAGCTGCCCGACGGTCTGGTGAACACGACGTCCCGCGCACCCGGCGCAGGGGAACGTGAACTGCTCTTCCTGCGGCCGCTGCTCGGGATCCGCCGGGTGACGACCGCGCAGTTCTGCGATGACTCCGGGCTGGACTACTGGACCGACCCGCACAACTCCGAGCACGCGTACACGCGGGTGCGGGTGCGCGAGCGGGTGCTGCCGCTGCTCGAGGACGAGCTCGGCCCAGGCATCGCCGAGGCGCTCGTCCGCACCGCCGAGCAGCTGCGCGAGGATGCCGCGGCGCTCGACCACTTCGCCGAAGAGGTTGCCGAGGAACTCGCCGAGGTTGCCGAAGCCGGCATCTCCCTACCGGTCGGCGCGCTCGCCGCGAACCCGCCTGCGCTCCGGCATCGGCTGATCAGGTTGGCCGTGCAGAGCGAGTTCCACCTGTCTCTCAGCCGGGCACACACCCTCGAAGTCGCGCGCCTGGTCACCGACTGGCACGGGCAGGGACCCCTTGATCTGCCCGGCATTAGAGTGGAACGTGCGGACGGACTGATCGTCTTCACGGCAGCGCGCGCAACCGGATAAGACCTCGCGGAATAGGACCCATGGAACTCACCGACGTTTCGGCCGACTTGACCAAGGTGCTCGTCACCGAGCAGCAGATCAACGACAAGATCGCCGAGCTCAGCCGGCAGATCGAGGTGGATTACGCGGACACGCGCCCGCTGCTGGTCGGCGTGCTGAAGGGCGCGGTGATGGTGATGGCGGATCTGGCCCGCGAATTGAAGCTGCACATCGACATGGACTGGATGGCAGTGTCCTCATACGGCGCCGGCACGCAGTCGAGCGGTGTGGTGCGCATCCTGAAGGACCTCGACTCCGACCTCACCGGACGCGACGTGCTAATCGTCGAGGACATCATCGACTCTGGTCTGACCCTGTCCTGGCTGCGCGCCAACCTCGAAAGCCGCGGCGCGAACTCGGTCGAGATCTGCGCATTGCTGCGCAAGCCGGATGCCGCGAAAGTCGAGGTCGATGTGAAGTACGTGGGCTTCGAGATCCCGAACGAGTTCGTCGTCGGCTACGGGCTGGATTACGCCGAGCGCTACCGCAACCTGCGCGGCGTCGGAGTGCTCTCCCCGCACGTGTACTCGTAGGCTCCGCCGGGGATTTCGAGACACGTCACTCGCTTCGCTCGCGGCGCTCCGGGGTCACCGGAATGCGCCGTTCCCCTCACGGCGAACATCCAGAGCCCGTCCAGCGCCCGGGCTGTAACCTTGCAGGATCATGGACTTTAAGCGTATTTTCCGCGGGCCCCTGCTTTACGTGCTGGTCGGGGCGATTGCCGTGTGGATCGGCTTCAGCCTCATCGGTGGTTCGGGATTCCGCGAGATCACTACGCAGCAAGGTCTGGAGCTGCTCGACGGCAGCACCGTGGACAAAGCAGTCATCGTCGACGGCGAGCAGCGAGTCGACCTGACCCTCAGCAAGGCCGACGGTGACAACGGCACGCAGGTGCAGTTCTACTACGTCGCCCCGCGCGGCGATGAGGTCATCGACGCGGTCAACTCCGCGGCCGGAGCAGACTTCGATGACGAAGTCCCGCAGACCAACTGGGTGCTCAGCCTGCTCGGCATCCTGCTCCCCTTCATCATCATCGGCGCGATCTTCTGGTTCCTGCTGTCCTCGATGCAGGGCGGCGGCAACAAGGTCATGCAGTTCGGCAAGTCCCGCGCGAAGCTCGTCTCGAAGGAGAGCCCGAAGGTCACCTTCGCGGATGTCGCGGGCTCCGACGAGGCCATCGAAGAGCTGAACGAAATCAAGGAGTTCCTCAAGGAACCCGCGAAGTTCCAGGCCGTCGGCGCGCGCATCCCCAAGGGTGTGCTGCTCTACGGCCCTCCCGGCACCGGTAAGACCCTGCTCGCTCGCGCGGTCGCCGGTGAGGCGGGCGTGCCGTTCTACTCGATCTCAGGTTCGGACTTCGTCGAGATGTTCGTCGGTGTCGGTGCCAGCCGCGTACGTGACCTGTTCACCCAGGCCAAGGAGAACGCGCCCGCGATCATCTTCGTCGACGAGATCGACGCCGTCGGCCGCCACCGCGGCGCCGGCATCGGCGGCGGCAACGACGAGCGCGAGCAGACCCTCAACCAGCTGCTGGTTGAGATGGACGGCTTCGACGTCAAGACCAACGTCATCCTGATCGCCGCGACCAACCGGCCAGACGTGCTGGACCCGGCGCTCCTGCGTCCCGGCCGCTTCGACCGGCAGATCGCGGTGGATGCCCCGGACCTCAAGGGCCGCGAGCAGATCCTCGACGTGCACGCCAAGGGCAAGCCGATGGCCGACGACGTCGACCTGGCCGTGCTCGCCCGCAAGACCCCCGGCTTCACCGGCGCTGACCTGGCCAACGTGCTGAACGAGGCCGCGCTGCTCACCGCCCGCAGCAACGCGCAGCTCATCGACAACCGGGCCCTCGACGAGGCCGTCGACCGCGTGATGGCCGGCCCGCAGCGCCGCACCCGGGTGATGAACGACAAAGAGAAGCTCATCACCGCCTACCACGAGGGTGGCCACGCCCTCGCTGCGGCGGCGATGCGGCACACCGACCCGGTCACCAAGATCACGATCCTGCCCCGCGGCCGTGCCCTCGGCTACACCATGGTGCTCCCGATCGAGGACAAGTACTCGGTCACCCGCAACGAGCTGCTCGACCAGCTCGCCTACGCGATGGGCGGCCGGGTCGCCGAGGAGATCGTCTTCCACGACCCCACCACCGGCGCCTCGAACGACATCGAGAAGGCCACGTCGATCGCGCGTCGGATGGTCACCGAGTACGGCATGAGCGCCAAGGTCGGCTCGATCAAGCTCGGCCACGGTGCCGGCGAGCCGTTCCTCGGCCGCGACATGCAGCAGCCGCGTGACTATTCGGAGACCATCGCCGAGACGGTCGACGCCGAGATGCGCGTGCTCATCGACCAGGCGCATGACGAGGCGTGGCAGGTCATCAACGACAACCGCGACATCCTCGACCGCCTCGCGACCGAGCTGATGGAGAAGGAGACGCTCGACCACCTGCAGCTGGAAGAGATCTTCGCCGACGTGAGGAAGCTCCCGGAGCGCCCGCAGTGGCTGTCCAGCGACAAGCGCCCGGTGTCTGACGTGCCCCCGATCACGATCGCGGCGAAGACCCCGATCGACCCGGAGGCCGTCGACGGCGGTGTGGACTCCGAGCCGAGCAAGCCGAAGCGCACTCCCCGGCCGCGCAAGTCGCCCGGCATCGCCACGGCGTAGGCGCGCCGTGCCCACGTCCACATCGATCGACACCGGCCGGATCGAAGCGGCGGTCACCGAACTGTTGCTGGCGATCGGTGAAGACCCGCACCGCGAGGGCCTCACCCAGACGCCGCAACGGATCGCCGAGGCCTACGCCGACTTCTTCGCCGGAGTGTCCGCCGACCCGCAGCAGCACCTCACCGACACGGTGGGCGTCGGCGACGAAACCGGCGAGCTCGTGCTGTTGCGCGACATCGAGTTCCGATCGATGTGCGAACACCACCTGCTGCCGTTCATCGGCGTCGCCCACATCGCGTACCTGCCCGGGGACCGCGTAGTCGGCCTCGGGAAGCTGCCGCGGGTGGTCGAAACGCTCAGCTCCCGCCCGCAGCTGCAGGAACGCCTGACCGAGCAGATCGCCGACGCGCTCGATCAAGGACTGGCCCCCCGCGGGGTGCTGGTGGTGCTCGACGCACGACACAGCTGCGTCACCGCGCGCGGCACCCGGCAAAGCCAGAGCACGACGTTGACCATGGCCAGCCGCGGGGTGCTCACCGACCCGGTCTCCCGCGCCGAGGTGGTGGCCCTGATCGGAGGCCGGGATGACGGCTGAGCGGAAAACCGTGCGTCGCCGGCGCGCGCGCCGCTCCGCGGCAAGCCAGCGCACCCTGATCATGGGGATTGTGAACGTCACACCGAACTCCTTCAGCGACGGCGGCGAATTCCTTGACGCGGATGCCGCCATTGCGCACGCCCTCGAGCTCACCGAGCAGGGCGCCGACATCATCGACGTCGGCGGCGAATCGACCAGGCCCGGTGCGCCCCGCGTCAGCGTGGTTGACGAGCTCGCGCGCGTGCTGCCTGTGGTCACCGCGTTGGCCGAGAAGGGCATCCGGGTCAGCGTCGACACCATGAACTCCGAAACCGCGAAGCAGACCGTCGCGGCCGGTGCCGAGTTCATCAACGACGTCTCCGGTGGTCTCGCCGACCCCGACATGTACCGGGTGATGGCGGGGAACGAGGCCACGTACATCGCCATGCACTGGCGGGGCCTGCTCGGCGAGAAGGACTCCAGCGCGCTCGACAAGCTCGCCGTGTACGGCGATGTCGTCACCGATGTGAAGAACGAGCTGCAACAGCGCCTGGCCGAGATGATCGTCTGGGGCATTGATCCCGCCCGGGTGATCATCGATCCGGGACTCGGCTTCTCGAAGAAGGCCGAGCACAACTGGCAGCTGCTCGCCCGCTACGACGAACTCGCCGCGCTCGGCCATCCGATCCTGATCGGCGCAAGCCGCAAGCGCTTCCTCGGAGACCTCGGCGGCGACAAGGACAACGCGACGGCGATCATCTCGGCGCTGTCGGCCGAGGCCGGAGCCTGGGGCGTGCGCGTGCACAACGTCGAATCCACGCGCAAGGCCCTCGAGGTCGCGTCGGCGTGGACCGCGGGGCGCCGACGGTGAGCCTCGACTCGATCACCCTCACCGGCCTCGTCGCGCGAGGCCACCACGGCGTGTACGACTTCGAACGCCGCGACGGCCAGGACTTCGTGATCGATGTCACCGCGGAACTCGATCTGCGCACCGCAGCGGCCAGCGACGACCTGGCGCGCACCGTGAACTATGGCGAGCTTGCCGAGCAGGTGGTGGCCGCCGCCGAACGCGACCCGGTCGACCTGATCGAAGCCCTCGCCGAGCGGATCGCCGAGGTGGTGCTCGCCCATCCGGCCGTGCAGTCCACCACCGTCACCGTGCACAAGCCGCAGGCACCGCTCACCGTGCCGTTCACCGACGTCGCCGTGACCATCTCCCGGAGTCGGTCGTGACCCGCGCCGTCATCGCCGTCGGCGCGAACCTCGGCGACCGTAAGGCCACCGTCACCCACGCCGTTCGCGAGATCGCCGAGCTCGACGATGTGCACCTGGTCGCGGTCTCCTCCTTCATCGAAACTCCTGCGGTCACCCCGGACGGGGTCGATGAGAGCAGGCCGGCGTATCTGAACGGTGTCATCCTGATCGACACGGACCTCGACGCGGACGTGCTCCTCGACGCCCTGAACGCGATTGAGGACCATCATGGTCGTGTGCGCACGGAACGCTGGGGGGACCGCACCCTCGACCTCGACATCGTCGACTTCGGTGGCCAGCGCCGCAACACTCCGCGCCTGGTGCTGCCGCATCCGCACGCGCACGAGCGCGAGTTCGTGCTCGCCCCGTGGCTCGAGGTCGACAAGGATGCCGAGCTTTCGGGTCGCGGCCGGGTGGAGTTCGTCCTCGCCAAGTTGCGAGGACACCTGTGAGACCGTCGACCGCCGGCCCGCTGATTCTGCTTGCCGTGATCGGGACCGTCGGTGGTTGGTTCCTCGATGCTGGGCTGGCGGCATCCGGACGTCCCGTCGTGATTCCACCGCTGACCCTGCCGCTCGCGTTGATGTTGATCGGCGTGATCGTCGTCGTCATCGCCTGGCCGGTGCGCACGGCGGTGCGCACCCGCGAACTGAACCGGGTGGACCCCTTCTACGCCACCCGCGCGGTGGTGCTGGCCAAGGCCTCGAGCCTGTCCGGGGCGCTGCTCGCCGGATTCGGCCTCGGAATCACGGTGTACCTGCTGAGCCGCACGGTGGTGCCCGGAGTAAGCTCGATCCTGATGGCGGTCGCCACAGTCGTGGGGGCGGCCATTTTGCTCGCCGCCGGACTGATCGCCGAACGAATGTGCACCCTCCCGCCTGACGACGACAGTCCCGAGCAAGGACCGGCGGCGTCCAGACTCTAGAAGGACCCAGTGAGCCAGACTGACGCAAGAAGCCTCGAGCTGTCGGACACCACCTGGCAGCGGGTATCGCCGAAGTACATCGTCGTCGACGTCATCGGCTACGTCATCTTCGGCATCATCGCGGTCGGCGCAGTCGCCCTGCCTGCCATCCTGAGCGGAAACGTCTGGCTGTGGGCGCTGCCCGCCTCGCTGGCGATCATCTTCCTGATCACGATTGCGCTCACCCCGCGCCGGGTCCGCGCCATCGGCTATCAGCTGCGCGCCGACGACCTGGTCTATCGCCGCGGCATCCTGTTCCAGCGCTTCGTCGCCGTGCCCTACGGCCGGATGCAGCTGGTGGACATCAACCGGGGGCCGCTCGCGCGCGCCGTTGGCTTGTCGGAGCTCAAGTTCGTCACCGCCGCCGCGTCCACCGCGATCACCATCCCGGGGCTGGCGATGGCCGACGCGGAGCACCTGCGTGACCAGCTGGTCGCCCTCGCCGAAAGCCGCCGGGCCGGGCTGTGACCGAATCGCACGCCCTTCCCGAGCCGACTGGCCGTGAGGTCAGGCAGGTCTTTGACGATTCCACCGGGCTTGCTGACGGAAACTGGCACCGGCTGCACCCGGCGACGCCGTTGCTCAAGGGTGGCATCGCGCTCATCGCCATGCTCGGCATCATCATCGCCAACCTGCGTGAGCGACTGATCGACCTGTTCGTCGGCGCCGGGCGACCGGGCGAGGATCCGATCGACTGGGTGCTCAGCGAGGGTCTGCTGCCCATGGTGCTGGGCGTGGTCGCGCTGGTGCTGGTGCTCTTCGTGGTCGGCTTCTACCTCAGCTGGCGGATGCACACGTTCCGGATCACCGACGAGGTCGTCGAGGTGCGCAGCGGCATCCTCTTCCGCACCAACCGGCGGGCGAGGCTCGACCGGATCCAGGGCATCAACATCGTGCGACCGTTCTTCGCCCGCCTGTTCGGCGCCGCGAAGCTTGAGGTGAACCAGGCCGGCCAGGACGCCAACGTGCAGCTCGCCTACCTTCGCAGTACCAACGCCGATGACCTACGCCGCGACATCCTGCTGCTCGCGTCCGGCACTCAGCGTGCCGAGCAGGCAGCAGCGGAGGCTCGGGCCGAGGCATCCGGCAGCATCATCGACCGCCGCGTGCAGGAGCTGCTTGCCCCTGAACTCGACCCGAACGCCGCACCCATCGAGTCGGTGGTGAAGATGCACGCGGGCCGGCTGGCCGGTGCGATCGCGCTCAGCGAGACCGCGATCATCTTCTACCTGATCACCATCGGCTCCATGATCGCCATCCTGGTGTCCGGTGAGTTCGTCGCCGCGTTCGGCGTGATCCCGGCCATCCTCGGTATGGGCAGCTACCTGGTGTCGCGGTTCACGAAGTCGCTGCGCTATTCGATCGCAGGCACCCCCGACGGGGTGCGCATCGGCTACGGGCTGCTCTCGACGAGCAACGAAACCCTCCCTCCGGGGCGCGTGCACTCGGTGCAGATCAGCCAGTCGCTGCTCTGGCGCGGACTCGGCTGGTGGGAGGTCAAGGTCAACCGGGCCTCGCGCTCATCCACCCAGGGAGCCGCCGGCCAGGCGAACACCACGATTCTTCCGGTCGGCACCGCCGAAGACGTCGGACGGGTGCTCGCCCTGGTGATGCCCGACTTCGACCAGGCGCGCATCGGCTCCTCGGCGCTGATCTCCAAGGGTGGGGATGACGGCTTCGTGAACTCGCCGCCGCGCGCGGCGGTGCTGCGCTGGTTCAGCTGGCGCCGGAACGGGTTCGCGATCCTGCCTCGCCAACTCGTGCTGCGGAAGGGCGCGATCTGGCGCTCGCTGGTGATCGTGCCGCACGCCCGCCTGCAAAGCGTGGCGGTACGCCAGGGTCCGCTGCTGCGCTGGCTGCGGCTCGCGGCCATACATGTGCACACGGTCGCCGGTCCGATCACGCCGACCCTCGGTGCGATCGATCGTGACCAGGCGCTTCATTTCTTCGGGACGGTGGCGGATGCCGCGGTCCTGTCCGCCGCGCAGGACACGACGCATCGCTGGCGTGCGAGCGGGGCCGCGGCAGCGCCGGTCGACGTCGCTGCGCCAGTCGACGTCCCCGCATCCCTCGACGCGCCCGCGCCCGTGCACGTTCCGGGCGGCGGCCAGCAGCCGCCCCAGCCGGGACCGACGGCGTGAGTGCACCCTCCGCGCGGCTCGGCGTCGGCATCGTCGGTGCCGGCCGGGTCGGACCGATCCTCGGCGCCGCGCTCGCGGGCGCCGGTCACGCGCTCACCGGCATCAGCGCGCTCTCGGAGCAGAGCCGCGAACGTGCCGACGCTATCCTGCCGGGCGTACCGATCCTTGACGTGCCGCAGGTCATCGAGCGCAGCGAACTGGTGATCCTTGCGGTGCCGGATGCCGAGTTGGAGGGCCTCGTCGCAGGACTTGCCGCCACCGGCTCCTGGATTCCCGGACAACTCGTGATGCACACCTCCGCCCGCTACGGGTACGGCGTGCTTGGCCCGGCCACCGCGGCCGGGGTCATCCCGCTGGCGGTGCACCCCGCGATGTCGTTCACCGGGACCAGCATCGACCTGGTGCGCCTGCGCGAGAGCTGGTGCGCGGTGACGGCGCCGGGACCGGTGCAGCCGATCGGCCAGGCACTCGTCGTCGAGATGGGAGCCGAACCGGTGCTCGTCGCCGAGGCCGACCGACCCGCTTACGCCGAGGCGGTGGAGACGGCGACGAGCTTCTCGGCCGCGATCATCGGCCAGGCGGTCTCGCTGCTGGCCGGCATCGGGGTCGAGTCGCCCGGGTCCGTGCTCAGTTCCCTGGTGCGCTCATCGGTCGACAACGCGCTGGCCGCGGCATCCGACCCCGACCTGATTCCCCCGGAGGACCGACTGTGACCCGCGTCATCACGACCATCGCCGAACTGCGCAGCGAACTGGGCGGTCGCCCGGTCGCGCTCGTGCCGACCATGGGCGCGCTGCACGAGGGGCATCTCGCGCTCGTGGACCGGGCGCTGGAGCTTGCCGAGACCGTGGTGGTCTCGATCTTCGTCAACCCGCTGCAGTTCGGCCCGACCGAGGACCTCGACAAGTACCCGCGCACCCTGGATGCGGATGTCGCCGCGCTCGAGAATCGCGGCGTGCAGTACGTGTTCGCGCCGACGGTCACCGAGATGTACCCGAATGGCGACGTGGAGACCCGGGTCAGTGCCGGCGTGGTCGGCACCCTGTTCGATGGAGCGTCGCGGCCCGGCCACTTCGACGGCATGCTCACCGTCGTCGCCAAGCTGCTCAACGCGGTGCAGCCGGCCATCGCTGTGTTCGGCCAGAAGGACGCCCAGCAGGTCTTCCTCGTGCAGCGCATGGTGCGCGATCTGAACCTGCCGGTGCAGATCGAGGTGGTGGACACGGTGCGCGCGAACGATGGACTGGCGCTCTCCAGCCGCAACCAGTACCTGTCGGACGCCCAACGGCAGGCGGCGCTGACCCTGTCCCGTGCGCTGAATGCGGCCGTGGCATCCGCGTCGTCGCCGGAAGCCGCGTTGACGGCCGCCTACGCGACCATCGATGCGGTTCCGGATGTCGCGCTGGACTACGTCGCCCTGGTGAACCCGGCAACGTTCCTTCCTGTCGACGCTGCCTACACCGGCCCCGCCACTGCCCTCATCGCTGCCCGAGTCGGCACCACCCGGCTGATCGACACTGCGCGTCTCACCATCGGCTGAATAGCGGCCGACGAAGACGAGAACCACCGTCGTAGGCTCCGGTGGTGCTGGCGTCGCGGATCGCTGACGCGATCCCTTTAGCTCCAGCGCGTATCGAAACCCATGTCACACCCCACCCCTATCCTCAGCGGTGTTCGTGCCAGACAATGAAAGGGATGGGCAACATGTCCGAACCACAGGTCTGGGTGCTGATCGGTGTTTTCGCCGCAGCCATCTTCGCTGTGCTGGGTGTCATGACGACAATGTTCAGCGTCACGCTGCGTGCCTCACTGCGGGAGGTGAACTCCTCGATCGGCGGACTTCGCGAGGTGATGGACGCGCGGTTTGCGCGAATGGATGAACGTTTCAATGCAACGGACGCAAAATTTGAGTCCCGCTTCCAGGCGATGGATGCCAAATTGGAGAACCGTTTCGAGGCGATGGATGCGAAGTTCGAAGGCCTGCGCACCGAGGTCAACGGCAATTTCGCGGCGATCGACACCAAAGTCGACTCGATCGACCGCCGGGTCGACTCGATCGACAAGCGTCTGGACAACCTCGACCGTGACGTGCAGATTCTGACGAAGCGGGCGTTCGGCACCGACGTCTAGGGTTCCAGTGTCCGAGCATCTCGCCGTTCGGCTTGGGAACGGGTTGCGAATCCCGTACCTGGAACAGGGTGATCGAGGACGAGCCCCGCCGGTGGTCCTGCTGCACGCTTGGGGTGACTCGCCTGAGTTCTGGCGGCCGTTGCTTGACCGGCTGCCGTCGACGGTTCACGCGCTCGTCCCGGCGGGTCGCGGCCACGGCGGCGCCGACGCCCCGGAGAACGGGTACGCGCTCGCCGACTTCGCCGAGGACATGATTCTCTTCCTTGACGCGGTCAACGCGGTCGACCCGTTCGACGGGGTCGACGGGGTCAATCCGGTCGACGCGCGTGGCGAAGTGGACACCGCGACCGCGATCCTGGTCGGGCACTCCAGCGGCGGCTACATTGCGCGAGCGACGGCCTCCGCGTATCCCGATCGGATAGCCGGCCTTGTGCTTATCGGCTCGCCGTACTCGCTGCATGGACGGCGGCCGGGCTTCGCCGACGCGGTCGAGCAACTGCAAGACCCGATCTCCCCTGAGTCACTCGCGCCGATTCTCGACCTGTTCCCGGCACCTCCGACGCTCCCCAAAGCGGTCAGCGACGCGGTGGCCCGGGATGCGCGGTTGATCCCCGCGCGCGTCTGGCAGCAGACGCTGACCGGGCTGACTTCTGCGCCGCCTCCCATACCGCCGCGGCATCCACCGCCGACGCTCGTGATGCACGGGGCGGATGATTCCTTCCTCGACCTGAGCGATGCTGAAGCGCTGCGCCGTGACCTCGGCGGCGAGCTCGCCATCGTCGACGGTGCGGGCCATTTGGTGCTCTGGGATGACCCCGACCGGGTCGCCGCCCTGCTCCTGCACTTCGTCCGCCGGATTCGCCCAGCCGCGACCAACTACCATTGACAGGTTGGCAAACGGCACCACAGGAGCGCACATGAGCGAGACCGAGCAGGCAGAACTGACCGAGGCTGAGGTCTCGGAGCAGAAGGCCGTGCGCCTCGCTAAGCGCGAGCGTTTGCTCGAGGACGGTGAGGCCTACCCGGTGAGCCTGCCGATCACGTCCACGATTCCGCAGATCCGCGCGGAGTACGGCGAGTTGGAGGCGGATGCCACCACCGGCGTCATCGCTGGTATCGCTGGTCGCGTGGTGCACTCGCGGAACACCGGCAAGCTCTGCTTCGCCGCGCTGCAGTCCGGTGACGGCGCCCGGATCCAGGCCATGGTGAGCTTCGGCGAGGTTGGCCAGGAGTCGCTCGACCGTTGGAAGGAACTCGTCGACCTCGGTGACCACGTCTTCGTCTCGGGCGAGGTGATCTCCAGCCGCCGCGGTGAGCTGTCGATCATGGTGAAGGACTGGCAGATCGCAGCCAAGGCGATCCTGCCGCTGCCGAACCTGCACTCCGAGCTGAACGAAGAGACCCGGGTTCGTCAGCGCTACCTCGACCTGATCTCCCGCGACCAGGCCAGGCAGACCGTGCGGGCGCGTGCGCTCGCGGTGAGCTCACTGCGGCAGACTTTCGCGAACCACGACTACCTCGAGGTCGAGACGCCGATGCTGCAGACGATGCACGGCGGGGCATCCGCTCGTCCGTTCGTCACCCACTCGAACGCGTTCGACACCGAGCTGTTCCTGCGCATCGCGCCCGAGCTGTACCTGAAGCGCGCGGTTGTCGGCGGGCTGGAGCGGGTGTTCGAGATCAACCGCAACTTCCGCAACGAGGGCGCCGACTCCACACACAGCCCCGAGTTCGCAATGCTCGAGGCGTACCAGGCGTACGGCGACTACAACCAGATGGCCGACCTCACCCAGGAGATGATCCAAAACGCCGCGACGGCCGTCGCCGGTTCACACGTGGTGACCTGGGCGGACGGCACCGAGTACGACCTCGGCGGGCAGTGGGAACGCCTCTCGATGTACGAGTCGTTGTCCGAGGCATCCGGCACCGAGGTGACGCCCGAGACGCCCATGGCCAAGCTGCGGGAGATGGCCGACGCCGTTGAGATCGAGGTGCCGCACCCGCTGCCCGGCAAGTACGTCGAGGAACTGTGGGAGCACTACGTCAAGGGCGACCTGGTGCGGCCGACCTTCGTGATGGACTTCCCGGTGGACACCAGCCCGCTGGTCCGGGCGCACCGCACCAAGCCCGGCGTGGTCGAGAAGTGGGACCTGTACGTGCGCGGTTTCGAGCTGGCGACGGCGTACTCGGAGCTCGTTGACCCGGTGATCCAGCGCGAACGGTTCGTCGAGCAGGCGAAGCTCGCCGCCGGCGGCGATCTCGAGGCGATGCGCCTGGACGAGGAGTTCCTGCGCGCCCTGGAGCACGGCATGCCGCCGTCGGGCGGAATGGGCATGGGCATCGACCGCCTGCTGATGGCGCTGACCGGGCTCGGCATCCGCGAGACGATCCTGTTCCCGCTGGTCAAGTAGCGAGGCCCGTCCAGCGATGACAGAGGAACCAAAGAAGAAGCCGCCGCTGCCGCGGATCGCCCTCTGGGTGATGGTCGGGTTGGTCGCCGCATACTCGGTCGTGTCGGGCGTGATCGGCATCCTCGCCAAGGCCTGACCCAGCAACAACAGGTACCCTCGAGGTATGGATTTCTGGACCGCCGCGCTGTGGAGCGTCACTCCGACCGTTCTCGTCGGGCTGCTCTTCTGGTTCGTGATGCGGTCCGTGATTCGGGCCGACAGTGTCGAGCGCAAGGTCTACGCGAAGATCGAGGCCGAAGAGCGCGCCAAGTTCGAGGCGGAGCACTCCGGCTCCTAGCTGCGGGCGGTTGAGCCACTCTGTCGCGTCTGAGCCACCGCGCACCGGCTCAGTCACGACGAACTGGATCAGAAGCGCACCCCCGATGTCGGATGCCGGTGCCAGACTGGCCCCGTGCTGCTCGACGAGCTCGTCACCACCGCCGAAACTGTTGCCTCGACGCGATCGCGGCTCGCCAAAGTCGACGCCCTAGCGGCGCTACTGGGTCGGCTTGATCCCGACGAGATCGCGATCGCCGTCGGCTACCTCGTGGGCAAGCCGCGCCAGGGTCGGGTGGGCATCGGCTGGCGCGGTCTCAGCGCGGCGATGGGCGAGGAAGCGGATGCTCCGAGCATCACCATCGCCGAGGTCGACGCACTGCTCGACCGGCTGGCCGGGGCAACCGGTGCCGGGTCGGCAGGGGAAAGGGCCCGAGAGTTGCGCGAATTGACCGCGCGTGCCACCGCCCGCGAGCAACGGTTCCTCGGCGGGGTGCTCCTCGGCGAGATGCGCACCGGCGCGCTCGAGGGTGTGCTCACCGACGCGATCGCGCGGGCGGCCGACCGTCCCGGCGACCTCGTGCGGCGGGCCGCGATGCTCTCGGGCGACCTCGGCGAGACCGCGCGCATCGCCCTCACCGGCAGTGAGGCGGAACTCGAATCAGTCGGGCTCGAGGTCGGGCGCCCGGTGCTGCCGATGCTCGCGGCGACCGCGCCGAGCGTGTCCGCGGCGCTCGAGACGACCGGCGAGGCATCCGTCGAATACAAGCTCGACGGCGCGCGCATCCAGGTGCATCGCCTGGGCGATGATGTGCGGGTCTTCACCCGCAACCTCGCCGACGTCACCCACCGACTGCCCGAGGTCGTCGAGGTGGTGCGTGCTCTGCCGGTGCGCGACGTCATCCTCGACGGCGAGACGCTGTCGCTTGATGAGGACGGCGCGCCGCGCCCGTTCCAGGAGACGATGTCTCGATTCGGTGCGGATGCCGCGCGGGAGACGCTGCTGCATCCGTGGTTCTTCGACGTGCTGCATGTCGACGGGCGCGACCTGCTCGATGAGCCGCTCTCGATGCGGCTGGCCGAGCTCGAGCGCATCGCCGGCGAGCACCGGATTCCCGGCGAGGTCACCGCCGACGCCGAAGTCGCTGAGCGCGTGGCCAGCGACGCCCTCGCCGCCGGCCAGGAGGGAGTGGTCGTGAAGGCGATCGGCTCTCCCTACGCTGCTGGCCGCCGAGGATCGAGCTGGATCAAGGTGAAGCCCGTGCACACCTACGACCTCGTGGTGCTGGCATGCGAGTGGGGGTCGGGGCGGCGCGAGGGCTGGCTCTCCAACCTTCACCTGGGCGCGCTCGATCCTGTGGGAGAGTTCGGCGAGCCGGGCGACTACGTCATGGTGGGCAAGACATTCAAAGGCCTGACCGACGCGGTGCTGCGCTGGCAGACCGAATACTTCCCGCAGATTGAGGTACGGCGCACGGCCAACACGGTGTGGGTTGCGCCGACCACGGTGGTCGAGATCGCGATCGACGGGGTGCAACGGTCAAGCCGGTACCCGGGCGGGATCGCGCTGCGATTCGCCCGCGTCAAGCGCTATCGCGACGACAAGCGTCCCGAAGACGCCGACACGATCCAGACACTGCGGGCGCTGCTCGCATCGGGGTGACGTGTCGTGGGTCGTGCGGGGCCATGTTCGTGCCCGTTGGGGCGTTGGTGCCCGTTCGAGCAGGCACGGATGTCCCCAGCATGCACAAACGCACCGAACTGGATCAGACAGTGCTAGCCGCGCGGCTTGAGCCGCACGGTGGGCAGGGTCGGCGCGGGTAACGCCCCGCCACGGTCGTAGCCGTCGACGCGGCCGAAGCGTCCGGCATCCGTCTGCCCGTCGATCACGTCGCGCTGCCACTCTTCGCGGAAGGCGACCACCTCGTCGTGGGAGCGGCCGATGAAGTTCCACCACATGACGATCTGCTCGCCGAACGGGGTGCCGCCGATCAGCAGCAGACGGGCTGGCTCATCGCCGGCGGCGAGCACGAGGGTCTCAGCGCCGGGGGCCCGGTAGCCGAGCGCATGGGCGGGGACGGTTTCGTCGTCGACGGTGACGGCGCCGCTGTCGACCAGCACCCCGTGCTCGAAGCTCGGGTCGACCGGGAGCGCGATCTCGGTGTTCGGCGGCAGGTCGATCTGCGCGCCGACGATCGGCGAGAACGCTCTCGCGGTCGAGGTCTGACCAAGCAGACTGCCAAGGAATACGCTCACTCGGGCGCCCTGGTGCAGGGTCACCGGCGGCACATAGCGTTCGAAGAACGGCGCTGCGTGCCGGTGCTCGTCGGGCAGTGCGGTCCACAGCTGGGCGCCGTGCAGGATGCCGGCCCCACCGGTCGAGCCGCTTCCGCTGGTCAGGCCCACCTCCGTGGTCGAGCCCACCCCGCTGGTCGAGCCTGCCGAGACCGACACCTCGGAATGCTGGATGCCCCGCCCGGCGGTCATCAGGTTGAGCTCCCCAGGCCGCACGATCGCGGCTCCGCCCGAGGAGTCATGGTGCTCGATCTCGCCGGCGAACAGCCAACTCACCGTCTGCAGCCCGGTGTGCGGGTGCGGGGGAACATCCATCGCCACCGGATCCGGCCCGTAATGGTCGACGAAGCACCATGGGCCGATCAGCGAGCGCCCCCGCTGCGGCAGGGTGCGACGCACGGGCATCGCGCGCGGCCCGCCTAGAGGAACCTCGCGCGGCTCAAGGATCTCGACGCGCCCGTTGCCGGGTTCGTCTTCGCAGATCAGTTCCTGGGGGTCGGTTTCAAGGTTGCTCATCGTGCTTCGAGGTTACGGCCCGCTCGGAGGAGTTGCGGGAGGAGTCGCTGGCGGTGTCGTCGGGGGAGTTGGTGGCGTTGTCTCCGTCGGCGGCGGTGGCGGTGCCGTCTCGGTTGGCGGTGGCGGCGGCGGGGCCGTCTCGGTCGGGGGCGGTGCCGTTTCGGTAGGAGTCGGCGTCTGCGTCGGTGTCGGCGTCGCGGTCTCCGTCGGCGTGGGAGTGGGAGTCGGGGTTTGCGTCTGCGTCGGAGTGGGCGCCGTCGGGGTCGGAGTGGGCGTGGACACCGGTTCCGTGGAGGGGAACAGCATCGGCACCAGCAGCACCAGAGCGATCACGATCAGCAAAGCCAGGCCGCCGAGCACCCAGGGCAGCACCGGTCGTTTCCCGGATGTCCCGGCCGCGGTTGCTCCACCGGCGACGGGTTCGGTCGCGGTGGCCCCTGCAGCGGCACCCGTCGGCGCGCCGACGTCGGCGATCGGCACGTGGGGCGCGATCGGGACCGTGGCGGCGGCCGGCAGATCGCCCTGACCCTCATCCGGCGGAAGCCCCGGGGTGCCGAGAACCTGCGTCGCATCGGCGTCGGATCCGGGCGCCGTGGCCGGCGGAAGCGGAGCGGTCGGCTCGTCGGCCGCCGGTTGCCCGGCCCCCGGCTCACCCCCGGGTACCGCTGGCAGCGGCTTCGTGGAGTCGTCGTTCGGTCCGGGCATGTTCGGGTCCTGTGGCATGCAATCACCCCTATCCGGGCGCCAGCCTACCCACGGTCTCTGAGGCCGAGTCTGTGAGAGTCTCTCTGTTGCACCGTCGGGGTGAACTGCTGTCAAACGAATGGAAGAGCCATGCCGCTAGTGCGTATCGATCTCACCGAGGGGACATCCCCGGACTACCGGGCGGCAATCGTCGAGGTGGTCTACGACGCCCTCAGGCGAGTGGCCGGGGTGCCGGAGATTGACCGGTTCATGGTGGTGTCCGAGCACAAGCCCGGCAACCTCGTCATGGACCCCACATACATGGTCGAGCGCACCGACCGCGCGCTGATCATCCAGATCACGTTCAACGCCGGGCGCACCACCCAGGTGAAGAAGGACCTGTATCGCGCGATCGCCGACGGGCTTCACGAGCGGGTGGGACTGCGCACCGAAGACGTGTTCATCGGGCTCATCGAGGTGCCCAAGGAGAACTGGTCCTTCGGCAACGGGGAAGCCCAGTACGTAACCGAGTAATCCGGTCACGGCAGCGGCCCGGTGGCTTAGTCCGCGAGCACCAGCAGGTCGCCGACCTCGCACTCGAGCGCGTCGCAGACGGCGCGCAGGGTCGAATAGCGGATGGCCCTGGCCCGGTCGTTCTTCAGCACGGACAGGTTCACGATGCTGACCCCGACCAGTTCGCTGAGTCGGGTCAGGGTCATCCCGCGCTCCTCAAGCAGTTCGTCGAGACGGCAGTGAATTCCGGTGAGCTCTTCGCCCATGAGACCAGCCCCTCGGTGTCGCGCTGCAGGCGCTCGCCGAGTTCGAAGGCGGCGGCGACCGCGGCAAGGGCGACACCGACGACGAGTGGCGCCAAGTCGGCGTATCCGGCCATCGGGAACACCGTCTCGGCGGGATCCGGATCCAGTTGCGACGCGATCGAGAACTGGCCGGCGATCGTCAAGCCCGCCCCGATCAGGCCGCCAAGAATGAGCACGCCGCTTGTTGTCGCCAGCAGCCAGGTCATCGGCCGGGCGAACGGGCGACCCCGGACCAGACCGAGGCAGAGGTAGACGATCGTCGCGGCAATCGTCAGATGCATCAGCGCGGTGACCAGGATGCCGCCTCCGAGGAACGCCCGCGACCACCAGTCCAACCCGGAGACGACCACGGTCGCACTGTCGAAATTGCCTGAGAGCACCGTCGCCGTACCGACCGCCGCGTCCGGCGGCACCGGGTACTGGGTGCTGAGCGTCACGGTCGCCTCGGCTCCTCCGACCACTTCGATGAACGCCGTCACTGCGGTCACCGTCGCGGCGATCCCGTACACCCCTGCGAGCACCGCGAACAGCACGAGCGACAGGCGCTCCGACATCCGAAGTCCGTTACCTCTGACTGCACGCATTCCATCCCCAATGTTCAATGACCACAACCCCAATGTTCAATGACCACAACGACAATCGTTAACATAACGATTCTCGATAACCATGGCAACGGGTGATTGAGGCAAGAATGCGTCCGGATGCCTCAGGCTCGAGTCATCCGGAACCTCGTGCGCACTCCCGTCACGCCTACGGCGAACAGGGGCAGTTTTCGACCCCTCGGCTCGTTACCCTCGATGTATAGATCGGCACTGTCCCTGCCCAGTGCCCTTTGGGAGTTCGAAATGTTTGAGAGATTCACCGACCGAGCCCGTCGTGTCGTCGTCCTGGCCCAAGAAGAGGCCAAGATGCTCAACCACAACTACATCGGTACCGAGCACATCCTGCTCGGCCTGATTCACGAGGGTGAAGGCGTCGCCGCGAAGGCCCTTGAGGCGCTCGGCATCTCGCTCGACGCGGTGCGCGACCAGGTGCAGGACATCATCGGCCAGGGCCAGCAGCAGCCGACCGGGCACATCCCGTTCACGCCGCGCGCGAAGAAGGTCCTCGAGTTGAGCCTGCGTGAGGCGCTGCAGCTCGGCCACAACTACATCGGTACTGAGCACATCCTGCTCGGCCTGATCCGCGAGGGTGAAGGCGTCGCCGCCCAGGTGCTCGTCAAGCTCGGCGCCGACCTGAACAAGGTGCGTCAGCAGGTCATCCAGCTGCTCTCGGGCTACCAGGGCAAGGAAGCCGTCGCGGCAGGCGTCGACAATGCTGCCGCGGACGCCAAGGGTTCGCAGATCCTCGACCAGTTCGGTCGCAACCTGACCCAGGCGGCCCGCGAGGGCAAGCTCGACCCGGTCATCGGACGCGAGAAGGAGATGGAGCGGGTCATGCAGATCCTCTCCCGCCGCTCGAAGAACAACCCGGTGTTGATCGGTGAGCCCGGCGTCGGCAAGACCGCCGTCGTCGAGGGCCTTGCCCAGGCCATCGTCAAGGGTGATGTGCCCGAGACGCTGAAGGACAAGCAGCTCTACTCGCTCGACCTCGGCTCGCTCATCGCCGGTAGCCGCTACCGCGGTGACTTCGAAGAGCGCCTGAAGAAGGTCACCAAGGAGATCCGTACCCGCGGGGACATCATCGTCTTCATCGACGAGATCCACACCCTGGTTGGTGCGGGTGCCGCCGAGGGCGCGATCGACGCGGCCTCGATCCTGAAGCCGCTGCTTGCCCGCGGCGAGCTGCAGACCATCGGTGCGACCACGCTCGACGAGTACCGCAAGCACTTCGAGAAGGATGCCGCGCTCGAGCGCCGCTTCCAGCCGGTGCAGGTGCAGGAGCCGTCGCTCGCCCACGCGATCAACATCCTGAAGGGCCTGCGCGACAAGTACGAGGCGTTCCACAAGGTGTCCATCACCGATGGCGCGCTGGTGTCGGCAGTGAACCTCGCCGACCGCTACGTGCAGGACCGCTTCCTGCCCGACAAGGCCATCGACCTGATCGACGAGGCCGGCGCCCGCCTGCGCCTGTCGATCCTGTCGGCCCCGCCGGAGCTGCGTGAGTTCGACGAGCGGATCGCCCTTGTGCGCAAGCAGAAGGAAGACGCGATCGAGGACCAGGACTTCGAGAAGGCGGCATCGCTGCGCGACGAGGAGAAGAAACTCCTCGGCGAGCGGCTGCGGCTCGAGAAGCAGTGGCGCAGCGGGGATGTCGCGGCCAGCGGCACCGTCGATGAGGGTGTCATCGCTGAAGTGCTGGCGCAGGCCACCGGCATCCCGGTGTTCAAGCTCACCGAGGAGGAATCCGCCCGGCTCATCTTCATGGAGAAGGCCCTGCACCAGCGGGTGATCGGCCAGGACGAGGCCGTCTCGGTGCTGTCCAAGACCATCCGCCGCACCCGCGCCGGACTCAAGGACCCGAAGCGTCCCAGCGGTTCGTTCATCTTCGCCGGCCCGACCGGCGTCGGAAAGACCGAACTGGCCAAGGCGCTCGCCGAGTTCCTGTTCGACGACGAGGACGCGCTGATCTCGCTCGACATGAGTGAGTACGGCGAGAAGCACACCGTCTCGCGGCTGTTCGGCGCCCCTCCAGGCTTCGTCGGTTTCGAAGAGGGCGGCCAGCTCACCGAGAAGGTGCGACGCAAGCCGTTCAGCGTTGTGCTGTTCGACGAGATCGAGAAGGCCCACCCGGACATCTTCAACTCGCTGCTGCAGGTTCTGGAAGAAGGTCGCCTGACCGACGGTCAGGGCCGCGTGGTCGACTTCAAGAACACCGTCATCATCATGACGACGAACCTCGGTACGAAGGACATCACCGGCGGTCCCGTGGGCTTCACGCTCGAGGGCAACACCGAGAACTCGTACCGGGCGATGCGCGCGAAGGTGGTTGAGGAGCTGAAGAAGCACTTCAAGCCGGAGTTCCTGAACCGTGTCGACGAGACCATCGTGTTCCCGCAGCTGGGCCAGGACGAGCTGCTTCAGATCGTCGACCTGTTCGTCAAGCGGCTGCGTGAGCGCCTGATGGACCGCGACATGACGATCGACCTGACCGAAGCAGCTAAGAAGCAGCTGATCACGCTCGGCTTCGACCCGGCGCTCGGCGCGCGTCCGCTGCGGCGCGCGGTGCAGCACGAGATCGAGGACCGCCTGTCCGAGAAGATCCTGCACGGCGAGCTCAACGCGGGCGACCACGTGCACGTGGACATGGTCGGTGGCGAGTTCATCTTCAGCACCAGCCGGCAGCCCGGCCGCGAGGACGCCCTCGCTGCAAGCGCCGACCCGGCGAT
Organism: Diaminobutyricimonas sp. LJ205; assembly: GCF_009755725.1. Taxonomy (NCBI): domain Bacteria; kingdom Bacillati; phylum Actinomycetota; class Actinomycetes; order Micrococcales; family Microbacteriaceae; genus Ruicaihuangia; species Ruicaihuangia ninglii. The sequence goes on along the minus strand of NZ_CP046619.1, from coordinate 2,898,930 downwards.
CACCGCGGGCGAGGCCAAGTAGTAGCTGGTCGAGCTTGTCGAGACCACAGGGGGCGGCGGAGACATCCGCCGCCCCCTTTCGCGTGCCCGGATGCCGCCGCGGCCGACCTTTCCGTCGATGGCAGGGGTTTCGGCGTGCGCCATGGGCGGAAAGTCTGGCCGTCGGCGACAGGCCGGCCATCGGTGCACCCCTAGGATCGTGACGTGACCTTCACTGTGCGCCCCGCCCGGACCAGTGATGTGCCCGGCATCCAGCGACTGATCGAACCGCTTGTTCACGAGCGCATCCTGCTCGGCAAGGAACGGGTGTCGTTCTATGAGGCCGTGCAGGAGTTTCGCGTCGCCGAGGACGCCGACGACAACCTCATCGGCTGCGGCGCCCTGCACGTGATGTGGGAAGACCTCGGTGAGGTGCGCACGCTGGCCGTCGCCCGGGACTGGCTCGGCCGCGGCGTCGGGCATGCGCTGCTCGACACCCTGGAATCCGACGCGCAGGCGCTCGGGTTGAGCCGGCTGTTCTGCCTGACGTTCGAGGTGGACTTCTTCGCCCGGCACGGCTTCCAGGCGATGAGCGATGAGATCGTCGATGCGGATGTCTATGCCGAACTCGTGCGGTCCACCGACGAGGGCGTCGCCGAGTTCCTCGACCTCGCCCGCGTGAAGCCGAACACGCTCGGCAACACCCGCATGCTGAAACACCTTTGAATCCGGTGGGAGTGCGGCGGACACGCAGGCCAATCCCCGGATGCTGACGGACGCTTAGTTACCCTGTGCACATGTCGACGTTCCGCAATCCCGTCGGCCCGCAGCCCAGCAGCGTGTACTGGCGGCGGCGCCTGATCGTGCTGCTCGGCCTGATCGCCGTAGTTGTGATCATCGTGCTCATCGTCACGCGGCCCGGATCGGCGGATGCCGGCAAGGAGCCGACCGGGGCGACTGAGTCCAACCAGCCGACGGATGGCGAGTCATCCGCGCCGGCGGCGACGGGCGATCCGACTGAGTGCGACCCGTCGGTGCTGAAGCTTGACGCGGTAACCGACAAGGGCGAATACGCGGCCGGCGAGACGCCGATGATCTCGATGACCCTCACCAACAACGGCGCCGTGGCGTGCACAATCAACGCCGGCACCGACGTGCAGGAACTCGTGGTCGGCAGTGGCCAGGAGCAGTACTGGTCGTCGAAGGACTGCCAGACCAACCCGGCGGCAGCGCCGATCACGCTCGAACCGGGCAAGCCGCAGACGACCTCGCCGATCCCGTGGGAGCGGGTCCGTTCCTCGGTGGACACCTGCGAGCAGCAGGACCGCCCCGAGGTCACCGCCGGTGGTGCGAGCTACCACCTGACCGTGCGCCTCGGTGAGATCGAGTCCGAGAGCAAGCGGTTCCTGCTCTACTAATTCCGGTGGGTGAGGAGTGCGCGAGCTTGCGAGCACGCGTCTCGAAACCCTTGGTCCTCGCCGCACTGCGGGCCGGTCCGTTCAATAATGGAAACGCCCTTCGACAGCGCCGTCGAAGGAAGTCAACGGCGACATGTGAGGACCCCATGCAGTTCCACCACCACGGCTACGTATCCGGCGATCCGCGCATCAGTCCCCCGGCAGGCACCGGGGTGAACCGCCCCGAGCAGCTTCCCGACGAGGTCGACGTGCTCATCGTGGGCTCCGGGCCGGCAGGCATGATCCTGGCTGCACAACTCTCCCAGTTCCCGCAGATCAACACGCGAATCATCGAGCAGCGGCCCGGTCGCCTCGAGATCGGCCAGGCCGACGGCATCCAGGCTCGCAGCGTCGAAACCTTCCAGGCGTTCGGCTTCGCCGAGCAGATCTCCAGCGAGGCCTACCACATCACCGAGATGTGCTTCTGGGGCCCGGATCCGGAGGATCCGACGAAGATCATCCGGACCGATCGGGCCGTGGACGACGAGACCGGCATCAGCGAGTTCCCGCACCTGATCGTGAATCAGGCCAGGGTGCTCGACTACTTCGCCGAGGTGGCGGCGAATTCGCCGACCCGGTTGACCCCGGACTACGCGCTCGAGTTCGTCGGACTGGAGGTAGCCGACGAGGGCGATTTCCCCGTAACCGTGACGCTGCGGGAGGGTGCCGGGGATCGGGCAGGCGAGGAACGCCAGGTGCGTGCCAAGTACGTCGTCGGGTGCGACGGCGCGCGCAGCGCCGTGCGTGAATCGATCGGCAGGAAGCTCGTCGGCACCCACGCCAAGCATGCCTGGGCGGTGATGGACACGCTGGCAGTAACCGACTTCCCCGACATCCGCACCAAGTGTGCGATCCAGTCGCAGGTCGGCAGCATCCTGCTCATCCCCCGCGAAGGCGGTTACCTCTTCCGCATGTACGTCGATCTCGGAGAGATCGCGGACGAAGACCACCACAGGGTCCGGCAGACGACGGTCGAGACAGCGATCGTCAAGGCCAATGCGATCCTGCACCCCTACACGCTCGACGTGAAGAACGTCGCCTGGTACAGCGTCTACGAGGTCGGCCATCGTCTCACCGACAAGTTCGACGACGCGACCCCCGAGACCGGCCGCTCGCCGCACGTGTTCATCACCGGCGACGCGTGTCACACGCACAGTGCCAAGGCAGGCCAGGGCATGAACGTGTCGATGCAGGATGGCTTCAACCTCGGCTGGAAGCTCGCACACGTGCTCACCGGTCGAAGCCCGGAAAAGCTGCTGCAGACCTACTCCGACGAGCGGCAGGTGATCGCGCAGAACCTCATCGACTTCGACAAGGTGTGGTCGACGATGATGGCGAAGAAACCCGAGGAGTTCGAGAGCCCCAAGGAATTGGGGGAGTTCTACGTGCGCACCGCCGAATTCCCGGCCGGGTTCATGACGCAGTATCCGCCGTCGATGCTGATCGGCGAGGCGACGCATCAAGACCTCGCGACCGGGTTCCCGATCGGCAAGCGCTTCAAGTCGGTGCCGGTCATGCGGGTCGCCGACGGAAACCCCATTCACCTGGGGCACCACCACCGCGCGGATGGCCGGTGGCGGATGTACGCCTTCCCCGGCAGGGCTGGATCAGGCGGTGACGCGGTCTTCCGTGACTGGGCCGAGTGGCTGGCGACCGCACCGGAATCACCGGTCGTGGCCTACACGCCGGCCGATGCGGATATCGACAGCGTGTTCGACGTCAAGGTGGTCTACCCCGGGGCGCACGTCGAAGTCGACATCATGAGCGTCCCCGAGATCTTCCTGCCCCGCGTCGGCCCATTCGAGCTGATCGACTACGAGAAGGTGTACGCGGCGGGCGACGAGGACATCTTCGAGCAGCGCGGCATCGACCGCGAGGCCGGATGCCTGGTGGTGGTGCGCCCCGACCAGTACGTGGCGCACGTCCTGCCGCTCACCGCGACCGCCGAACTCGCTGAGTTCTTCGCCGGAAACATGCTCGCCGCGCACGGAGCGCACGGTGCGCGCGCCGAACTCGCTGAGGCCTGAGTTCGGGTCAGCTGTTCACGCGGAAAATCTCCTGGTAATACGGCGCGATGATCTCGCCCGAGATGCGCAGATCCAGCAACAGGAATGGTCGCTCGTCGGCTGGCCGGTCGGTCCAGTCGGCGAGCGTGTCCAGATCGGGCAGTTCCCGGACCACCACGCCCTCGGCGCCGACAGCGGACGCGAGGGATGCGAAATCGACCTCGGGAATGCGCATCGGGCCGTCGGCGAGACCCTTCAGCCCGTAGAGGTTGACCTCGGCGCCATAGGCAGCGTCGTTCCAGACCACGGCAAGCCCGCGCCCGCCGGCGACGCGCACCGCGGTCTCCAGGTCGGCCAGCGCCATGAGCCCACCGCCGTCGCCCGTGCTCAGCACAATGGTGGCGTCTGGTTTGGCCATCGCTGCTCCTGGCACGCTCGGGAAGCCAAGGCCGATCGACTGGTACGCGGTGCCGACCATGACCATCCGATCCGGCGACGCAACCGGCCAGTACATGTTCGACCAGCCGAGGAAGTGGCCGCCGTCGGAGACCACCACTCGATCGGACGGCAGCAGCTCAGCGATCCGTCGCGCCGCCGACCGCGGGTCGAGGCGGCCGTCGGAGGCGAGGGGCTCGCCGGGATCGTGCTCGGTGACTCCGCTGAGGTCCAGCGATTCGCGCCATCCGCGCGGCGCCGCTCCTCGAGCACCGAGCTCCGCGACCAGGGCATTCGCCACGACTGCTGCGTCGCCGCGAATGAACGCTCCAATGTGTGGGTGCGTGGCCGTCGGGGCGACATCGACCTGGATCACGCGGGTGCCGGGCGCGAACAGGCCGCCGAACCGCATGGTGAACTGATTGAGCGAGGCACCGAACACCACGGCGACGTCGGCGTCGTGGATCAGGGCCATCGCAGCCTCGGCGCCGAACCCTCCGGTGACGCCGAGATCGTAGCGTGCGTCGGGGAAGAGGCCGCGGCCGAGAGCGGTCGACGCGGTGAGGGCACCGGTGGCCTCGGCCAGGGCGCCGAGCGCCTCGCCGGCGCCGGCCAGCCAGGCCCCACGACCGGCCAACAGCACCGGCCGGTGCGCGCCGGCCAGCGCTGCCGCCGCATCTTTCACTGCGGCGGTGGCGAAGGGGCCGGTGGGGATCAGCGGTTCGGGCAGCTGCGGCTCGGGAGTGACCGGAACCGGGCCGGCGTCGACGGTGGCCACGTCGTACGGGATCGCGAGCACCGTGGGCACCCGGTAGGACAGTGCATGCTCGATCGCGATGATGGTGGTGGCCGCGGCATCCGCTCGCCCCACCGTGTAGGTGCGCGCGCCGACTCCCGACGCGAGCGCGATCTGGTCGACATCCCACGACCGGCGCCCGGAAGTCGGCTCGTCGCCCACAACGAGCACCAGTGGCACCCGCGCCTGCACCGCCTCGGCCAGGGCCGTGAGCGTGTTGGTGAACCCTGCACCGTAGGTGGCGGTTGCCGCGGCCAGGCCGCCGCCCGACCGGTGGTAGGCGTCGGCCGCGACAACGGCGCCGCCCTCGTGGCGAACCGCGGTGAAGGAGGCGGATGTCTCGCGCTCGAGCGCGTCGAGGAAGTAGGCGTTGCCGTTGCCCATCACCCCGAAAACGTGGTCGACGTGGCGGGCCAGCGTGATGGCGACGTGGGCGGAAACGCAAGGCATGCGCAAGCCTTTCGAGACAGGGACGGGACAGGTTCCGTATGTGTCTCGCGCGGCGGCGGTGCGACCAGATGCAGTGCCGCTTGGCTTCGTGCCCATTTTTCGAGCACTCGTCGGCAGTGAGCCGACCGGACGTCGCGAGTCTAGTGATCCGGCCGAGGGCTAGACAAATGTACGAAAAGATATACGATCAAAATATGACCGATCATGAGCCTGCGGGCCGTACCGGGACTGGCATCGACGCCGAAGCCAGCCTGCGACGGCCCGGCAAGATTATCGCGCTGCATCTGAACTACCCCAGCCGCATTGCCCAGCGTGGCCGGGCGCCTGAGCAGCCCTCCTACTTCCTCAAGCCGAGCACGTCGGTGGCTTCCAGCGGCGGTGTGATCGAACGCCCGGCCGGCACCGAACTGCTCGCCTTCGAGGGCGAAATCGCCCTGGTGATCGGCTCCGCAGCGAAGAACGTCGCTCGTGAGGACGCCTGGTCGCATGTGGCCGCGGTGACCGCCGCCAACGACTTCGGTGTCTACGACCTGCGCTGGGCCGACAAGGGCTCCAACTTGCGGTCGAAGGGCGGCGACGGGTTCACGCCGCTCGGACCGCGCCTGATCGACGCGCGCTCGGTCGATCCGGCCGCGCTGCGCATCCGCACCTGGGTCGACGGTGTGCTCGTCCAGGATGACACCACCGCCGAACTGGCGTTCACGTTCGACCAGCTGGTCGCCGACCTGTCCGAGCTGATCACCCTGGAAGAGGGAGATGTCATCCTCACCGGCACCCCAGCCGGGTCTAGCGTGGTTGCGCCGGGGCAGACCGTGGAAGTGGAAGTGGATGCCCCGGGCGCCGCGGGTGCGCCATCGAGCGGCCGACTCGTCACCAGCGTCGTCGAGGGCCGGGTCGCACCCGGCGCACACGGCGCGGGGCCGAAGGTCGACGACCTCCAGCGCGCGGAAGCCTGGGGCAGCCCTGAGGCGGCGGGCATCCCCGCTGCGCCGAAGCCGTTCGAACTCACCGCTTCGCTGCGCGAGAAGCTCGCCTCGGTGGGCACCGCCACGCTCAGCGCTCAGTTGCGCAAGCGCGGCCTGGACAACGTGACCATCGATGGCGTGCACCCGACGCATCCCGGCGAGCGGATGATCGGCCGCGCGCGCACCCTGCGTTTCATCCCGAACCGGGAAGACCTCTTCGAATCGCATGGCGGAGGCTTCAACGCCCAGAAGCGTGCCTTCGACTCGCTCGGTGAGGGCGACGTGCTCGTGATCGAGGCGCGCGGCGAAGCCGGCACCGGAACGGTCGGCGACATCCTCGCGCTGCGGGCACAGGTGCTCGGGGCCGCCGGGATCGTGACCGACGGCGGCATCCGCGACCTGGCGACCGTGGCGGCGCTGACGATTCCCGCCTACTCGCAGGGTGGGCACCCCGCGGTGCTCGGCCGCAGGCACGTGCCGTGGGACACCGATCTGACGATCGCCTGCGGCGGCACCGCCGTGCAGCCGGGCGACGTGATCGTCGGCGACGACGACGGGGTGCTGGTCATCCCGCCGCGGTACGTCGAGGAGGTCGTCGAAGCCGCCATCGTCCAGGAACGCGAAGAGCAGTACATCGCCGAGCAGGTCGCCGCGGGGGAGAGCGTCGACGGGCTCTACCCGATGAACGCGACCTGGAAGAAGCGCTACGAGGAGGCCCGCGAACGATGAAAGCGACGGACTCCATGACGGATGCTGCGGTGCCCAGTAACTCCCAGCCGAGCTCGAGGCCGAGCAAGTCCCAGCAGGCCTACGCGTTCGTCCGCGCCCGCATCGACGATGGTCGCTACACGCCCGGCTTCCGCCTGGTGCTCGGCCAGATCGCCAAGCAACTCGGCGTGAGCGTGGTGCCCGTGCGCGAGGCGATCCGCCGCCTCGAGGCCGAGGGACTCGTGACCTTCGAGCGCAACGTCGGCGCCCAGGTCGCGATGGTCGACGAACGCGAATACTTCTACACGATGGAGACGCTGAGCCTCGTCGAGGGCGCTGCCACCGCGCTGTCGGCCCCGTTCGTGACCGGCAGCGACCTCATTCAGGCCCGCGAGATCAACGGCAAGATGATCGACAGCCTCGAGCATTTCGACCCGCGCCAGTTCACGGAGCTGAACCGGGCCTTTCACTCCGTGATCTTCGAGCACTGCCCGAACCCGCACGTGCTCGACCTCGTGCACCGCGGTTGGAAGCGGCTCGCCGTGCTGCGCGACTCCACTTTCAGTTTCGTGCCCGGCCGCGCCCGTGAATCCGTTGACGAGCACGAGCGCCTGCTGCAGCTGATCGAAACGGGCGCGACTCCCCTCGAAATCGAGCTCGCTGCCCGAGCCCACCGCACCAGCACGCTCGACGCCATGCTCTCCTACCAAGCCACTCACCAGACCGAAAGCGCAGGACGATGACGTTCCGAACCAACCCCCATTCGATTCGCGGATCGATCGCCCCGCTGGTGACCCCGTTCACCGCCGAGGGTGCTGTCGACCACGAGAGCCTGGCCAATCTGGTGAACTGGCAGCTCGCCAACGGCACGCATGGCCTCTCGATCGGCGGGTCGACCGGTGAACCGAGCTCGCAGAGCATCGATGAACGTTTCGCGGCGATCAAGACCGTCATCGACGCGGGTGGAGGTCGCGTCCCCGTTGTGGCCGGCACCGGCAGCGCCAAACTCGATGAGACCATTGAGCTCACCGGTCGCGCCGTGGACGCCGGCATCGACGCCTCGCTGATCATCACGCCCTACTACGCCCGGCCCACCCAGGAGGCGCTGTACGTCTGGTACAAGGCGATCGCCGCAGAGTTCCCGAACCTGCCGATCCTCGCCTACAACGTGCCGGTGCGGACCGCGGTCGACATCGCTCCGGAGACCATCGCCCGGCTCTACCGCGACGTGGACAACTTCGTCGGCGTCAAGGAGACCACCAAGGACTTCGAGCACTTCTCCCGCGTGCTGCAGCTGTGCGGCAAGGAGCTGATCGTCTGGTCCGGGATCGAACTGCTCTGCCTGCCGCTGCTCGCGCTCGGCGGCATCGGCTTCCTCTCCGCCACCGCGAACATCGCCCCGGCCGCCCACGCCAGGATGTACGAACTGTGGGAGGCGGGCGACATCGAAGCGGCCCGCGAGATCCACTACGGACTGCACCCGCTCGTCGACCTGCTGTTCGTCGAGACCAACCCGGCACCGTCCAAGTGGGTGCTCGAGCAGCGCGGCCTGATCCGTTCCGGTTACGTTCGCCCGCCGCTGATCACGCCCACCGACGGCGGCCTGTCGAAGATCCGGGCGTACCTCGAGCAGGGCGCCGACTACCTCACCCCCACGGGGGATTTCAACGTCGAACTCAGCGTCGGAGGAAATCAATCATGACGATCCAACAGAGCCCGCGCATCCAGCACATCCCCGAGGGGCTGCCGGAGCGCATCCAGCACTACATCGACGGCGAGTTCGTCGACAGCATCGGCGGCGCCACGTTCGACGTGCTCGACCCGGTGTCGAACCAGACCTACGTGCAGGCCGCTGCCGGCCAGCGGGAAGACGTGGATCGCGCGGTCGCCGCCGCCCGCAAGGCCTTCGATGAAGGACCCTGGCCGCGGATGCTGCCGCGCGCCCGGTCGCGGGTGCTCAACCGCATCGCCGACATCGTCGAATCGCGCGACGCCCGCCTCGCCGAACTGGAGTCGTTCGACTCCGGCCTGCCGATCACCCAGGCCCTCGGGCAGGCCCAGCGGGCGGCGGAGAACTTCCGGTTCTTCGCCGACCTGATCGTCGCCCAGGCCGATGACACCTACAAGGTGCCCGGCCGGCAGGTCAACTACGTGAACCGCAAACCCAAGGGCGTCGCCGGTCTGATCACCCCGTGGAACACCCCGTTCATGCTCGAGAGCTGGAAGCTCGCGCCGGCGCTGGCTTCCGGCTGCACCGTGGTGCTGAAGCCTGCAGAGTTCACGCCGCTGTCGGCGAGCCTCTGGGCGGACATCTTCCGCGAGGCCGGGGTGCCCGACGGCGTCTTCAACCTGGTCAACGGATTCGGCGAGGAGGCCGGCGACGCGCTGGTCAAGCACGAGGACGTGCAACTGATCTCCTTCACCGGCGAAAGCTCCACCGGGCAGATCATCTTCGCCAACTGCGCCGCGACCCTGAAGGGCATGTCGATGGAACTCGGCGGCAAGTCCCCAGCCGTGGTGTTCGCCGACGCCGACCTCGAAGCGGCGCTCGACGCCACCGTGTTCGGGGTGTTCTCGCTGAACGGCGAGCGCTGCACCGCCGGCTCGCGCATCCTGGTCGAACGCCCGATCTACGACGAGTTCGTCGAGCGGTACGCCGAGCGGGCGAAGAACATCGTCGTCGGCGACCCGCACGACCCGAAGACCGAGGTCGGCGCCCTGGTGCACCCCGAGCACTACGACAAGGTGATGAGCTACGTCGAGATCGGCAAGACCGAGGGGCGCCTCGTCGCCGGCGGTGGCCGCCCGGAAGGCTTCGACACCGGCAACTACATCGCCCCCACGGTGTTCGTCGATGTGAAGCCGGATGCCCGGATCTTCCAGGAGGAGATCTTCGGACCGGTGGTCGCGATCACCCCGTTCGATACTGAGGAAGAAGCGCTCGAACTTGCGAACGGCGTGAAGTACGGCCTCGCCGCCTACATCTGGACGAACAACCTCAAGCGCGCCCACAACTTCTCGCAGTCGGTCGACGCGGGCATGGTCTGGCTGAACTCGAACAACGTGCGCGACCTGCGCACCCCGTTCGGTGGCGTCAAGGCATCGGGCCTGGGCCACGAGGGCGGCTACCGTTCGATCGACTTCTACACCGACCAGCAGGCGGTGCACATCACGCTGAACGAGGCACACTCGCCCCGGTTCGGCGCCCGCTGACTCGGCGCCCGCGCCGAGACATCCGCTCAACGAAGAGAAAGCACCATCACCATGACGGAACCGATCATCAGCGACGGCGCCCCCGAGCCCGCCGTCAGCTCCACCGACCCGATTCCCGCCCCGAGCAACCCGATCCCGACGCCGTCGGCGACCCCGCCGGACATCGTGCGCTGCGCGTACATGGAGCTCGTCGTCACCGATCTCGCGGTGTCGCGGGCGTTCTACGTCGACGTGCTCGGCCTCGTGGTCACCGAAGAGGACGAGAACGCGGTCTACCTGCGCTCGATGGAGGAGTTCATCCACCACAACCTGGTGCTGCGAAAGGGCCCGATCGCCGCGGCCGCCGCATTCTCGTACCGGGTGCGCACGCCCGAGGATCTGGACCGTGCGGTCGAGTTCTACACGGAGCTCGGATGCCGCGTCGAGCGCCGCGCCGAGGGCTTCACCCGCGGCATCGGCGACTCGGTGCGGGTCGAGGATCCCCTCGGCTTCCCCTACGAGTTCTTCTACGACGTGCAGCACGTCGAGCGTCTCGCCTGGCGCTACGACCTGTACACGCCGGGTGCGCTGGTGCGGCTCGACCACTTCAACCAGGTCACCCCCGATGTGCCGCGCGCGGTGAAGTACATGGAGGACCTCGGCTTCCGGGTGACCGAGGACATCCAGGATGAGGAAGGCACCACCTATGCCGCGTGGATGCGCCGCAAGCCCACCGTGCACGACACCGCGATGACGGGTGGCAACGGTCCGCGCATGCACCACATCGCGTTCTCGACGCACGAGAAGCACAACATCATTGCGATCTGCGACAAGCTCGGCGCACTGCGGATGTCGGACGTGATCGAGCGTGGCCCCGGTCGGCACGGCGTCTCGAACGCGTTCTACCTGTACCTGCGCGACCCCGACGGGCACCGGGTGGAGATCTACACGCAGGACTACTACACCGGCGACCCCGACAACCCGGTGGTCACCTGGGATGTGCACGACAACCAGCGTCGCGACTGGTGGGGCAACCCGGTCGTGCCCAGCTGGTACACCGAGGCGTCGACCGTGCTCGATCTGGACGGCAACCCGCAGCCCGTGGTTGCCCGCACTGACGCCAGCGAAATGGCCGTGACAGTCGGTGCGGATGGCTTCTCGTACACGCGGAAGGACGACGTCGACCAGGGCTTCAAGCTGGGCGTATCCCTCTGAGCCTCTGGAGGATCCGGCCGTGAGCCTGCACAAATGGGGGTTATGCAACCGCCATAACCCCCATTTGTGCAGGCTCGCGAAGGGTGCCTCGTAGGCTGGAGCAATGCCGAAGAGCAAGAAGCCCGCGAAAAAGCCGACCCCGCAGTTCCGTTCGCAGGTGCTTGCCGATGCTCTCGAGCGTCAGGACATGGCCGCAGTCGCGTTCGCGCTGCGCAACGGCAACACCGTGGTGCCGCTGCTGAAGCCAGCGGCCAAGGGCGGCGCCGGCGAGGTCTGGACCTTCCGCGACCCGAACACCGGCGACGTCGCGCTGCTCCTGTTCAGCGACGCGAAGAACAAGCCGGCAAACCTGCCGCCCGCGGTCGGGCTGCAGAGTCCCGAGTGGCTGCGGTCATTCCTGGCTGAGCACGAGGAGACGATCACCACGGTGTTCCTCGACATCGCCGGGCCGCACCCGATGCAGGCGCCGCCCGCCGAGCTGCTGCGGGCGCTCGAGGCGTAGAGCGTCAATTCATAGCCGGACGACTCAGGTCCTGACATCCGCCTGCTGCGACATCCGCTCGCGGCATCCGCCGGCGACATCCGCCGTTTAGAACTCGGGAACCGCAACCCGCTGATCGCTCGCGCCGGCGAACGCCTTGCGCAGCGCCTCGCGGAGGTGGATCGCCTCGGAGTCGATCATCGAGGCGAAGCCGAGCCGCTCAGCCTCGTTCGCGCGCTGCTTGGCCTGGGCCACGGGCCGGATCTCACCGGCGAGGCTGATCTCGCCGACGGCAGCCATGTTGATGGCGAGTGTCTTGTCGCTATAGGCGCTGGCGATCGCGATGGCGATGGCGAGGTCGGCGCCGGGTTCGGTGAGCCGGATGCCGCCGACCGTCGACACGTAAACGTCGAACTCGCTCAGCTTGAGCCCGGCGCGGCGTTCGAGCACGGCGAGCAGCATGGCCACGCGGGAGGCGTCCACCCCGTTGACCACGCGTCGCGGCTGCGGGGCACCGGACTTCACGACCAACGCCTGCACTTCGACCGGCAGCGCGCGTCGACCCTCGAGGGCGATCGTCACGCAGGTTCCGCTGACCGGCATGGTGCCGCGGGAGAGGAACAGACCACTCGGCTCGCTGACCTCTTCAATGCCGTCGCCGGTCATTTGGAAGCATCCGACCTCATCTGTCGGGCCGAACCGGTTCTTCAGGGCGCGCACGAAGCGAAGGTTGGTCTGCCGGTCGCCCTCGAAGTGGCAGACCACGTCGACCAGGTGCTCGAGCAGGCGGGGGCCGGCGATCGAACCGTCCTTGGTGACGTGACCGACCAGCAGCGTGGGCAGGTTGCGTTCCTTGGCGACGCGGATCAGGGTCGCGGCGACTTCGCGCACCTGGGCCGGCTGGCCGGCGAGGCCGTCGGTGGTCGAGGCTGACACGGTCTGCACCGAGTCGACGATGAGCAGGCTGGGGCTGACTGCGTCGATCTGGCCGAGGATGGTGGCCAGGTCGGTTTCCGAGGCGAGGTAGAGCTGCGGATGCACCGCGCCGGTGCGTTCCGCGCGCAGGCGCACCTGGCCGGTGGACTCTTCGGCGCTGACGTAGAGCACGCGGCGGCCGACCTCGGCGGCGGTGCGGGCGACTTCGAGCAGCAGCGTGGACTTGCCGACGCCGGGCTCGCCGCTGAGCAGGATCGCGGCGCCCGGGACGATGCCGCCGCCGAGTACGCGGTCGAACTCCTCGATGCCGCTCGGCCAGTGCGAAGAGGCATCGTCGAAGGTGATCTCGGTGATCGGTTTTGCTGCGCGGGCGTCGCTGACCCGGGCCGGGGTGACGCGGGCGGTCGGCTCGGTGGAGTCGACGACGGTGCCCCACTGCTGACATTCGCCGCAGCGGCCGACCCACTTGACGCTTGTCCAACCACACTCGGAGCAACGGAAGGTGGTGGAGGGGCGGGCCATGCGGGCAAGCCTAGTTGCGGCCGCCGACACTGCCCGTCCTCCGCTGGTCTCCCCGCTTCTCGAGCACGAAGCGCCGGTCGAGCACCCCGCTGGTCGAGCGTGCCGAGACCCCCTACGCCGGCGATGCCAACTGCTCGGCGGACGGCTCATTGGTTTGAGCTCGTTGAGTTGGCGGCATCCGGTCCCTCATGCGGGAGCCCGGCGTATCCTGTGGGAATGTTCACGGACGTGAACGTGCTTATCATCGGTGCTGGGCAAGCCGGGCTCGCGGCCAGTCATGAGTTGACGGCGGCCGGGGTCGATCATGTCGTGCTGGAGCGTGAGTCGGTCGGAACGGCCTGGGCACACCGCTGGGATTCCTTCTGCCTGGTGACGCCCAATCACCTGATCCGGCTTCCCGGGGGCGAGTACGCGGGCGACGAGCCGGACGGTTTCTTGAGCCGCGATCAGATGGTGGCGTTGCTACGCGACTATGGCGCCTCATTCGGAGCGCCGGTCGAGGAAGGCGTCGAGGTTGAGGCGCTGACGCCGTCTGATGGTGGCTTCACCGCCATCACGAGCGGTGGCACGGTGCGCGCTCGACACGTTGTGGTCTGCACCGGCGCCTATCAGCGTGAGTACGTGCCCTCGTTCACCACCGACTTGGAGCGGAAGCTGCCGGTCATCCGGTCGACCGAGTACCGCTCACCCGCCACCGTGCCGGGAAGCCGAGTGCTCGTCATCGGCGGCGGGCAAACGGCCTCTCAGATCGCCGACGAGCTGCAACGCAGCGGGCGTCAGGTGACGCTCGCGCCCGGTCGGGCTCCGGCGATGCCTAGGCGGATCGCGGGGCGGGACATCTTCGACTGGCTGTGGGATGCGGGGTTCTTCGACCAGACCCTCGTCGACATGCCTGGGCCTGCCGTGCGCTTCGCCGCAAACCCGACGGTCACGGGCGCCCACGGGGGAAGGGACCTGAACCTGCACACGTTGGCTGCCGATGGTGTGCAGCTGATCGGGCGTGTGCGCGGCGTGGAAGATGGCCGGCTGGTCATCGACGATGGCCTGGCGGAGACCGTCGCGGGCGCGGAGCAGGGCTACCAGCAGATCATTCAGCTCGCCGTGCGGGTCGCCGAGGGGCGCGGATGGCCGGTGCCTGACCTGCCGGTGATGCAGTCGGATTCGGTGGTCGCAGCGCCGACCCCGAGTCTGGATGACCTGGACGCGGTGGTTGTTGCGTGTGGCTTCCGTCCTGACTATGGCTGGATTGAGGTGCCGGGGCTCGTCGACGAGATGGGGTTCCCGCATCACCGTGAAGGGGAGAGCGCAAGGGTGCACGGGCTGCACTTCCTTGGGATGCCGTGGATGCGGACGCGCAAGTCGCCGCTGGTGCTTGGGGTTGGGGAGGATGCCGCGGAGCTTGTTCGGCGGGTAGCGGCGTAGTCCCATCCTGTTCTCCCCTCTGGTCGAGCCTGCCGAGACCTCGAGCCGAGCAATCCCCTGTTTCAACTCACTGCTCATCGTGTACTAAACTCGTCGGCGGTACCGTGTCCGAGCGGCCGAAGGTGCAACTCTCGAAAAGTTGTGTGGGTTTACGCCCACCGTGGGTTCAAATCCCACCGGTACCGCCATGTGATCTCTCAAGAGATCGGAGACAGGCCGGACCCATTTGCGTGGGTTCGGCCTTTGTCATTTCTGGGCTGATCGAGTGGCCGGCCGGTGGAGGGTTCCGCGGGGTTGGTAGTCGCGGTTCGGGTCCAGGGTGAGTTCGCGGAGCACCTCGCCGGTGATCGGGTTGATGACGCGGATGTCGAGGTCCTGGACGAGGAGCACGACGTGGGTTCCGGCGTGGGTTCGGCCGATGCCGATGTGGTGTAGTCGGCTGTTGTGGCGGAGGGTGACGCAGCCGGTTTTGTCGACCCGGTCGTGGCGGATCCGGTCGTGGGTGTCGGCGTCGCGGCTGGTGGTGGGCAGGGCCTTGGGTTTGCTGGCGTAGGCGGCTGCCGGGGTTGCCCGGTGCGCAGGGAGCGGTGTGGCCGGCGGTGGTTGTATTCGCCTTGGAACTGGTCGAGGAGTTGCTGCAGCTCGGCGAGGGTGGCGGGTTGGACCGGTTGGGCGCGCAGCCAGTTCTTCATCGTTTGCTGGAAGCGTTCGACCTTGCCGCAGGTGGTGGGGTGGCCGGGGCTTGAGTTCTTCTGGCTGACGTGCAGGCGGCGGAGTTCGTGTTCGAGGGCGTTGCGGCCGCCGTGGCGTCCGCGTCCGGACAGGCGGGTGGTGAAGACCATGCCGTTGTCGGTCAGGGTGGACGCGGGGATGCCGTGGCTGGTGACGGTGCGGCGGAAGGTGTTGGCGACGGCATCGGCGGTGACCGGGTTGTGCGCGGTGATCGACAGGGCGTAGCGGGAGTGGTCATCCAGCCAGGTCAGGATCTCCAGGTCACGGCCATCGGCCAGCCGGTAGTGGGTGAAGTCGGATTGCCAGGTTTCGTTGGGCAGCGCCGCTTGGAAGCGGATGTAGGAGGACTTGGGGCGTTTCTTGGGGTGCGGGGTGACCAGTCCGGCCCGGGTGAGGTAGCGGCTGATCGTGGCGACCGACACCACAATGTCGTGCCGGTGCTGAAGGTGCCAGGCGATCGTGTCGGGGCCGGCATCATGACCGGCGGTGGCCAGCTCGTTGCGGAGCCGGACGATCAGCTCGACGGTGGCCGCGGGGATTGCCGTCGGTGAGGTCTTCGGCCGCCGCGAGCGGGCCTCGAACGCGGCTTCGCCCTCGGCTTCGTAGCGGGCTTTGAGTTTGTAGACCCAGGACCGGTTCACCTGATAGCGGGCGGCGACCTCGGCGGCGGTTGACGGTCAATGAACAGGGCGGTGATCACCAGGCGGGCCTTCGACATGATCGAGGATCAGCCGATCCGGCTGCTGTCTCCGATCACTTGAGAGACGTGTCTCCGATGTCTTGAGAGATGTGTCTCCTATGTCCTGATGGAACACACCACCGGTACCGCCATGTGATGTCTCAGGACATTGTGAACGGGTGAACCCACGGTTTAGTGGGTTCACCCGTTTTTCGTTTTGCGCTGGTAGCTGGTTGTTGGGTCGAGTTCGTAGTCGCCGAGGACGGTGCCGTCGAGGGTGATCACGGTGCCTGGGCGTTGCGGATGAGGGCGATGATGCGGTTGGCGTGGCGGAGGGAGACCTTGCCGGTGCTGTCGATGGTGTCGTAGCGCACTCGCCAGATGCCGGGGTCGGTGGGTTTGGTCGGGGTGACTTTCGGGATCAGCGTGTCGGCGAAGCGCGGGGTCTTCCGGTTCAGTGCCCGGTGCGGACGCTGAGTGTTGTAGTAGTCGCGGAAGCTGTCGAGGGCGTCGTGGAGGTCGTGGACGTCGGCGGGTGCGCGGGCGGTGAGGTGTTTCTTCAGGGTCTGCCAGAAGCGTTCGATCTTGCCTTGGGTGGTGGGTCGGTAGGGGCGACCGTTTTTCTGGGTGATGCCTTCCAGGGCGAGGAGGGTTTCGAAGGCGTTTCGGCCGCCGCGTCCCTGGCCGCCGCGGGCGTATCTCGTGGTGTAGTCGTTGCCGTTCTCGGTGAGCGTGGAGGTCGGGTAGCCGTGGCGGTGGCGGAGGCGGTGGCGGTGGCGGTGTGGGTGAAGGTGTCGGTGACGGTCTTCCCGGTGACCCGGTGGTGGGCGGACAGGTGTAGCAGGAACCGGGAGTGGTCGTCGAGCCAGCCGATGATCTCGACCTCGGTGCCGTCGGCGCAGGTCCAGTGGGTGAAGTCGGATTGCCACATCTGGTTGGGGCGGTCGGCGTTGAAGCGGATGTAGGAGCTGCGTGGACGTTTCTGCGGTTGCGGGGTGATCCGGCCGGCGCGTTTCAGGATCCGCCAGACGGTGGCGCGGCTGAGCTGGTGGCCCTCGGCGGTGAGGTGGGTGTGGATGGTGTCGGCGCCGGCGTCCAGGCCATCTCTGGTGAGATGCTCACGCAGCTGCAGCACTCGGTCGCGAACTGAATCGGGTGTCCGCGCGGGTTGTGTCTTCGGCCGGGAGGACCGTGCTTGGAATGCTTGGTCGCCTTCCTCGAGCCAGCGGTGGTGCAGGCGGTGCACCAGGGTCTTGGACACGCCGTAGCGTTTCGCGGTCTGGCCATAGCTGAAGCCGAGGACGGTGACCGCCTTGATCAGGACTTCCGGTTTGCTCACCTTCTGACGGTGCCCGGTCGAGGCGTTCACAAGGTCGTGCGACATCCGGTGTGGACGCCATTGCGCCGTTCACAATGTCGTGCGAAACCCGTTCACAAGGTCCTGAAACCAGACACCACCGGTACCGCCATTGCCATTGGGATCAGCCGAGAACAGGTCGATTAGATTCCCAAAACAAGAGTGGGCTCCGAATTCTCGGAGTTTTTTTCATGCTTTTCCGCACACAAGCCGGCAACTGCGCCGAGGCCGAGCAACAGGTTCGCGTTGGCACGTCGCTTGAGGTTGCTGCGTCGCGCAGCCGAGCTGAACGTCAGCAGTTCCCGTGGAGAGTAAATGCCTGCCCGTTGGGGGAGGTCCCGCGCGGCTCGCTCCGGGCGGGTTCGCTGAAGCGGGTCACGAGGATGCGAGGCACTGCGCGGTCTGGTGCCGGTAGTGCTCGCTGTGGCTGGCCAGGGCCTCGTGCACGAAGCGTCGAATCAGCTGGGGAAGAAATACGAGACGCCTATGAGCGCCACGCCACGTCGGTCAGTGCAGCGGGTACTCGATCCGCCTCATCGAAATCTGGGGCTCCGAGATGCTGACGCTCATCGGCGTCAGTCGAGCAACGCCCGGCGGGCCATGCCCGCGAGAATCGGACCCGCGCGTCCTTCGGTCCCCTGCGCGCTGTGCGGCGTGGAGTTTAGAAGACCGAAGGTCGCGAGAAGTCGCGTCTGACGCTCATCGTCATCGAGGGCTGGCCGCAGCTGCCTGAGCACCTCGTCCCACGTCTGGACGTACTGGCGCTGTAGCCGGCGTACGCGGTGACTCACGTCCACCGCGAGTTGAGGGAGTTCGCGATCCTGGATCCGGATGATGTCGGGGTCAGCGGTAGCGAACTCCAGGTGAAACTTGATGAGCAGCGTCAGTGCCTCATCGGGGTTATCGGTGTCCGCGAGGATCGATTGACATCCATTCAGGAGCCGTTCGCTGGCGTCGATCAGCAACTCCGCGAGCAGCGATTCCTTGCTCGGGAAGTAGTTATAAAGGGCGGGGCCGCTCATGCCGACCGCGTCGCCCAAGTCGACGGTGGACACCGCGGCGAAGCCACGCTCGGCGAACAACTTCGCCGCTGAACGCATGAGTGAGGCTCGACGATTCGCTTTTTGAGTCGCCCTCCAGGTCGGTGTCATGCTGCCCATGGTATTCGGACCATTGGCAATGCGGCTCTCGCGTCTCCCGGCTCATGCCTCCATCGATTGATCGGCTTCGGAGGGGTTGTATTCGCCCAACTGAGGTACTTGTCCAGAGCGAAGCGGCTCGCCATCGAAGAGCAAGGGGAAGCGCGCAAGTGCGATGGGAGCGCCGTTTTCCCCACTCGGTCCGCCGACAAGCGGCTCAAAGAAGGCTCGAGAGGCCAGCTGCGGGCACGTGCGGACCTCCTCGATCGTCTGAACCGGTCCCGCCGGTTGGCCATACGCTCTCAGTTGCGCGGCACACTCACGCTCGTCGAGCCGGTTCTCGATGGCCCAGTTCTCCAATGCGGGAATGATGATCGAGTCCATCAAGGCCGCCCGATCTTCGATCGTTCCAAGCCGCGGATCGTTATGTAGATCTTCGCGGTCGATGGCAGTGCAGCAGCGGCGCCACATCTCGTCCGTGGGCACCACGATTGCCACCCATCCGCCGATCGCGCGAAAGGTGCCGACGGGACTCTGGGAGTCTGATCCGGCCGAATTGCTCTCCATGCCGAACTCGAGGAGCGCGAGTGGACGCTCGAGTGATGCCACGGTGATGTCATACATTGCCGCGTCGATATGGACCCCGTCAGGTGTCACCGCGCGACGAACGAGCGCCGCGAGAATCCCCAACGCCGCCCATGTGCCAGCCTGGATGTCCGTCGTCGACATTGGTGCGAGGGCCGGCCGGTCCCCATCACGTGGTGTCAGAAGGCTACTTAACCCGCTCATAGCCTGGATGACGGAGTCGAAAGCGGGCCAGTCGCCATATGGGCCGCCCGTCGTGCCAAAACCAGAAATTTCCGAGATAATCAGAGCCGGATGTTCCGCTCGCAGTCGATCCGCACCGATTCCTCGCTTGTGTAGCACGCCAGGGCGCAGATTGGAGACGAGGACGTCAGCCTCGCTGATGAGCGCCTTCAGCCGCGCGACATCAGCGGGCGCGTCGAGGTCGACAGCCACCGAACGCTTGCCGCGGTTATAACTCGCGAAGCCGCTGCTGAGGCCTCCGCGTTGAGGGGTGTATGCGCGGCGAGGATCTCCGCCCTTGCGGGGGTTCTCGATCTTAAGTACTTCGGCGCCGAGACTAGCGAGAATGCTAGTGCAGTATGGCCCCGCGATATATTGCTCCATTGAGACCACGCGAATGCCGCTGAGGGGCAGAGGCGAAGAAGTCATACTAGAAATACCCTTGTCCGTGTTTCTGCGGGCGTTCCCGCCGGCTGGTTTAGTCGCGAGCAAATCGGATCATGTGGGAAAGAACTCCAAGAGGCGACGAGCTCGTTGCGCAATACGGTTGACGGGTTCTGATCATCGCTATACGGTATCCCGTATGCAAAGCCGCGAAATGGCAAGGCTGCAGATCAAACAATGATGTTCGTGACGGAGAAGCGATGATCATATATGTCGTGAGGCGGGTAGGGATTCTCGTCGGCACCCTCCTTCTCGCGTCCGCCGTCATCTTTGCGGTTCTCAACGTTCTTCCCGGTAGTGCGGCGCACGCCATCCTTGGTTCGGAGGCAACCGACGAGTCTGTCGCGGCTCTCGAGGCACAACTCGGTCTCGACCAACCGGCTCTTATGAGGTACGTGGAGTGGATCGGTGGTCTTATCCGGGGGGACATGGGGGTCTCGTACATTTCCGGCTTTAGTGTGGCGGCGTCCGCCGAGCGGGCTTTGGCCGTGACCGCGCCACTGGCTGTTCTCGCGCTTCTCGGCACGATCATCATCGGAGTCCCCCTGGGAATCCTGGCTGGCGCATATCACGGGCGACTCGCAGACCACCTGATCAGCGCGCTAACTCAGCTAGGTATCGCTGTTCCGGCGTTCTGGGCCGGCCTGATGTTCGTCACGTTCTTCGCCGTTCGTCTCGGGTGGCTCCCATCAGGGGGCTACGTACCCTTTGGCGAGAGCCCGATCGACTGGCTCAGGTCGCTCATCCTGCCAGTGCTTGCTCTCGCCCTGGCCCAGGGGGCGGTGCTCACCCGGTACGTTCGATCATCGATCCTCGAGACGATGCGATCGGATTACATAAGAACAGCACGAGCGAAAGGACTGACCCGTCTTGGCGCTCTGTGGCGTCACGGACTTCAGAATGCGTCTATCCCTTTGGTGACCGTGCTGGGACTGGAGCTCGCCGCCTTGATCGGGGGAACGATCGTCGTCGAGGCAGTCTTCTTCCTACCGGGGCTGGGTTCGCTTATCCTAAGTTCCGTCCTTGCTCGGGACGTCATCGTCGTCCAGTCGATCGTCATGCTGATCGCAGCAACCATCCTGATCGTGAATTTCCTCGTTGACATCAGCTACCGGCTACTCGATCCTCGGCTCCGGCATGGAGCGCGCGCATGAGCATCCTGCGCTTGCGCGTTCTTCCTGACGCTTCAGTCCAGATTCCTGGTGCCCGCCGCAAGCCGTGGAACCTCATCATCGGAGCCGCGCTAGTGGGGCTGATTGTTTCCGGCGCACTGCTCTCGTACCTCTGGACCCCGTACGACCCTACTGCCATGTGGGCGGGACAGGCGTTGGAAGGTCCGAGCGTGAACCACATCCTTGGAACGGACAATTTCGGGCGGGACGTCCTTAGTCGGCTAATGTTCGGCGCTCGAAGCGCGCTTCTGGTCGGGGTTCTGACTGTCACGGTTGCGATGCTGATTGGGATCCCATTAGGCGGGCTCGCAGCGGCTAGGGGTGGGTGGGTCGATGAGGTCTTGATGCGCATAAGCGACGTGATATTCGCGCTGCCAGCCGTCGTTCTGGCGATCCTCCTCATCACCATTACTGGGCCGGGTCTCCTCGCGGCCATGGTTGCGATTGGTATTGCGTACACTCCGATCGTCGCTCGCACGACTCGTGGCGCCGCGATGCAAGTACTTGAGAGGGGTTTCGTGGCGGCCGCGCGAACCTACGGTCGAAAGTCGATCTTCATTTACGTCAGGCATGCCCTACCCAACATCAGTGCGGTGATCACGGTCCAAGCAACCGTCCTGTTTGCATACGCGTTGCTGGCGGAGGCTGGTCTGTCCTACCTGGGGCTGGGTGCGCAACCCCCTACGCCGTCGTGGGGAGCGATGCTACGCGAAGGGCAAACGTTTGCCAGCATAGCGCCGGGACTGGCGATTTGGCCGGGACTGGCGATCATGGGCGGTGTCATGGGTTTTAACCTTTTGGGGGACGGGTTGAGAGACCGCTTCGATCCACGGATGAGGAGGAACAAGCGATGACTCTGTCCGTCGAGAATATGTCGATTCACTTCGATAACATCCCGGTTGTCCGGAACGTAACGTTCGCGCTTAAACCGGGCGGGTCAACCGCGCTGATTGGGGAGTCCGGCTCAGGAAAGAGCCTTACCGGCCTTGCGATAATGGGGTTGCTTCCGGAGAACATGCACGTGGCTGGCGGGCGAGCCATCCTCGGTGACACCGACTTGCTGGCACTGGCTGAACCAGAACTCGTGAAGATGCGCGGTCCGCGGGTCGCGATGATCTTTCAAGACACTCTAAGTGCTCTGAACCCGGTGCACACGATCGGTCGGCAGCTTGTCGAATGCTTGCGCCTTCATGGTGGACCGTCCGGGGCTGCGGCAAGGCGTCGCGCGATCGAGCTCCTCGACATGGTACGTATTCCGGACCCGGAGACCCGACTCCGCGCTTACCCACACCAGCTCTCGGGCGGCCAACGCCAGCGGGTCGTCATCGCGATGGCGCTTGCCTGCGAGCCGGAGGTCTTGATAGCAGACGAGCCCACAACTGCTTTGGACGTGCGAGTCCAGGCTGAAATCATATCGTTGCTCAAATCGATCACGCGCGAGACGGGTACCTCGCTCCTTCTCATTACGCATGACTTGCCCGTCGCGTCTCGGTTGTGTGACGAGGTCTTGGTTATGTATGGGGGGCGCATCGTTGAGGCCGGTCGGATCGATTCCACATTAGTTCACCCCTTTCATCCGTACACCGCGGGGCTGGTGGCCGCGACGCCATCTGATGATTGGGGCAACGGTCGGCTCGTGAGATTGCCGACCATTCCAGGGCACGTTCCGCCACTGAACGGCTTTCCAAGCGGATGTCCGTTCCGCGACCGATGCACGTCTGCGGACGAGCTATGCAGTGAGATGCCCGCCACGCGTGTGCTTTCGTCGGGGCGCTCTGACGGGTCCGCTCGCCACGTAGCCTGCTGGCACGACCTTTCAGAGGTGGGACTTTAATGGCTGAGCTGCTACGTGTCGAAGACTTATCGAAGGTATTCGAACTTCGCAAGACGTCGCTCTTCTCGCCTAGGCCAACGCTCACTGCCCTTGATCATGTGACGCTCAAAGTTGATGAGAATGAGACATTCGGCGTGGTCGGGGAGTCTGGCTCAGGAAAGACAACCCTCGTGAAGATCCTGTTGGGGCTCGAGACGCCCACGAGCGGCAGCGTTCATTTTGATGGCAAGCGTGTTCTCGGATCCGGCAAGAGCGACCTACGACAGCTGCGTCGAGGCGTTCAGGTCGTCATGCAGGATCCCACCGATGCCATGGACGGGCGCATGGATGTCTTCGACATCGTGGCCGAGCCACTTCGAGCGTTCCGCATGAGGGTGAATATCAAAGCGCGCGTTGAAGAATTGTTGGACGCCGTCGGGATGCCTGCAGGCTCGGCGGGGCGCAAGCCGCATGAATTCTCGGGGGGCCAACGCCAACGCATCGCCATTGCCCGGGCTCTCGCCCCGAGGCCGCGACTGCTTATCGCAGACGAACCAGTCAGTGCATTGGATGTATCCATCCGAGCCCAAATTTTGAATCTTCTCACCGATCTCAAGGAGTCTCAAGGGCTCACCCTGCTCCTCGTTGCTCACGATCTGGACATTGTGCGGCACGCCTGCGAACGCGTTGCCGTTATGCAGCGAGGCATCGTTGTCGAACAGGGTGCGACGGATCAGGTGTTTGGTAACGCTCAACATTCGTACACCAAGTCATTGCTGGCAGCGGTCCCTCGCATGCCGAAACGAGCCGAAGGCGAGGGGGCACGTCAATCAGCGCGGGCAGGGACGTCCTAGTGAGTATCGGCGCCACAAGGCGTTAATTCTGAAGAGTTGTCAAGTTGTTCGTTCAAAGGTGCAAAGGAGCACGCATGAAATTCTTTAAGATCGGCACCAGCTTGCTGGTGGGGGCACTGGTCGTAACCACGCTAGTTGGGTGCAGTACTGCGTCTGAGGGCACGCCGGCACAGGACCGCCATCTGCGGATTGCGGTAGAAGTCGAACCACCCGCCCTCAACATCTTCGGGAATCGTTCATCTGCAACCACCGAGTATCAGTTGTACAACATGGTCGAAGGCCTCGTGCGCTTGTCCGATGATGGCACAATCGAGCCTTTGCTTGCGGAGTCGTACGAGATTTCGCCGGACGGGACGACCTATAAGTTCTCCTTGGTCGATGCGACGTTCCATGATGGAACTCCTCTGACCGCTGACGACGTCAAGTTTTCAATCGGACTCCACAACGCGGATCAGGCAGTACCAAGCGTCTTCAAAGCCGAGATGGCGCTGGTAGAAGGCGTTGAAGTCATCGACGATAAGACTGTCAGTGTGACGCTTTCCCGCCCTAGCTGGGGATGGCTCACATCGATGGCCGGCCCAGCAGGTGTCATTGTCTCGGAACAGTCGTACGCCACCCAGGAGGCAAATCCCGTCGGAACGGGTCCTCTGAAGTTCGTTGAATGGCGCCGCGGCGACAGCCTTGTCTTGGAACGGTTCGATGAATATTGGGGTGAGAAACCCCAAGTCGAAAAGGTCACGTTCAAATATATTGCGGATCCGAATGCGCAAATCAACGCGCTGAGAACGGGTGCTGTCGACGTGCTAGACGACCTCACCTCGCCCGAGCTGCTGCCTACCGTCGAAGGCGCTCCCAATCTCGAAGTAATCCAGGGCAAGACAGCCGGGAAGATCATCTTGGCGGTGAACAACGCGAGGGAACCGTTTACAGATGTCCGCATCAGGGAAGCGATCAGTTTTGCCATCGATAGGGATGCGCTAATCAAATCGGTCTACGGCGGATACGGTGACCCCATTGCGGGTTACTCGGTCACCGTTGATCCGTGGTACGTCGACTTCACTACTGACTACCAGTACGACCCTGACCGAGCCAAGCAACTGCTTGCCGACGCGGGCTACGACGCTTCGACGCCACTAACCATCTTGGCGCCGCCGCAATCCTTCGCCCGCAAATCCTCGGAGTTCCTTGCGAACTCACTCAATGCAGTGGGGATGAATGTTGAAATTCAGAACATTGAATGGGCATCTTGGATCGCTGATGTCTTTTCCGGGGCGCAAGACTACGACATGACAATTGGCATTCAGACCCGCTTCGGGGACCTCTATTACTTCGGCAACCCTGGCATTTACTATCACTACGACAACCCGGAAGTGGCGGCGCTTCTCGCGGAGGGTGACGCGGCCGCCACAATCGAGGATCGGGATGCGGCATACGAGGAAGTCTTGCGGATCGTCACGAAAGATGTAGCGACCGTCCCGCTCTTTGAGCAGCCAGCGCTGGGCATTATCAACACCAACAAAGTCGAGAGCTTCCGTGCTGACAACATCGCGTTCTCCATCAATCTCACCTCTGCTGTCATGAAGTGAGTTCAGGGACACCCAGGCTGTTGAGCTGTGGTGGGACTTCAGGGTCCCACCACCGGCACTTTTGATATTTAGGAGAGATCAGGTTTGTTGACATCTGCAGAGGTTACAGCGCGGTGCATGGCCAACATCGACAGAACCGATGGGGAACTGCGTGCGACGATCACGGTCATGCGGGATCAGGCTCAACGAGCAGCAGCTTGGGCCGATGAAACAGCAGAGCGTGGGGAATGGCTAGGTTTGCTCCATGGCGTCGCGGTGTCGTTGAAGGACAATCTCAACGTCACAGGCGTACGCACGACGAACGGCCTCGCGCATGAGCTGTCGTACATCGCGTCTGAAGACTCCACGGTGGTTCGGCTAATCCGGCAGGCGGGCGGCGTGCTCATCGCCAAGGAGAACCTTCCAGAGCTGTGCTTGAGTGCAACGACCCAGAATCCGCATCATGGTGGGTGTAGGAACCCGTGGAACCTGGAGCGAATTCCTGGGGGCTCTAGCGGTGGGTCCGGCGCCGGCGTCGCCGCGGGGATGTCTCAGATCTCGATTGGCACGGATTCGGGCGGTAGCGTCCGTATTCCGGCGAGCTTGAACGGGGTTGTTGGGCTGCGCCCAACTGCAGGGCGGGTCTCCAATTACCGCGGTGCGAAGAATAGTGTGGGCATGTTTTCGGTTGCGGGCCCAATGGCACGTCGGGCGGTCGATGTTGCACGCATGATGGATGTTCTGGACTGGTACGACCCTCGGGATAAAGTGGCGCAGCCCGGACGGCGCGTGAGCGTCCTAAGCTCCCTGCATGAGGGTATCGAGGGGCTGCGCATCGGCGTTCCAACCCGCTTCTTCTTCGAAAATATCGATGCGGACATAGATCGGCTGGTCCGCGAGAGCGCAAAGGTGTTGGAGAGTCTGGGGGCGGAGCTCATCGAATGCGACGTGCCAGGCGCGGATCTGACACAACCGCACATGACCAAAATGCTCACAGCTGACTACGCCGCCATCTACGGACACTTGCTTGATACGCACCCGCATCTCATCAGCAAGGACATTACTCGAAGATTGCAGCTGGGTCGCGCGGTTTCTGGCACGGAGTTCGCCGATGCGGCGAGTTTTCGGCAGGAGTGGATTCACAACCTCGCCGGCGTCTTCGAGACCGTGGACGTCATCCTGTCGCCGACCGTCGCGATTCCTACGCCCAGAGCTGAACCCGACGACAAGTTCACAGAGGGTGGCGCGCTTACGCGGCTCACGTATGCGCAGGCTTTCGCGGGTATTCCGGCGATCTCGGTGCCATGCGGCTTCCATCGTGACGGGATGCCGGTCGGCATGCAGCTGTCAGCGCCTTGGTGGCGCGACGACGTCCTCCTCAGGGCCGCGGTTGCGTACCAGCGTGTGACCGAGTGGCACACGCATCTGCCCCCACGCGCGGTCGGCGTATGACCTGGCCGGGGACTGTCGGACGGTTGCCCTTGGGGCACCCGCAGCGTCGGGTCTCGGGTGCTGTTGTCCAGGCCGCAGGGATCGCGAGATGAATCGCGTGGATTAGACGAGTTATGCCTACCAACCCGGTTTCACGGCTACCCTTGAATGATCAGGTAACGTCTCACATCCGCGAACAGGTACTCTCAGGGGAACTGTTGCCTGGGACCCGCATGGTTCAGGCGGAGTGGGCAGACAAGCTTGGTACGAGCCGGATGCCGGTGCGCGACGCCTTCCTTCGGCTGCAATCCGAGGGAATACTGACGGCCGCCGACAAGGGCGCCGCGATGGTGGCTCTACTCTCCGAGCAAGATATTCGTGATGCTTACGAGCTCAACGCTTTCGCGGCGTCCATCGCTGCGCAGCGAGCTGCGCTGAATATGACGCGGACGTCGGCGGACGCTCTGGAATCGATCCACGCGAAGTTCGCGTGCGCGGTCGAGAATGGAGATGTCGCCCGGGCTCTCGACACAAACCATGGCTTCCACCGGCTGGTCAACCTTCAAAGCAACTCCCCGCGCCTCGTCTCGGTGCTGAAACTGCTCTCCGCCAGTCTTCCGCACGTGGGGACCCGGACCCTGCCGAGTTGGCGCGCAAGATCGGTAGAGAGTCATGCCTTAATCCTCGAGGCGCTTCTGGAGGGCTCTCGCGGCGCCGAGCGAGCTAGGGGGCTCATGCAGTCGCACATTATGGAAGCCGCTGATGTAGTGGTGGCGCATCTGAGGAAACGGGGTTTTTGGAGCGACTGAAGCTCGATAGGGATCGGTGGTAGAGCGCGCGGCGGCCGACCACCGCGCCGCCATGCAGATCCGGACCGCGCGGTGGCTTGCGCTAAGAGCTGACAGTTCTTGTGGTCTTCGTAGACGCAAGGGGGTCGGCCAAGTGATTTGCCGCACTTCCTGCGGCATGCAACCGAGCGACCTTGTGTATGGTTGGTATACGGTATCCATTGGAGGCAATAATGTTGAACGGACTAAAGGTGCTGGACTTCGGATCAGCTCTAGCTGCACCCTACGCGGCCATGCTGCTCGCCGATCTGGGTGCCGAGGTGATCAAGATCGAGAAACCGTTGCGCGGCGATCTGATCCGCTACACCGACGAATACATCTCTGGCCAGAGTGGGTACTTTCTTGGCATGAACCGCGGGAAACGAAGCGTCACCCTCGACCTTCGTGTGCCTCAGGGTCGCGATATTGCACTTCAGATGTGTCGCGAGGCAGACGTCGTCGTCGAGAATTTCCGCCCCGGCATGATGGATAAGTGGGGACTCTCGTATGAGGATGTGAAAGCGGTCCAGCCCAACATCATCTATTGTTCAGTCTCCGCATTCGCGGAAGCGCGCGGATTCGAGGGGCGCAGCGGGAACGATATCGTCGCTCAGGCCTACTCTGGCCTGATGGCGATGACTGGAAGGGCTGAGGAGGCGCCCTCGAAAGCCGGGGCCCCCGTGATCGATGTCGCAACGGCATGCATGGCGACCATCAGCATTCTGGCGGGCCTAGTTCGCCGGATGACAACGGGTCAAGGTGCGCGGATTGAAACCTCTTTGATCGAGGCGGGACACGCCCTGATGCCGAACTTCACGGCGAGCGTTCTGAACGGTTCCCCCCAGTTCCGGCGCTTGGGGAGCGGTCACCCTCAGCTGGTTCCCTATGAGTCCTATCCGACCAAGGATGACCAGTTCGTGGTCGTAGGAGCCTTCCATCAGGAGTCGTGGCGGCGATTCTGTCGCGCGATCGAGCGAGAGGATCTCTTGGAAGTCCCTGAATTCGAGAACAACGCCCTGCGTGTACGGCATCGCGATCAAATCAATGCCATTGTGACTGCGGAACTGCGCAAGCACACCCTTGCCTACTGGGTCGAGACATTTGAACGGGAAGACGTTCCTGTGTCACCTGTCCTAGAGATCGAGGAATCGTTGGAGTTCTTCGCGGCCCGCAATCCAGACGCCGTCGCCGACGACGTCGAATCGTACGCGGGAAAAATTCGCATGCTCAAAGCTCCCTTCCGGATTGATGGTTCGCGTCCATATAGTCGTCTTGGCGTCCCGGGTCTGGGATCGAGTACGGATGACGTGCTCGCGGAACTCGGCTATTCCAACGAGGAACGGAACGAGTTGCGGGCTCAACGGATCATCTAGATTCATCGGGTGAGCGCCAAGCGGGCCCGAACCATTGGAAAGTGCCGCCGGCACGGGTCAGACGTCGACCTCGTCCCAGAGTCCGCTCTTACTCAGATGATCGATAACGACGTCAGCGGCACTGAGCACATGAGCCTCCATGACCTCAGCCGCCCTCGACGCGTCGCGCAGTCGGAAGGCGTCCAAGAGTTCCTCATGAGCGTGAATGGCTTGCCCTCGCCACTCGGGAATTTCGCGGACTCCAAGGGCGGGCATACCCGCGGAGATATTTCGCAGAAGCGCGATGAGTCGTGGTGATTCGCTGTGAATATTCACTAACCGGTGAAACGTGTTGTTACTGCCGAACGCAGTATCGGTGTCTTCGTGGCGCACGGCCTCGATAAAGCCGGTCTGGGCGGCGTCCAACTCTTCCAGGTCCTGCTCTGACATACGCATGCACGCCCTTCGAGCCGCGATGGCGCTGGCCACCGAAGCGAGTTGGTACATGTCGTGGATCTCTTCCTGTGTCGTGGCGGCGACCACAGCCGTTCCGTCACCGCCCGAGGTCAGGACACCCTCCGACTGAAGCTGCAGAAACGCATCACGAACAGGCATGCGACTCACTCCGAGGGACTCAGCCCACTCACCTTGAACCAGGCGCGAACCAGGCCTGATCACACCAGAAAGAATTTCGCCGCGTATCCGGTCGGCGACCTGCTCGTTCAGCGGTCGGCGCTTGATTGGGCTTCTCGCCATCTGATGCTGTCCTCTCCTAATGCCGTAATCCTTTACTAGGCCAGCTCGAAACTCGAACTCTGACCTCTCTGGCCCTCCGTGCTCGCGACCAAGGGGAAACTGCCAATTAAATGGCAAACTTAGCACCCCAGTACAAGGTATCCTGTATACGGGAGGGCACTATGGATCTACGGGTAGTACTGATCACCGGCTCCGGGAGCGGAATGGGGTTAGCTGTCGCTCGCCGCCTGGCGGCAAGCGATGTGCATCTCGTCATCGCTGACCGACGCGAACAGCTCGTCAGTGCCGCCCTCGATGAGCTTCGACCAGTCGTTCATAGTGCCCAAGGGTTTGTGGCGGATGTCACTCGGAGCGCCGCGGTGGAGGACCTTATCGACAGCGTCTACTCAACGTATGGGCGGCTTGATGTTCTCGTGAACGTCGTGGGCGGCATCGTTGGCGACGTGACCACGGAGTTTTGGAACATCGATGATGAAGCCTGGGACGGCACGCTCCGAGTGAATCTTTCGTCTGCCTTCTACTCCATGCGCGCGGCTGGCCGACGGATGCGCGAGCAGGGTTTCGGCCGAATCGTGAACACTAGCTCAGTGGCTTGGGCGGGCGATGCGGCTCGTGCCCACTACTCCGCTGCGAAAGCCGGATTGGTGGCCCTGACCCGTTCGGCGTCTGACGCCCTTGCGCCTTTCGGCGTAACGGTGAACGCAGTTGCCCCCGGAAGGACTGACACCGGCTTCGGAGGGCGCACCGACGTGGAGTTGCCGGATAGTCCTCCTCCTACGGGCCGGCGTAACCAACCGGCTGATGTCGCCGAGGCGGTCGCTTACCTGGTCGGTCCGAATTCGGGTCAGGTGTCTGGACAGTTAATCGTCGTCGCAGGTGGAAGGAACCCAGCACTGTGAGCATTCAAGAAGACCGTCTGTTCTCTTCGGTCGACGACGTCATTCATCGGCTCGCTGATGTCGGATACCTCGCAACCCGAGCTGTTGCGACAAGAGTTTTCCTCGCTGACGCGCTCGACAAGCCTCTCCTGATCGAGGGACCGGCAGGCGTCGGAAAGACAGAACTTGCCCGCGCGGTAGCCGAGGCCACTGGTGCGCGGCTCGTGAGGCTGCAGTGCTATGAGGGCGTCGATGAGTCCAGGGCCTTGTATGAATGGAACCACGCGCGCCAGATTCTATGGCTGACTGCAGAGAAGCAACGCGGGTGGGAAGAGGCTCGGGACAACATCTTCTCGGAGGAGTTTCTGTTGGAGCGGCCGCTCCTCTCTTCGATCAGGTCGACCGAGCCTACCGTTCTGATCATCGACGAGACAGATAAGGCCGATGTTGAGATCGAGGGCCTCCTGCTCGAAGTGCTGGGGGAGTTTCAAGTAACTATCCCCGAGCTGGGAACGATTCGCGCCAAACGAAAGCCGTTCGTAATACTGACCTCGAACGCAACTCGCGAGCTATCCGAGGCGCTAAGGCGGCGGTGCCTGTTCCTTCACCTCGACTTTCCGACGCGTGAGTTCGAGGAACGTGTCGTCCGCCTGAAAGTCCCGGAGCTCGACGGCGAGCTTGCGAGTGCGCTCGTGGCCCTCGTAGACGATCTTCGAGCGCTGCCCCTCAGAAAAGCGCCTTCCATGTCCGAGACGCTTGATTGGGCCCGAACCCTGGTGGCCATGGGTGCGACTGAGATGACGGGCGGCGTCATCACCGAGACACTGGGTGTAGTGCTGAAACATCACGACGACATTGAGAAGGCGACCACAGCCCTGACTGAACTGGCATCGTGATTACTGCAACGCAAGATGATCGTGGTCTGACAGCCACCCTGCTCACGCTTGTGTCCTCCCTCCGGGATAAGGGAATACCCGTTGGGACAGGGGAAACCCTCGACGCCGCGAATGCGATGGTGGCGCTTGGCGTTTCCGACCGAGACACGGTCCGAGAGGCTTTAAAGGCGACCTTGATCCGGCGCGGCGGCGACCAGACCACTTTTGATGCGCTCTTCGATTTGTGGTTTGGGGGGCCTTCTGACTCGGATCGGTATCCTGCGGATGCGTCCGTCGATGATCTGAACGCTCGCCTCGCTCGCGCGCTCCGAACGGGCGACATACGCACGGTGGAACGCTTGGCTGTAGTCGCGGTTGAAGCGCACGGACGCGTCGCCAAGTCCCGTGGATCCCTCTCGGCCTGGTCCGCATTGCAGACGTTGGGAGCAGTTGGTCGAGACGAGGTCTTGACACTGGCAAGAGGGCTGGACGACGAAGTTGGTGGGAGCATCATCGCTGCCCGGTCTTCCAGGGGCTGGGATGTGTTCTCGCAACGCATCCAGCGGGAGGTCCGGCTCCGGACGGGCGCACAGAAAGGCGCCCAGCGGGTAGCCGATTACGGGGTACTAGCGAACATTAATCGACGAGACTTTCTCAACGCGAGCGCTGACGAACTCGAACAGATTCAGCGTCTCGTATCGCCCCTGGCGCGGCAGATAGCGAGCGCCATGTCGCTGAAATCGCACCAGAGTCGTCGCGGGCACATTGACGTACGTCGGACTATGCGCGCCGCACTTTCGACGGGTGGCATCCCGGTCAAGCCTGTGGCAAAGCGGCGGAGGCCGACGCGTCCTCGACTGGTTGTCCTCTGTGATGTGTCGGGTTCAGTTGCTGGATTCTCTGGCTTCACCTCAATGCTGCTCGCGGGAATTGCGCAAAGTGTTCGGCAAGTCCGGCTGTATCCATTCGTCAACCGGGTCGCTGAATCGACAGGGTTGCTACGCCAGACTCGATCTCCAGATGCGTTCCTGACCGGGCTCGTCGATGATCCGCGAATCCGATCGGGGCACGGGAACAGCGATTACGGACAAGTCTTCGAGGAGTTTTGTGAGCAGCATCTTGCGGCGGTTAGCCCTAGAACTACTGTCCTGATTCTCGGTGATGCTCGGAGCAACGGACGTCCACCCTGCACCGGTGCGCTCAGGGAAATTGCGGCTCGAGCGAGGCGACTCTACTGGCTGAATCCCGAGCGGTTCGCCCTATGGGGAACGGGGGACTCCCACGCCTCGGAGTATGCCACGGCTGTCGCCATGCACGAATGCCGCAACGTCGCGCAGTTGGAGCATTTTGTGCGGCGGACCCTCACTGGCTGACTGATTGGCCCGTCGACCATTCACTGCGCTTGAGGTTGCTGATCGTAGCAAGCCATCCAGCATTCTAAAACCCATCGATATTCGCGACTATCGCCTCTAAAGCGGCCCCCGCGAGGTAGACGCTCTCCTTTCGCAACCCGTGGTTTCTATCATCTGGGACGCCTGTGTTGCGGCGCCCATGGCGATGCGGTATACAGGATACACACGACATCGGAGGGTTGAATAGCCATGGATTTCAGACTGGACGAAGACGCGATCGCACTCGCGGACATGACACGCGCATTCTGTGAGGAACGCATCGTCCCGCACGCCGAATCTTGGGACCGCGGAGAAACGATTGATCCTCAGATCTTTAAGGACCTCGCCGAAACCGGCCTGACGAGTCTCCGCATCCCGTCGGAGAATGGCGGTTCCTCCGCAACGTTCGTCCAGTGTGGCGCAGCGGCCTACGAGATGGGACGCGCCGACGTCGGGCTTGCGATTATGGTCGTGAACGGCGTTTTCTTCGGTGAACTCATGCACTTGATGAGCCCAACTGTTCGTGATAAATATGCTCCGATGGTCGCCGCCGGTTCTCCCTTCGCCATTACAATCACCGAGCCTGAGGCAGGCTCCGACGCCGGCTCATTGCGGACTACCGCTGAGCGTGATGGTGACGAATGGGTGATCAGTGGTGAGAAGGGGTCGGTCTCTTATGCAGGCCTGGCCGACTGGGGGCTCATCTTTGCGCGGACGGGTGGCCCTGGTGCCAAAGGTGTGTCGCTCTTCGCCACGGACTGGAATGTCGACGGGATTGAATCCCGCATCTATCAGAGCGCGGGACAGCGTGTCACCAAACGGGGGCAGGCGTACTACGACAACCTCCGGATCCCCGCTGAGAATCTGATCGGCCGCGAGAACGAGGGATTCCGGGAGGCTATGCAGTTCTTTGACTACAACCGCGCATTCCTCGCCCTCGTGTGCATCGGAGCCGCAGAGAAGTCCCTCGCGGAGGTTACCGAGTACGTCCGGGCTAGGCAGGCGTTCGGTGGCTCACTTTCCCGGTTTCAGGGAGTGAACTTCCCAATCGCTGAACATGCCACAAAGCTCGAAGCCGCAAAGCTGCTGGCTTACAAGGTTCTCGCGCAAAAGGACGCGGGCCTTCCGCACTCGAAGGAGGCCGCAATGGTCAAGTGGTACGGCTGCGAGGCAGCTTTCCAGGCCTTGCACGATTGCGTCCTTCTTGCCGGTTGGCCCGGATTCAGTTCCGATCTCCCGCACGATCGCCGTATGAGGGACGTTATGGGCTTCGAACTCGGTGACGGAACCGCTCAGATCATGAAGATGATTGTCGCGCGTGAGGTGATCGGTCGTGAGTCCCTCCCCTATGGCAAGCCTAAGGTGAGTGAGTCCCTCCCCTATAGCAAACCTGCTGCTTGAAATGACGCCGAACCTCAGGAAGCGTGAACCGATAGGTGGTGAGGGCATGCAGCTGAACGTCATCTCACTCTTGAGGTCCTGGAGGCAGCGGTCGCCGGAGCAAGAGGCGGTCTGTTCATACGATGTCGCCGCATCGAAACGAGACGGCGCGCCAGTCCTCAGTGGCAGGCTAACGGTAGCCGAGCTTTGGGAT
Organism: Diaminobutyricimonas sp. LJ205; assembly: GCF_009755725.1. NCBI lineage: Bacteria > Bacillati > Actinomycetota > Actinomycetes > Micrococcales > Microbacteriaceae > Ruicaihuangia > Ruicaihuangia ninglii. The sequence continues at coordinate 2,864,700 of NZ_CP046619.1, read as the reverse complement.
CAGGTGACGGCATTTGGTGCTGCCTTACAGAAGCTTGGGGTCGGAGCGGGAGATGTTCTCGCCCTGCAGGTCCCGAACTGGCACCAGTCGTACGTGACTTACCTTGCGGCCACCGCAATAGGCGCCGTTGTGATGCCGATCTCTACGATCTACCGCGGCCGTGACCTGTCACGCCAGCTCGCCATCGGTGGGGCGACTACGATGTTCGTCCCGGCGCGGCTGGGGAAGCGTGAGTACGTCCACGAGGCCCTCGACCTTGCCAGCGCCGGCGGAATTCCTCTGTTTCGGCAGGTCATCGCAATCGGACAGACCGGCGACACCGAGGGCGCCTTGATTTGGGAGGAGCTTCTTGAAGCAGGCAACGCACCCGAGCTTGCCGGCGCCCGCGCCGCAATCGGCGCTGGCGAGTTCGTGCGGGGGCCGGACGACCTCCTCCTCCTGAACTTCACGAGCGGAACAACGGGTGAGCCGAAGGGTGTCATGCATACCGCCCGTACAATTCTGTCCAGCGCGCGCGCGTTGATCGAGCGACTGGAATTGACGAGCGAGGACCGGTTCTTCGTCCCCACCACGCTCGGGCACGCGGCAGGCTTCCTCAACGGGCTTTATGTCCCACTGGCGTTGGGGACCACCACCATATATATGGACTCGTGGGATGCAGGCACCGCGCTAAGGGTAATCGAGGACGAGCGGGTCACCTATGGGCCGGCTATGCCCACCTACCTCATGGACATTCTGGACCACAGCGATTTCAGCCAGCGCGACATTTCTAGCTGGACACGAGTTCGGGTGAGTGGTGGCGCGATTCCTCGCCAGGTCATAGCCGAGCTTCAGCACCGCATGCCAGGGCTTCGGCTGTGCCCGGGGTGGGGGATGAGCGAGGTTCTTTACGGTACCTGTGGAAGTCCTGACGATCCAGCCGAGAAGCTAGCCACGTCTGACGGACGACCTCTTTTGTCGGCCGAGATCCGGGTCCTCGGGCCGGCCGGCGAAAGCGTGCCCACCGGCAGCGTCGGGGAGATTGCGGTGCGCGGACCTTCGGTTACGCCGGGTTACTACGGACGTGAGAACCTGACGCAGCAGGCTTTGACCGCCGACGGCTGGTTTCGTAGTGGCGACCTTGGTTTCCTTGATGAAGATGGTTTCCTGACGATCGCGGGTCGATCAAAAGAACTGGTCATTCGCGGAGGGGAGAACGTCCCGGTCGTGGAAGTGGAGCATCTCCTTAACGGCCATCCGAGGATCCGTCAAGCCGCCGTTATCGGGCTGCCAGATCGACGGCTTGGCGAGAGAGTGTGTGCGGTCCTTGAGCTGGTCGATCCTGGCGAGCAATTAACCGTCGAGGAGATACGCGAATACCTCGATGAGGCGGGGTTGACGCGACAGTTCATTCCCGAATACGTGGAAACAGTCGATGAACTCCCGCGGACCTCGCTGGGCAAACTACGCAAGTTCGCCCTTAAGGAAAAAATTCTGGCTCGGCGCGAGCTCGAGAGAAGTGAGGCGCTGCCTCAGACCAACCACACGACAATGGGGGAAAAATGACCCAGACAAATGTTTCCGAGAGCAATCAGGCCGTTTTACTCGACATTCGAGATCGCGTTGCCCATATAACGCTGAACCGTCCGCACGCGATGAATGCCATCAACTGGGACTTCATGGACGATCTTTCTGGGGCACTCGATGTTGCCAAGGAAGATTCTTCAGTTGTCGCAGTGGTGGTTCGCGGAGCAGGCGGGCGCGCGTTCTCGGCAGGCGGAGACCTGAAGGCACTTCATGAAGAGAACATGATGGAAGATGCTGGCCGCCACCTCGCTTTCACGGCTGCGATGCGGGATCTCTTCCTCAAAGTCGAGAATCTTGAATTGCCCACGATCGCGGTCATCGACGGCTACGCGCTTGCGGGGGGGCTTGAACTGGCCTTGTGTTGTGATCTGATCATCTGCACGGACGACTCGTCCATCGGTGACCAACATGCCAACAGGTTCCTGATCCCAGGCGCTGGCGGTACGCAACGTTTGCCTAGGCGCGTAGGCATGCAGCCCGCACTGGAACTGCTGTACACAGGTCGCCGACTCAACGGTCCAGAATCAGTGGCATATGGCATCGCGCTCCGAAGCTACCCACGAGAGCATCTGGATGCGGGCTTGGAAGAGCTGTTGAGCCAGCTTCGGCCCAAAAGCCGGACCGGACTCGGTATGACGAAACGCGTTGCCGCCCGCGGCGTCGAGCTTCCGTTGCGGGACGCGTTGGATCTTGAGCGGTTGACCGTTCAAGAGTATTTCAGCTGCTACCCGGACGCTACTGCAGGCGTTGTGGCGTTCAACGAGAAGGGCGTCTGATATGCAACTTGACCTGGAGAACAGGTGCGTAATTGTCACCGGGGGTGCGTCCAACATTGGACGGGCCGCGGTGCTCCAGTTCGCCGCAGAGGGTGCGAATGTCGTCATCGCTGACATTGACTTAGAAGCGGCAGAGACCCTAGCGCGACTAGTCGACAGTCGTGGAAGCGGGAACGCGATCGCTGTCCAGTGCGACGTCACAAACCGTGACGATGCAGATCGGTTGGTGGAGACGGCGGTCGAGAAGTTCGGTGTTCCCGACGTTCTTGTCAACAACGTGGGTTGGTCTGAGCACCGCTTGTTCGTGGAGAAGGATTGGGCTGTGGCCGAGCGGGAGGTCGATCTCAATCTGTGGGGGACGCTGTACGTCACGAAGGCAGTCCTTCCCGGCATGCTCAAGCGGGAGTCCGGGCGTGTGATTTGCATTTCCTCGGATGCCGGGAAGACGGGAGAGTACACCGAGTCGATCTATTCGGCGGCGAAGGCGGGAGTAATGGGCTTCGTTCGTACTCTCGCTCGCGAGGTCGGTCGGCACGGGATCACGGTCAACGGAGTGTGCCCAAGTATGACGCTCCCCGAGTCGAGCGACGAAGTAGGCGCCCACTCAATGCATCGCGATCGTGACCATTCGGAAGAGTTCCTGGCAAAGGTGATCAAGCGCTACCCCCTCCGTAGGGTGGGGCGGCCGAGCGAAGTTGCAAACCTCATTGTGTTCTTGGGTTCGGATGCCGGATCTTTCATCACCGGACAGAACATCAGCGTGAACGGTGGTTACACGATGTGACTTTGCGAGCAAGGCAATCGCACGAATCTATTCGGCTGGTTTAGCAAAGGAGAATGGTCATGGCTTGGAAAGAATGGGAACGCGTTGAGGGATTTGATTTTGATCACCTCATCTACGAGAAAAAGGATCGTGTCGAGGGTGGCAAGGTTGCTCGAGTCACCTTCAACAGGCCAGAGCGGCTGAACTCTTTCACTGACCACACCGTCGATGAAATGGTCGAAGCCTTCGACGATGCGAGCAACGACCCGCTGGTCGGAGTCGTGATTTTGACCGGTGCCGGCGATCGGGCATTCTCCGCTGGCGGTGACATCAAGTGGGAGGGCGTTCGAACCCGCGCGCAGTTCTTCATGGATGAGCCACTCAACCGCATCATTCGCTTCTGCCGCAAGCCCGTCATAGCGGTCGTCAAAGGCTACGCGATCGGCGGCGGAAACCACCTTGCATACACGTGTGATTTCACGATTGCTGCGGAGAACGCCGTCTTTGGTCAGAACGGTCCGGTAGTCGCCAGTCCCGCAGACAGCTACTTCGTCCGTTACGCCTCAAGCGTGGTGGGCCCGAAGAAGGCACGGGAGATGTGGATGCTCTGCCGGAAATACGACGCTGCCCAAGCCCTCGAGATGGGCTTGGTGAACACGGTGGTCCCGCTCAACGAGGTGGACGCCGAAGCGGACCGATGGGCCGAAGAGATTCTCACGAAGAACCCGACCTGCATCGAGATTCTGAAGGCAACCTTCGACTCAGAGGTGGATGAGATGTCTGGTTCGATTCGCCGTTTCGTGCAGATGATGGCCCCGCAGTTCCCACTTGGGCCCGAAGTTCAGGAAGCGCAGACCGCCTTCTGGGAGAAGCGCGAGCCTGACTTCTGGAAGTTCCGTGACCCTGAGCGTGTTGTAGAGGGCCAGGCAGCAAGATGACTGACAAGGCTCTCTCCGGCTCGCTAAGCGGGTCGGAGGCGGATGTGCTTCGTCGCTCAGCTCTAAGATCCGACCTCACCGATGAGAGCCTGGCGGACGCGCGAAGGCTCTTGGGCTACGACTTCCGGGGCGCTCGTACGACCATCGAGGTTTCCGCGGACAACACCCGCGACTACGCGAGCTACATCGGCAGCACCAATCCACTATATCGCGATCCAACGCGCGGCCATCGTTCTCGTTGGGGGCGGCCGCTCGCGCCACCCACCATGGTTGGAACGGCCATCATCGCGCCCGGATTGCGCGGAGTCCAATGGATCTATGGTGGAGCGCGCTGGCGCTTTCACGGTCTCTACGGGCCGGGCGATGTGCTGTCACAGAGTGGGCGGTTGGTGTCCGCCGAAGAGAAGTCCGGACGAGCTGCGTCCTCGATGATCATGCAGAAGGGCGTAACCCAGTGCCGTGACGCCGCTGGACGCTTGATTGTCGAGACGGAGGTCTACACCATGCGCATCCCACGCCGTGGAGCGGGCAAGGGTAGCTTGAACTACGCTCCCCGTGCAGTGTCTTGGACCCAGGGCGAGCTGGACGGCTTCGCTGAGACGCTCGTTAGCCAAGAGGGCTTGGTCCGCGGGCGGGAGATCCGCTATTGGGACGACACCTCGGTGGGTGAGGAGATCCCATTGGTGCTGTGCGGCCCGTTGAGATTGAGCGACATCGCGCTTACTCGCGGCACGATCGTCTACGGAATAGTCGGCGGCGGTCGAGAAGACAACGGCGGCTACGGCTACATGCTCGATCATTATCGTGCCCACCCCGCGGACAGTTTTGTGAACCCGGAAACTGGCGTGACGGAGCACCCGCATCGAGGCCACTGGGAGCAGTACATGGCTGACGAGGTCGGTATGCCCGGCATCTACGACATCGGTTATCAACGCCTCGGGTGGCTTACGCGCGTGGTCACGGATTGGATGGGCGACGACGCTCGCCTACTTTCCTTGGAAGGCTGGCTGCGCCGCCCCAATATCGTCGGCGATGTCACGTGGATCGGTGGTCGGGTGGTCAGCAAGTCTGGCCGCGGAGAAGAAGCGATCATCGAATGCGAATTGTTCGGCCGCAACCAGCACGATGAAGTGACCGTGACGGGTAAGGCATCTATCGCACTTCTGACGCGCAGCGTGTCAAAGGGAGGGCTGGGGTCATGAAGCAAGTCGTACCGGGCGATGTCTTGCCCCTCATCGCGCATAATTCGGTTGCGACTTCGTCGAGTCTTCGATTCTGGGCGCGAGCTATCGGAGAACGCAATCCCCGTTACGTGGACGACAGCGAAACACGCACCCCGTCAGACGGTAATTTCGAGGCGCATCCGTGCTGGCTCTACAGCGTCCATGACACAGTTGTGCACGTCGGCGGGGCGCAGCTCGTTCCGGTGGTTGCTGACGCCTCCTGGACGTTTCATCGCGCAGTGCGTTGTGGCGACATCATCCGCCCTCAAGGACGTCTGATTTCTGAACGACAGGTTTCGGGTCAACACGCCGGCCTGACCCTCGTGCAGGTGGTAGAGGTCGACTATCTGGATGTTCGTGACGAGGTACTCGCCACCACTCGCACCACACTGTTTCACATCGATCCCGTTGAGGCGCGGAAGCGTCAGAAGTATGCTGCCTGGGTTCGGACACGATACACCGAAGAACAGCTTTTGAAAATCGAAGCTGCGTACGACGCCGAGGACGCACGGCCAAGGCATGTTCGCTACATCGATGACCTCACGGTTGGGGAGGACTTGGAACCGATCGTGCGGGGGCCGGTCACCTCAGAAGAGATGACCATGTTCGTGGGCGCCACCCGGCCAATCCCTGGCCTGGAGAGCTTCACCAGGGCACGTTTGGCGGGTGAAATGCCCTCGTTCATTCACCCGCGGTCCGGGACATACGAAACGTATGGTGCCGGGTGTGTCGATGACACCAGCGCCCAACAGCTTGGTTTCCCGGCCGCCCACGACTTAGGGATCGATCGCGTTTCCTATGCTGCTTCCTTGCCCTCTTCATGGATGGGCCCGCGCGGATCACTGCGCTCGTTCGAGCAACAGCTTCTGGTGCCGGTAATGCTCGGTGACACGAGCTGGTGCCGCGGGCGTGTCGTTGCAATTGAGGGTGAGAAGGAGTCACGTCGCGGAGTCGTGGTTCTCGAGGTTTGGACTGAGAACCAATTCGGTGTTGTGACCGGTCGAGGAACCGCGCGAGTAGAGCTGGATCGACGAGTTGGGGAGGTAGCGTGATCAAGCGTGCTTTGGACGGTATTCGAGTCATTTCACTTGCAGAACAGTACCCGGGACCGCTCGCCACGTTCCTGCTCGCAGAGCTGGGCGCGGAGGTTATTCAGGTGGAGCGCCCTGGACAGGGCGATCCACAACGCGATTTGAATCCCGAACTGCATCGCGCGGCGGCACTCAACAAGAAGAGCGTCGCGCTCGACCTGAAAACAGTCTCTGGCAAGGAAGCCGCCTTGGCTTTAGTCCGCTCGGCTGACGTCCTGGTTGAGGGTTTCCGACCAGGTGTGATGTCCCGCCTCGGCCTCGCCTACGATGACCTTCGATCGTTGAATCCGAGGCTTGTGTATTGCTCGATGTCTGGCTTCGGACAGTCGGGCCCGAACCAGGCATTGACGGGTCACAACATCAACTACGAAGCGGTCGTGGGAGCTCTCGACCCTTTCACCTATCCGGACGGACCTCTCTACAACGAGGCCGCCCTACCGTTCGGCGACATCATGGCGGGCATGACGGCGGCACTCGCCGTTGTGGCCGCGGTGCATGAAGCGTCGAAGAGTGGGGTCGGAACGTTCTTGGACATCGCCATCGCGGACGCGCTGCTGCTCGCTCTGGCGCCTCCCCTCACGCGAGCGCTGGCAGGGGCGGAGACCTGGACACGGCGAGAAGCTGCCTGGGGCGTTTTCGAGTGCAAGGCCGGGTACCTCACCCTGGGAATCGCCTTCGAGGACCTCTTCTGGCGCGAGCTGTGCGCTGAGCTGGGTCTGGAGCGTTTTACTGATCTTGATCACGATGCACGTGTGGATCGGAGGGACGAACTGCGGCCACTCATCGCATCTGCCCTGTCAGCAGAAACGGATGAAGAATGGATGCGCCGGCTGGCGCCTCGCGGAGTTCCTTGCTCCCAGGCTCGACGCTTGGAGGATGTAGCAACGGCACCGGATGTGGTTGCTCGCAACATGTTCGTTACTGCCGTCGATGCACAGGGCCGGACGCATTTCGCCGTGCGCTCCCCATTGACGCGAGGTTTTCACGGCCAGCTTGAGTACCGGGTTCCCGCCCTTGGCGAACACACCGAAGAGATCCTCAGTGAGCTCGGGGTCAAATCACAGGGCGGTTGAGCCCGCGCTCTCCTCTTCAGAGCGCGAGGCGCTGCGGAGGTGATCATTTCGTTTCACATATCTAAAACTGGAGATCTTCATGGCATCTCTCACTCCCCCAGCGAAGCCGCTTACTGGCTTGCGGGTGATCGAGCATGCGAGCTTTGTCGCAGGCCCTTCCGCGGGCGTGACGCTCGCACAGCTGGGCGCCGACGTCATTCGTGTCGACCCTCTGGGAGGTGCCCCCGATTACAGTCGCTGGCCCGTTTCGCAGCGTTCGGGCCACAGCCTCTTCTGGTCGTCATTCAATCGAGGCAAACGCTCCATCGCACTCAATACTCGATGTGCTGAGGGGCGCGAACTGCTCATCGCACTTGCGACAGCACCAGACGATAACGCCGGAATTCTCATCGACAACACGCCGAACGCGTCCTGGCTGGATTATAAAAGCCTCGCGGCGCGACGTCCCGACGTCATCAAAGTCCACATTCAGGGACACTCAGACGGGCGTGGAGCCGTTGACTACACCGTCAACCCGGAAGTCGGTATGCCCAGCATCACGGGCCCGGAGGATCACGTCCTGCCAGTCAACCACGCATTGCCGGCGTGGGATCTGCTCACCGGTATGACGGCAACGAGCGGGCTACTCGCCGCGCTGCGTCATCGTGACCACACCGGTAAAGGCGCAAACATCGAAATTGCGCTCGCGGATGTCGCGCTCGCAGGGGTCGCGAACATGGGATGGCTCACTGAGGCAGACGAACTCGGCCACGATCGCGATCGCGTTGGAAACTATCTCTATGGCAGCTACGGGGTGGATTTCGGCACGAGTGACGGCGAGAGACTAATGGTGGTTGCGCTGACCGGTCGGCAATGGGATGCGCTATGCCGTGTCACGGGTACGGAAGCCATCTTTGCCGCGTTAGGGGACGCATTGGACGTCGATTGGGCTGATGAGGGTGCGCGATTCTCTCACCGAGAAGTCATTACCTCGATTTTGCGACCATGGTTCTCCGTGCGCACGATGGATGAAGTCTCCGCTGCTCTGACGCAGGGACGAGCGCTCTGGAGCAAGTACCGGACTTTTACTGAGACGCTAGCCGACTTCCGTAAAGCTCCGGATTCGTCCGTGCTTGTAGACATCGATCAACCCGGCACCGGTAGGGTCGTCTCGGCTCGTTCCCCGTTGCGTGCAGGATCGGAATACGGTGACACGCACATTGCACCTTCTCTGGCAGAGCATACCGAAGAAGTGTTGGAGGAGTTGCTTGGTTTGAGCAGCCGCGAGATCAGCGAATTGAGCGCTGCCGGAGTCATCGGCACGACAGTATGACGGCCCGTCGTGCAGTAGATTCCGTCTCTGGGAGCGAACCGGCGAAAGTCATTAGGGCCGCAGCCTGCCGTGCAGGTGAGATCGTCGTTGATCTGGAGAACTCGGTGCCGCTGCGGCTAAAGGACTTTGCTCGACGAGCCCTGTCCGACATGGAGTCGCGCGCTCAGGGAGTTATCGCCACGGATACTGCGGCCCGTGGCGCGGTGGAGTGGCGCGGGCGAATGCTCGATGAGGCCATCGCCGCGGGGGCCCGCCGAACTTTAACGTCAGGAGATCCGCGTGAGAGCAGATGAAGGACCGTACTTCGACGAGCTCAAGGTGGGAGACACATTCGATAGCGCGCCGAGCCTGACGCTGACCTCCGGACGCGCGGCAGCGCACCAAGCGATCCTTGGCAGTCGGCTTCGGCTTTCGCTCGACGCGCATCTATCGCGGGCGACGGCGGGCGTCGAGCTCGCGGATCCGGCATTCGTCTGGGATGTAGCGATAGGCCAGTCCACGGTGGTCACCCGGCGGGTAATTGCAAACCTCTTCTACAGGGGGCTCGCCTTCCATCACCTGCCCTCAACCGGTGACACGCTACACACCCTGACAGAAGTCGTCGGCCTGCGTCAGGCCTCGAGTCGTCCCGCTGGTCTCGCTGCCTTGCGTGTAACGACGCGAGACCAGGACGACCGGCTTGTACTCGACTTCTGGCGTTGCGCGATGCTGCCACTCAGCTCACCCGACGTGCGGACCGGCTTCTCGGATGATCTGGGCACCGTAGGAAGTGAAGGGTCCGTCGAGCCGATCATGAACGCGGTTCGCAGCTGGAACCTCGACGCACTCCCGGATGCTCCCACCATTGTTGCCGGCGACTCCTGGGCACTCAACGCTGGCGACGTCGTCACCAGCGCCCCGGAATTGGCTCGCCTGACACTCAACGTGGCTCACGTTCACCATGATCGGTTCGCGCAGCCGAACGGTCGGCTCGTTTACGGCGGTCACACCATCGGGATCGCCCTCGCGCAGGTAACTCGCACACTTCCCGACATCATCACTGTCGCGGCCTGGCACAGTTGCGACCACAGCGGCCCGGTTCGTGAAGGTGACACGCTCGCATCAACTATCTCGGTGGAGGATGTAGCCGAAGTCGGTGAGGGATTGCGCGCGCTGACGCTACGGGTACTCGTGTATGCGAAGAGGGCGGAGGCCCAGAATGACCAAGTTCTCGACTGGAGGTTCGTTGCTCTAAGCCGGTGAGCTCTGGGTCGAGGATTGCGCTCGTCCATCAAGGTATACATAAAAACAGGGAAAAGTCCGGGTCCCGGGGGACGCGGACTGTGGGCCCTCGACGGAACGGAATGCAATGACTCGCTTAGTAACCACCGATGGCCTCACTGACGTGCAGGAGGAGATCCTCCGGACAGTTCGTGATTTCGTTGATAAGGAAATTCTTCCTGTAGCAAACAGTTTGGAGCATGCGGACGAATATCCAACCGAGATCATCGAGGCTCTCAAGGACCTCGGCATCTTCGGCATCACAATACCCGAGGAGTATGGAGGTCTTGGCGAGTCGGTCCTCACATACGCCCTCGTGGTTGAGGAGATCGCCCGCGGGTGGATGAGCGTAGCGGGGGTCATCAACACCCACTTCATCGTCGCCTACCTACTCGTCCAGCACGGCACTGAAGAACAAAAGGCAAAGTATCTTCCGCGTATGGCCACCGGCGAGGTGCGCGGCGCATTCTCTATGTCCGAACCCGGGTTGGGTTCGGATGTCGCAGCGGTGTCTACGAAAGCAACGCGACAGGCTGACGGCTCATATGCAATAACCGGTCAGAAGATGTGGGTGACCAATGGAGCCACGTCCACTCTCGTCGCGTTGCTCGCAAAGACTGATGAGGGGTCGGAGAGTCCGTACCGTAACCTGACCACGTTTCTCGTTGAGAAAGAGCCGGGCTTCGGTGAGACTGCACAAGGCATCACCGTTCCAGGCAAGATCGAAAAAATGGGCTACAAGGGGGTGGAGACAACGGAGCTGGTCCTCGACGGCCACAACATCGCCTCGGATCAGATCTTGGGGGGCGCCGCTGGCCGTGGTTTTTACCAGATGATGGACGGCGTGGAGGTTGGCCGGGTCAATGTCGGCGGGCGCGCCGTTGGCATCGCCAACCGGGCTTTTGAGCTTGCGATCGAGTACGCCCAGCAGCGTGAGACCTTCGGAAAGCGGATCGCCGATCACCAAGCCATTTTGTTTCGATTGGCGGAGATGGCAACCAAAGTCGAAGCCGCGCATGCAATGGTCGTTCGAGCCGCACGGAAGAAGGATGCCGGCGAGCGCAACGACGTGGAAGCGGGTATGGCCAAGATGCTCGCCTCGGAGTATTGCAACGAGGTCGTGGAGGCCTCGTTCCGTATCCACGGCGGATATGGCTACTCCAAGGAGTTTGAGATTGAGCGTTTGTACCGCGAGGCGGCATTCATGCTGATCGGCGAAGGTACTTCTGATATCCAGAAGATGATCATCGGGCGCGCTCTTCTCCGCGCGTACAGCTAGAGCAGGCTTTTCGGACCTCCCGAACGAGTACGCGGCCGGTGATGCAGGCGAACGCGCCGTGGAATTTCAGGGCAGCCTTGAGCCCTTGCGCGCCGATTCCCACGCCGCTCGGACTATGTCGGCGACCTCGATGGGCCGTGAGCTCTGCAAGGAGTGTGCGGAGCTGTCCAGATGGATAACTCTGACTTCGGGGCAGCGATCGCGAACTTGTCTGATGTCGCCGTGAGTGACGATGCCCGACCGGCCGACCACCAATGTCAATCTGGCCTGAACGAGGCTAAGCAGCGGCCACATCCCGCTGTGGTCAGTCGGCGACCAGGAACCCGGGCCCCCATGCAAATCTGAGCGCCAGCGCCAGCGCCCGTCATCACCCTCGACAGCGTTGTGCCAGACTGCGGAGTACAGAGACGGCCGGGCCGGCCCGCGGCTAAGGTTTTGCGCGTGTTCGAGCATCGCGTCAAACGAGGGGAAGGATACTGGACCATTCAGCAGGGAGAGCGAACTGGGCCGTCTCTTGCCAAGGTTACGCACGCGAATCCCAGAGTTCGGTGTCACATCCACCAGAACCAGCTGGGGAACGAGGTCGGGGCGCTGCACAGCGAGCTGAATTCCAGTAAGCCCCCCCAATGACATCCCCACAAGCACCTTCGGCGTAATCGCAAGTTCATCAAGCAGCCGAATGACCGCGCTGGCGTTGGCGCTCGGGCCGTAGTCGTGGTCGACGCGCCACGCCGACCTACCGTGACCCGGCAGATCGATCGCGACAGACGGCTTGTCGAGCGCAACTATGACTGGGTCCCATGTGTGGGCATTTTGACCACCGCCGTGCAAGAACACTGTTTCCGCTGGGTGGCTTCCGCTTCCCCATATGAGCGCACTCAGGTGACGGTCGTCGCCGTCGTGCCTCTTCACGGGTGGGAGGGCACCGCCAAATCCCACTCGCTTGGCGACATCAGGAAGCCATGCGAACTCATCGGTAGTCACTATCCGAGCGCGGAAATCCAGTTGGCCGTCGAAGTGACCTCCGCTTGCCGTGGAAAGACCTTCTCCGTCAAGACGCTATGAACCTCAGGATCATCGTCCGCACAAGCGTCTTCCAGCACGACAATCCGGTAATCGAGATCGGCGGCCTGCCGCAGAGTTGATAGGACAACACCGGAGGTCGCCACACCGCTGAGCGCGATCTCCCGAACGCCGAACCCCCTGAGCAGCTCTTGCAAATCGCTGCCCGCGAATGCACTCACCCGACGTTTGGTCACGAGGATGTCCGACGCCTCGACATCAACAAGTTCATGCACGCCGGTGGCTGGGTTCGCCTCGGTGAAATCAAACGCTTCGCTCAACGGACCAAAAATACGGTTACTGGCGTCAACCTCGGGATAACCCGGCCGGAACCTCACCCGCACGTGGATTACCGGCACCCCCTTCTCACGAGCCCGCGCCGACGCCTCGTTAGCCCGCGCCAAGACATTGTCGTCGCCGCCGAAAGCGGGAACGACGATCGGCATAAAATCCATGAGCAGCAGTGCACTTTTGATCTGAGACATGTGTAACTCCCCTTTGAGTTAACTCCGGAGAACCGCACGTTCCCGGTATCCAATTGATATACGGTATACTGGATCTATTAATGCATTACCTGGGGTAACTTGACAAGGCCATCGGCGCATCCGGTGCGCGGACGCCTCCTTCTCCCGACGTTGGCACTGGTCACGAGCATCACCGCGCTCGTGACCAGTCTAGGCGCGCCCCTGGTGCCAGCACTCGCAGTAACATTCATCGTGTCGTTCGCCGACGCCCAGTGGACGCTTACGATTGCCCTCCTCGCCGGAGCGATCTCCGTGCCTCTCCTCGGCCGACTGGCGACGGGCTCCAAGGCGACGTGGGTTGTAATCGTGACCTTGGCTTTGGTCGGCTCGGGTTTGTTCGTAGCAGCTATCACTCAGTCGTTCGTCGTTCTCCTCGTGGCACGCGGCGTCCAGGGAATCGGCTTGGGGCTGGTGCCCGTCACCATGACCCTCGCGCGCCGACTACTTCCGGCCTCAAGTGCCCCGAGGGCGCTTGCCATCCTTTCAGTTAGCACCCTTGTAGGTGCGGGTTTCGGATATCCTCTCGCAGCCTGGGTTGCTGAGGAGTTCGGCGTTTCCATGGCCTACTTCGCTGGGATGATCCTCGTCGCGGCGACCATTGTCCTGGTGTTCTTGGTAATACCTCGTCGAGATGACTCTCCCCGTGTGCAATTGGACTGGCCAGGAGTGATCCTTCTGGGCATCGGCGTCTGCGCAGTCCTCCTGCTTCTTTCCTCGCTTGGCCTTTGGCAAGGTTGGGCAGTAATAACGTTGATCGTCACCTCAATCGCAGCGCTAGCAGCATGGGTCGGCAGGTCTCTCCACACGGCCGCGCCCTTGGTCGATCTGCGGCTCGCCCTGCGTCGCGACATTGGGGGCGTGCACCTCACTGGCGCATTAGCCGGGACGGGTATGTATGTCCTACTTAGCGTTGTGATGCTGGTCGTGCAAGCGCCGGAGGCGCTAGGCGGCTTTGCCCAGCCGATCACAATCGCAGGACTACTACTCGTGCCCTATTCGATCATGAGCCTCGTCGGAAGTTACGGCGCTCGGGCGCTGAGTGCAAAGGGTGGTCCGGCAACGACTCTCGCCATCGGTTGTCTTGCTTTCGCGGTTGCAATGTTGGGGCTAGTCGTGCTTCCGGATTCATTGGTCGTGCTCTTCCTGATGATGACGTTGGCAGGGGTTGGAGGCGGTGGCGTCTTCGCCATGTTGCCAATAGCGATTGCTCGAGCGGTCCCATTCCACGAGTTGGGAAGCGCATTGGCGTTCAATCAGCTTTTGAAGTTTGTCGGGTTTGCGAGTGGCAGCGCGCTCGCCGGAGCAATGACCTCATGGGCGCCCGCGGGCGGCGGCACCTCGGCAGGTTCAGTCGCTGACGTAACCCTGATAATAGGAGGAGCCATCTGGATTCTCGCGGGCCTCGCCACGTGGCTGACGCGCCTGCGGCGGCTTGGCGGCTAGCAATTCCTCGTGCTTGCGTGCCTGGGGTTCTCTGCGCGTAGGCCGACATACACGCAGAGACAAGGTGGTGGTCCCAGTGATAGACAGGCACATGATTGCCGGGATACGCATGGAGGGGTGGACGGAGCACGCAGTCCGGGTTCTCGCCGACAACGCCGGCCCGATGACTCTGGAGGGCACCAACTCGCTCGTCGTGCAATCGCCCTCATCGGATCGGGTCGTCGTGGTGGATCCGGGACCGGACCACGGGGAGCACCTGCGCACTCTTGTCGGGTGCGGCGAGGTTGAACTGATACTGCTGACGCACCATCACACTGACCACACCGAGGGTGCCGTGACACTGTCGCGGATGACAGGCGCAACGGTGCGCGCATTCGACGCCGAGCTCTGCGTGGATGCACCCCCGCTTCGAGACCGCGAGGTGATACGCGCTGGAGGGCACGAGATAGAGGTAGTCGCGACACCGGGCCACACCACCGACTCGGTGTGCTTCCACGTCAGCGGCGGTGCCCCACATGCGGGCGCGGACGGGGTCATGCTGACCGGTGACACGATCCTCGGGCGGGGCACGACCGTGCTGCTAGGCGGTGATGATGCTCTAAGTGATTATCTTCGATCACTGACCCGGCTGAGACAGTTCGGTCCAGTGGCAGTCTTGCCCGGACACGGTGGAATGCATCCCTCCCTCACTGTGGTCTGCGACCAGATTTTGGCGCACCGTCAATCACGCATAGCAGAGGTGCGAGCGGCTTTGCGAGCGCTCGCGATGGTAGCCGCGACGGATGAGGCGACCATCGCGACGATCGTCGAGCACGTGTACGGCGCTGTCGACGAGGGGCTACTTCCCGCGGCGCGCCATAGCGCCCGAGCACAACTGCAGTATCTGATCAGTGAGGACAGGGACGCGCTGTAGGCGTCGTTCCGTGCCGGTCCATGGAGCGCGGCGGCTCACTCTCGATAAAGCGGAACGCGATATGACCAATATCCCGTGGTGCGTTACGCGGCTGCGCAGCAAATCGGCAGAGTACCCGGCGAAGCGCAGCGGTTGGGCGGTGCGATCGAAAAACCGTCCTAGACAATTTAGGTTACCATCCGGTAACCTAAATTCAGTTACTACTTGATAACCCAATGGAGGGTAAGAATGTCCACGGCAATCACTCATCCGAGTCAGACGCTCGTAGGCGGAGCTCTCGTTGGTCGCTCGCAGCGCTGGGCGGTGGAAATTGGCGTCGTCGCAAGTGGAGTCGTGCTTGTCGCTCTCCTCGCGAAAGTCAGTATCTTTTTGGGTCCCGTTCCGCTTTCAGGGCAGACGCTCGGCGTCCTGCTTGTCGGCGCTGCCTTCGGCGCCGCTCGTGGGGCGGTCACAATGTTCTTCTACGCGGTGCTCGGTCTCGCGGGTCTCCCGATATTTGCGGGCCCCGGCGCCGGGCTCGGCTACCTGCTGTCGCCCTCATTCGGCTTCATCCTTGGCTTCATTCCCTGCGCCTGGATCGTGGGGCGGCTCGCGGAGCGCGGCTGGGATCGAACTTTCGGGCGCGGTATCTTCGCGAACACCGTCGCAAGCATCGTGCCCTTCGCGCTCGGGGTACCCTACATGGCCGCCATCCTCGCGCTTGGCGGCCAAGCGCCGTCGTTCGTTCAGGCGATGGAATGGGGAGTGCTCCCGTTCCTCCCGGGCGGCGTCCTAAAGGCAATCATCGCTGCACTCGCCCTCCCGCTGGCGTGGTCGGTGCACCGTCGCCTGGCCCGCTTCAACGAACGCAGCGAAGGCGGTCGGAGCTGATGTCCACGACCTACGCAGAACTTATCGCTGAGCTGCACGAGCGCCGGGAAGCGGCCGCGGTAGGAGGACCGGCGAATTCGCGCGAGAAACACAGGGCCCGGGGCAAGCTACTCGCACGCGAGCGCCTCGATGCGCTGTTGGATGTGGGTAGCCCATTCCTCGAGGTGGCTCCGCTCGCCGGCTTCGACATGTATGGAGACGACGCTCCGGCCGGTGGTGTCGTCGCGGGGATCGGCTTGATCCAGGGTCGCCACGTCATGGTGGTGGCTAATGACGCAACCGTGAAGGGCGGTACGTACTACCCGATCACCGTGAAGAAGCATCTGCGTGCACAGGAGATCGCGGCTGAAAACCGATTGCCGTGCATCTACCTCGTGGACTCCGGCGGTGCATTCCTGCCGATGCAGGACGAGGTATTCCCCGACCGCGACCACTTTGGGCGGATCTTCTACAATCAGGCACGGATGTCCCGGGACGGCATCCCTCAGATCGCGGCAGTGCTCGGATCCAGTACCGCGGGCGGCGCTTACGTGCCGGCGATGAGCGACGAGACGGTCATCGTCCGCAACCAAGGCACGATTTTCCTTGGAGGGCCGCCGCTCGTGAAGGCCGCGACTGGTGAGATCGTCACGGCCGAGGACCTCGGCGGCGGCGTCGTGCACTCTCGGGTGTCAGGGGTCACCGACCACCTCGCCGAGAATGACGAGCACGCGCTGCAGATTGTGCGTGACATCGTTGCGACCCTCCCGCCGACGCCGCCGCTGCCACATCCACTAGAGGCGACTATCGAGCCGGAGAAATCGCCGGCGACGCTCACGGACGTGGTACCAGTCGAGCTGACCACGCCGTACGACGCGCGGGAGATAATCACCCGGATCATCGATGCCGGCACATTGCACGAGTTCAAACGCGAGTACGGCACCACCCTGATCACCGGGTTCGCCCGCATTCACGGCCACCGTGTCGGCATCCTGGCCAATAACGGCGTGCTGTTCGGTGAGTCTGCGCTGAAAGGGGCACACTTCATCGAACTGTGCGATCAGCGCGGCATCCCGCTGCTGTTCCTGCAGAACATCACTGGCTTCATGGTGGGCCGCGAGTACGAGTCCGGCGGTATCGCCAAGCACGGCGCGAAGATGGTTAACGCTGTCGCCTGCGCATCAGTGCCGAAGCTTACCGTCGTCGTTGGCGGCTCGTTTGGCGCCGGCACGTACTCAATGTGCGGGCGTGCCTACTCGCCGCGCTTCCTCTGGTTGTGGCCCGGCGCGCGTGTTTCAGTGATGGGCGGCCCGCAGGCGGCGTCCGTGCTGTCGACCGTTCGCCGCGATCAGATCGAGGGCGCCGGCGGCGAGTGGAGCGCCGAGGAGGAGGCCGACTTCCAGGCTCCGATTCGGGAACAGTACGAGCACCAGGGCAGCCCCTACTATTCCACGGCTCGATTGTGGGACGACGGGATCATCGAACCCTCTCAGACTCGCGACATCGTCGCGCTCGCCCTCGATGTATGCATGCGAGCACCCTTCGACGCGCCGGGCTACGGCGTTTTCAGGATGTGAGCGCCATGTTCAAAACCGTATTGATCGCCAATCGCGGCGAGATCGCTTGCCGGGTGATTGGCACGCTTCGCAAGCTTGGGATCCGCGCAGTGGCCGTGTACAGCGATGCGGATGCCGACGCCCGTCACGTGCGCCTTGCTGATGTCGCCGTGCGGCTCGGTCCTGCCCCCGCTGCGCAGAGCTACCTAGACATTCCCGCCGTGATCGCGGCGGCGAAGGCAGCCGGGGCGGAGGCGATCCACCCCGGATACGGCTTCCTCGCCGAGAACGCCGCGTTCGCCCAGGCGTGCGAGAACGCCGGGATCATCTTCATCGGTCCCACGCCGCACGCGATCTCGGTGATGGGTGACAAGATCACCGCGAAGCTCGCTGTGCAGGAGCGCAACGTGCCAACGGTTCCTGGCATCGCCAGGCCGGGATTGACGAATGCTGAGCTCGCCGCCGCGGCAGATGAGGTGGGTTACCCCCTGTTGATCAAACCCTCCGCGGGCGGTGGGGGTAAGGGGATGCACGTCGTGGAGTCCGCAGATCAGCTCGTCACGTCCCTCGCGGCCGCGCGGCGGGAGGCCGCGGCAAGCTTCGGTGATGACGCGCTCTTCCTCGAGCGGTACGTGCTGACACCGCGCCACATCGAGGTACAGGTGCTCGCGGATGCGCACGGCAACGTCATTCATCTGGGCGAGCGAGAGTGTTCGCTCCAGCGCCGGCATCAGAAGGTGATCGAAGAGGCGCCCTCCCCGCTCCTCGACGGGGCCACACGTGCGCGTATCGGCGAGGCGGCCTGCGAAACAGCCCGCAGCGTCGGGTACCGCGGTGCGGGGACGGTCGAGTTTATTGTCGCCGCCGACCGCCCGGACGAGTTCTTCTTCATGGAGATGAACACCCGTCTACAGGTGGAGCACCCGGTGACCGAGGAGATCACCGGCGTGGACCTCGTTGAGCAGCAGCTGCGGATTGCAGCAGGCGAGCCGCTCGCGCTCCGGCAGGAGGACGTCGTGCTGCGTGGCCACTCGATCGAGGCACGCGTCTATGCGGAGGACCCGGCCGCGGGTTTCCTGCCCACCGGTGGGACTGTTACCAAGGTGCGGCATCCCCGGGCGGAGGGCGTGCGTGTGGACACCGCGATCGAGGACGGATTGGCGGTCTCGGTCGATTACGACCCCATGCTCGCCAAGGTGATTACCTGGGGGCACGACAGGGAAGAGGCGCGACGTCGGATGGTGCGCGCGCTTGAGGACACCGCAGTGGTGGGATTCACCACCAACGTCGAGTTCCTACGCGCGCTGCTTGAGCTTCCCCCGGTCATCGCTGGCGACCTCGACACTGGGCTAATCGCGCGCGAGTTCGACGGGATTGCCTTCGCCAGTCCGGACGACCGGACGTTCCAGGAAGCCGCCCTGATTTTGGATGTCGCGCGGAGTGCCGCATCCGATCCCTGGGGACGTCGGGACGGCTGGCGTCTGGGCAACCCCGCACCGCGACGGTTCCCGCTCGCCGCGGTCGGCACCGTGCAGACCGTGCGTCTCGCGGGTACCCTCGATGCCCCACTTGTCATCACCGACTCCGGAGAGAGCCCGGGGCAGGTCCGCTGGCACGGCGACGACCGCGTCACCGTGACCATCGGTGGCGTCGCGCGAACCTTTATCGCCATCGTTGTTGGCCAGCATGAGGTACACCTCACGCGAGAGGGCGCCGTATTCACGCTCACACTTGCCGTGACCGATCACACGACGGACGGCGAGGTGAATTCGAACCCGACGCTCGAGTCTCCGATGCCAGGCACGGTCGTCCTCACACCGGTCGGCGACGGTGATGTCGTGGCGGTGGGTGACGCGGTGATCGTGGTCGAGGCGATGAAGATGGAGCATGTTATCCGCGCGAACATCGCGGGTGATGTGACACTGCACGCGGCGGTGGGGAACACCGTGACGCGCGGGCAGACTCTGGCGGTCATCACCCCGACCACCAATAACACCGACGGCGAGGAGGCGGCATGACCGAGAAACGCATCGTGCAGCGAGGCCTGTACTTCGACGAGATGGAGGCAGGGGAGGTGTATGTTCATAGCCCCGGTCGCACGGTAACCGAGGCCGACAACGTACTGTTCACGACTCTCACCATGAACGCCCAATCGCTGCATCTGGACGCCGCATGGTCGGCCGAAACCGAATTCGGCGAACGGCTCGTGAACAGCATGTTCACGCTGTCGACCATGGTCGGACTTTCAGTCTCGCAGCTCACCCAGGGGACAATCGTGGCGAACCTCGGCTTCGGCGAGGTTGCCTTCCCGACGCCGGTCAGGGTCGGCGACACCATCTATGCCGAAACGCTGATCGAATCAAAGCGGCCGTCGGCGTCGCGGCCGAACCAAGGCATCGTCGTATTCCAGCACACCCTCCGCAATCAGGACCGCGTCGTCGTCGCGATGGCGAAGCGCTCGACGCTGATGCAGGTCTCGCCGGAAGGTGGGGTCAAATGACACTCGGACCTGCCATTCTGTTCTGCCCGGCCGATCGACCAGATCGGTTCGAGAAGGCGGCGAGAGCGGCGGATGCCGTCATTCTCGACCTCGAGGATGCGGTTGCGGCTGCCGACAGGCCAGCAGCACGGGCGTACGTCGCAGCTTCGACCTTGGACCCAGCGTCCACGATCGTGCGGGTCAACGCCGTCGACACAGTCGAGCACGCGCTTGACCTCGAGACGCTCAGCGGCGCGCCATTTCGCACTCTCATGCTCGCGAAGGCGGAATCCGCCGCGCAGCTCGACCACCTGCACGAGGCAGACTATAGCGTCATCGCTCTTTGCGAGACAGCGGCCGGGATCGAGAACGTCAGCGAGATCGCCCGGCATCCGGCAGTAGTCGCCCTGATGTGGGGCGCGGAGGATCTCATCGTCAGTATGGCTGGTCGCTCCAGCCGGTTCACGGACGGCCGCTACCGTGACGTGGCACGGTATGCCCGCTCGCGCCTGCTGGTCGCGGCTGCCGCTGCTGGGAAGGATGCGATCGACGCTGTCCACGTCGACATCGCCGATGTCGCCGGGCTGCGCGCGGAGTCGGAGGATGCAGCACAATCCGGGTTCGCAGCGACCGCCTGCATCCATCCCGCCCAAGCCAATGTGATCCGTGAGGCCTATGGGGTGGGGTTTGAAGAGCGCGAGTGGGCGGAAGCCGTGTTGGCGGAGGCGCGCATAGCGCCGGGGGTCTTCCGCTTTCGCGGCCGGATGATCGACGAGCCCATCCTGCGACAAGCTAGACGAATTGTCGGCTGATGCCCAGTGGCGGGCGTGGACCGTTTCGATGGAATTCGCCCATCGTCGAGTGGGGAGCGGTGGGACGCTCATTCTCTGAGTGGGTGATTGCGACAGCCGTCGCGACCAACATGGCGGCGTGAGGAGATCTTGATGAAAATTATCGTTTTGGTGAAAGAGGTTCCCGACACGTACGGGGATCGCAAGCTCGACCTGGAGACGGGGCTCGCCGATCGCGCCGCCGGGGATGTCGTGCTCGATGAGATCGGGGAGCGCTCGCTCGAGGTCGCGCTCTCGTTTGCGGATAAGAACGCCGACACCGAGGTAGTGGTGCTGTCGATGGCTCCTGAAACCGCCGCAGCGACCTTGCGCAAGGGGCTCGCGATGGGCGCGGCATCCGCTGTGCAAATTTCCGACGAGGCACTCTCAGGCGCGGACCTCGGGCTCACCGCCGAGGTACTCGCCGCCGCAATCCAGCGCACCGGGTTCGATCTGGTGATCGCCGGGAACCTGTCCACCGACGGCACGGGCGGCGTTCTCCCGGCGATGGTCGCCGAATTGCTCGGGGTGCCTCACGCCACTTCGCTGACCTCGATCGAGATCGCCGCAGACACCGTGACCGGGGTTCGCTCAACGGACGGCGGCACGATGCAGGTGAGCGCACCGCTCCCGGCCGTGGTGTCGATCACGGAGGCGCTGCCGGATGCGCGGTTCCCGAACTTCAAGGGGATCATGGCGGCGAAAAAGAAGCCGTTCGAGACGCTGTCTCTGGCCGATCTTTCGATCGATACGGATGGTTCGGAGGCCGCACGGTCGATCATGATCGCGATCGCGGAGAAGCCGGCCCGCGACGCTGGCGTGAAGATTGTCGACGAGGGGGACGCGGGCGAGCAGCTCGCCGATTTCCTCCTGCAGAACCGACTCGTGTGAGGAACTAACTAACCATGACCGATTACGCAGCAGATTCCATTCTCGTCCTGGTCGAGCTGACGCCGTCCGGCGGGCTCGCGGGCAACGCGGCGGGCCTTCTGGGCGCGGCCGCTCAGGTCGGCACCCCGGTGGCGCTGGTGGTGACCGCGCCAGGTGCGGGGGATGCCGCAGCCGACGCCGCTGGCGCTCTGGGTGCCGCGAACGTGGTCGTCGCTGAGAACGCAGATCCGGCAAGCTTGACCGTGCCGGTGGTTGATGCTCTCGTCGCGGCCGTGGATGCGGTGCGTCCAGATGCGGTGCTGATCTCGAACTCGATCGCGGGGCGGGATGTCGCGGGTCGGTTCGCCGCTCGCACCCGGTCTGGCCTTGCCGTCGACGCGATCGGCGTGTCCCGGGATGCCGAGGGGATCGTGGCTCACCACTCGGTGTACGGCGGTGCCTACAACGTCGACTCCGCGGTGACTTGGGGTGCCCCGGTGATCACTATCCGTCAGGGCTCGATCGATGCCCGCGCCGAGGCGCGCACCCCTACCGTCGACACCCTGTCGGTGACCGCATCGGGCAAGCCCGCGGCATCCATTCTGTCCTTTGACTCGGTCGTCGAGGCCTCCAGCCGTCCCGAGCTGCGCGGCGCGGCGAAGGTTGTCGCCGGCGGGCGAGGCCTGGGCTCGGAGGATAAATTCGTGCTGGTGGAGCAGCTCGCCGACGCCCTCGGCGCGGCCGTCGGCGCGTCCCGTGCGGCGGTCGACGCCGGTTACATCCCGCAGTCGCACCAGGTCGGCCAGACCGGGGTGTCGGTGGCGCCGCAGCTGTATGTCGCGCTGGGCATCTCCGGGGCGATCCAGCACCGGGCCGGCATGCAGACCTCGAAGACGATCGTCGCGATCAACAAGGATGCGGATGCCCCGATCTTCGAGATCGCAGACTTCGGTGTCGTCGGCGACCTTTTCACCGTCGTGCCGCAGCTGATCGCTGCCCTCGATTCGAAGAAGGCATAGATCCAACATGGCAACCTATGTACGGTCGATCCGGCAAGGTCTCCCGCGGTGGCACGGCGGTGCCCCCTGGCCACCGGCCGGCGACGCACCGGACGCGGATGCCGCGGTCAACGCGGACTCGGTCGTAGCCGAACACGCTGTGGACATGTCGGCGGATGCCGCGATGCCCGCGGCGACCCTGACCGCAGAAATGCCGACCGGCCTCACCAAGATGAAGCCGGCCGCGGCGCCGACTGTGGCGCAGCAGGCAGCGACCGCCGCTCCGGCCGGAGGCCTGTGGCCCATCCGTCGCGGCCTGCCGCGAGTTGCCGGCGGCGAACCGTGGCCCCCATCGGGCGCAGCGGGCATGCCCGCCGCAGCCGCGTCCGTCGTCGCTGCGGCGCCGGCTGCTGCTGCCACTTCGACTCGGAACGTGGCAACACAGGCTGCCGCCGCCGAGCAGGCTACGGCCGCCGCGACGACTCCGACCGCCGGGGCATCCGATCATCCGCTCCGTCGCGGCCTGCCGCGCGTCAAGGGCGGCAACCCGTGGCCACTTGCCGGGTTCGTGCCCGCCCGCGTTGTCGCGAAATCCGGGGCATTGGTGGCACCGGATGAGGTCGCACCCGCACCGACCGCACGGGTCGAGGTCACCCCAGCCGCGGCGGCATCCGTCCCCGCTCCGTCCCCGACTCGTTCCGCCGCGCCGACTCGTCCGTCGGCGCCAGTCCGCCCGCGTCCGGCGACCGCGCCTGCCCGGGAGCCCGGACGGTTTGGCGCCTTCACTGGTGGGCAGTTGCTGGGTCTCGCCCTCATCGGCGGCTTCGCGCTGCTGTTCGCGGCGATGGTCGCGGTGGTCTCCGCAGCCTGGTTCCGGAACCTGCCAGTCATGCAGGATTTCCTTACCACTTATCCGGGCGAGTACCACCTGCCTGATGGTGCGACCCCCGGATTCCCGGTATGGGTGCAGTGGCAGCACTTCTTTAACGTGTTCCTGATGGTGTTGATCATCCGCTCCGGACTGCAGGTGCGCACCGAGAAACGACCAACCGCGTTCTGGACGCCACGCTGGTCGAAGAACGGCAGGGGCAAGATCAGCCTGGCGCTCTGGTTCCACCAGTCGCTGGATGTCCTGTGGCTGCTGAACGGGGTGATCTTCGTGGTGATGCTCTTTATCACCGGACACTGGATGCGGATCGTGCCGACCAGCTGGGAGGTCTTCCCCAACGCCTTCTCCGCCGCGCTGCAGTACCTGTCGCTGAACTGGCCGACCGAGAACGGTTGGGTCAACTACAACAGTCTGCAACAGATCATGTACTTCCTCACCGTGTTCATCGCTGCGCCGGTCGCGGCGATCACCGGCGTGCGGATGTCGGGGATGTGGCCGAAGAACGCGAAGACGCTCAACCGGATCTACCCCGTCGAGCTGGCGCGGGCGATCCACTTCCCGGTGATGCTGTACTTCGTGGCGTTCATCATCGTGCACGTCGCGCTCGTGTTCGCGACCGGGGCGTTGCGGAACCTGAACCACATGTACGGCGGCACCGACGTCATGAACTGGGCGGGATTCTGGATCTTCTTCGTCTCACTGCTCATCATTGTGGGCGGCTGGATCGCGGCCCGGCCGATTCTGCTCGCACCGATCGCCCGACTGTCCGGCAAAGTTAGCGCGCGCTGAGGCGTGGGTCGCGGAAGGACATACGCCTCCACACTTGGGATGTTAAGACGCCGTGCCCGCAGGCGCGGGAACGAATGCGATGACTAGCCGCATTTATGAGGGGAAGGGCTGATTATGGTGTCCAAACTATGGAGGAGCGCGGCGGAGGCTCTGGCGGGGGCCACCCGGGACGGCATGACAGTCGCCGTTGGCGGCTTCGGGCTCAGCGGCATCCCGATCAATTTGATTGAGGCGCTTCGGGACAGTGGCGCCCGCGAGCTCGTGGTGGTTTCGAACAACATGGGCGTCGATGGCAAGGGCCTGGGCTTGCTGCTGGAGAACGGGCAGGTCCGGAAGGTGCTCTCGTCCTACGTTGGGGAGAACCGGTTGTTCGCCGACCAGTATCTAGCAGGAGCCCTCGAAGTGGAATTCGTGCCGCAGGGAACCCTGGCTGAGCGACTCCGGGCGGGCGGCGCGGGCATCCCGGCGTTCTATACGCCGACCGGGGTCGGTACCGCCGTCGCCGAGGGAAAGCCGGAGGGGACTTTTGATGGGCAGCGCGCGATCCTCGAGCGCGGGATCGTCGCCGACATCTCACTAGTGCGAGCGCATCGTGCAGACGCCGAGGGCAATCTCCGTTACCGGCTCACCGCACGCAATTTCAACCCGTTGGTCGCCGCTGCCGGCCGACTGACGATCGCCGAAGCGGAAG
The DNA here is from genome assembly GCF_009755725.1 of Diaminobutyricimonas sp. LJ205. Lineage (NCBI taxonomy): Bacteria > Bacillati > Actinomycetota > Actinomycetes > Micrococcales > Microbacteriaceae > Ruicaihuangia > Ruicaihuangia ninglii. The sequence goes on along the minus strand of NZ_CP046619.1, from coordinate 2,839,526 downwards.
AAGTCATCGAGGGATACCTCGATCCTGAGGAGATTGTGACCCCGGGTGTGTTCGTGAACCGGGTGATCAAGGTGGAGAACCGCATGAAAGACATCGAGCAGCGGACCGTGCGCGTCCGCGAGGAGGCGTGACCATGTGGACACGTGATGAGATGGCCGCAATCGCGGCCCGAGAGCTAGAGGACGGCCAGTACGTCAACCTGGGGATCGGCATCCCCACCCTCGTGGCAAATCATCTTCCCGAGGGGGTCCACGTGACCCTGCAGAGCGAGAACGGGCTGCTGGGCATGGGGCCGTTCCCCTTCGACGGTGACGAAGACGCCGACCTGATCAACGCAGGCAAGCAAACAGTCACGATCCTCCCCGGCGGCAGCGTGTTCGACTCCGCGTCCTCTTTCGGGATGATCCGCGGCGGTCACGTGCAGACCGCGGTTCTCGGGGCCCTGCAGGTCTCGCAGTTCGGCGACCTCGCCAACTGGATGATTCCGGGGAAGATGGTCAAAGGAATGGGCGGCGCGATGGACCTCGTCGCGGGCACACCGTATGTCATTGTGATTACCGAGCACGTAGCGAAAGACGGCAGCCCGAAAATCGTCACGGAATGCGACTTGCCGCTCACCGGAGTTCGTGTCGTTGACAGGATCATCAGCGACCGGGCGGTCTTCACCGTTGGGGCGGACGGACTCACCCTGGTCGACGTCGCGCCAGGCGAATCGATCGACGGGCTGCGTGACATCACCGGAGCCCCATTCAATATTGGTGCGGAGCTTCAGCAGCGGATGGAGAAGATCGCATGACTGCGATCATCGCTGGGTACGCCCGGACGCCATTCGTCAGATTCAATGGCCAGTTCGCCACGGTGTCAGCGACGACTCTGGGTGCGCACGCCGTTCGCGCCGCGCTTCAGCGAGCGGAGGTCGACGCCGAGGACGTCGACCGGGTGTTCGATCTTGACCCGGGTGTGCTCGTGACCGCGACGGCGACCGATGCGCCGCCTCCGAGGACGGTAATGAAGTGAGTCCTGAGTACATCGAGAGTGGAATGGCAACTGGCAGAGCAGGGTGTTCTCGGCCGGGCGAGCGTCGTTATGTGCACCGGAGAGCACGTTAGATTGGCATCCAACTTGGTCGATCTGTGCGCCAGATTCTGAAGGGTCGAATCTTCGGATTCGAGGTAAGCGTCACCTTGCTAGCGCGCGCTGACTTTGCCGGACAGTCGGGCGATCGGTGCGAGCAGAATCGGCCGGGCCGCGATCCAGCCGCCCACAATGATGAGCAGTGAGACGAAGAAGATCCAGAATCCCGCCCAGTTCATGACGTCGGTGCCGCCGTACATGTGGTTCAGGTTCCGCAACGCCCCGGTCGCGAACACGAGCGCGACGTGCACGATGATGAACGCCACGAAGTACAGCATCACCGGGAAGTGGATCGCCCGCGCCAGCTCGACGGGGTAGATCCGGTTGAGCGTCTTCGCGTTCTTCGGCCACATCCCCGACATCCGCACGCCGGTGATCGCCGCGACCGGCGCAGCGATGAACACGGTGAGGAAGTACATGATCTGTTGCAGACTGTTGTAGTTGACCCAACCGTTCTCGGTCGGCCAGTTCAGCGACAGGTACTGCAGCGCGGCGGAGAAGGCGTTGGGGAAGACCTCCCAGCTGGTCGGCACGATCCGCATCCAGTGTCCGGTGATAAAGAGCATCACCACGAAGATCACCCCGTTCAGCAGCCACAGGACATCCAGCGACTGGTGGAACCAGAGCGCCAGGCTGATCTTGCCCCTGCCGTTCTTCGACCAGCGTGGCGTCCAGAACGCGGTTGGTCGTTTCTCGGTGCGCACCTGCAGTCCGGAGCGGATGATCAACACCATCAGGAACACGTTAAAGAAGTGCTGCCACTGCACCCATACCGGGAATCCGGGGGTCGCACCATCAGGCAGGTGGTACTCGCCCGGATAAGTGGTAAGGAAATCCTGCATGACTGGCAGGTTCCGGAACCAGGCTGCGGAGACCACCGCGACCATCGCCGCGAACAGCAGCGCGAAGCCGCCGATGAGGGCGAGACCCAGCAACTGCCCACCAGTGAAGGCGCCAAACCGTCCGGGCTCCCGGGCAGGCGCGGTCGCCGGACGCGGGCGGACTGGCGCCGACGGACGAGTCGGCGCGGCGGAACGAGTCGGGGACGGAGCGGGGACGGATGCCGCCGCGGCTGGGGTGACCTCGACCCGTGCGGTCGGTGCGGGTGCGACCTCATCCGGTGCCACCAATGCCCCGGATTTCGCGACAACGCGGGCGGGCACGAACCCGGCAAGTGGCCACGGGTTGCCGCCCTTGACGCGCGGCAGGCCGCGACGGAGCGGATGATCGGATGCCCCGGCGGTCGGAGTCGTCGCGGCGGCCGTAGCCTGCTCGGCGGCGGCAGCCTGTGTTGCCACGTTCCGAGTCGAAGTGGCAGCAGCAGCCGGCGCCGCAGCGACGACGGACGCGGCTGCGGCGGGCATGCCCGCTGCGCCCGATGGGGGCCACGGTTCGCCGCCGGCAACTCGCGGCAGGCCGCGACGGATGGGCCACAGGCCTCCGGCCGGAGCGGCGGTCGCTGCCTGCTGCGCCACAGTCGGCGCCGCGGCCGGCTTCATCTTGGTGAGGCCGGTCGGCATTTCTGCGGTCAGGGTCGCCGCGGGCATCGCGGCATCCGCCGACATGTCCACAGCGTGTTCGGCTACGACCGAGTCCGCGTTGACCGCGGCATCCGCGTCCGGTGCGTCGCCGGCCGGTGGCCAGGGGGCACCGCCGTGCCACCGCGGGAGACCTTGCCGGATCGACCGTACATAGGTTGCCATGTTGGATCTATGCCTTCTTCGAATCGAGGGCAGCGATCAGCTGCGGCACGACGGTGAAAAGGTCGCCGACGACACCGAAGTCTGCGATCTCGAAGATCGGGGCATCCGCATCCTTGTTGATCGCGACGATCGTCTTCGAGGTCTGCATGCCGGCCCGGTGCTGGATCGCCCCGGAGATGCCCAGCGCGACATACAGCTGCGGCGCCACCGACACCCCGGTCTGGCCGACCTGGTGCGACTGCGGGATGTAACCGGCGTCGACCGCCGCACGGGACGCGCCGACGGCCGCGCCGAGGGCGTCGGCGAGCTGCTCCACCAGCACGAATTTATCCTCCGAGCCCAGGCCTCGCCCGCCGGCGACAACCTTCGCCGCGCCGCGCAGCTCGGGACGGCTGGAGGCCTCGACGACCGAGTCAAAGGACAGAATGGATGCCGCGGGCTTGCCCGATGCGGTCACCGACAGGGTGTCGACGGTAGGGGTGCGCGCCTCGGCGCGGGCATCGATCGAGCCCTGACGGATAGTGATCACCGGGGCACCCCAAGTCACCGCGGAGTCGACGTTGTAGGCACCGCCGTACACCGAGTGGTGAGCCACGATCCCCTCGGCATCCCGGGACACGCCGATCGCGTCGACGGCAAGGCCAGACCGGGTGCGAGCGGCGAACCGACCCGCGACATCCCGCCCCGCGATCGAGTTCGAGATCAGCACCGCATCTGGACGCACCGCATCCACGGCCGCGACGAGAGCATCAACCACCGGCACGGTCAAGCTTGCCGGATCTGCGTTCTCAGCGACGACCACGTTCGCGGCACCCAGAGCGCCAGCGGCGTCGGCTGCGGCATCCCCCGCACCTGGCGCGGTCACCACCAGCGCCACCGGGGTGCCGACCTGAGCGGCCGCGCCCAGAAGGCCCGCCGCGTTGCCCGCGAGCCCGCCGGACGGCGTCAGCTCGACCAGGACGAGAATGGAATCTGCTGCGTAATCGGTCATGGTTAGTTAGTTCCTCACACGAGTCGGTTCTGCAGGAGGAAATCGGCGAGCTGCTCGCCCGCGTCCCCCTCGTCGACAATCTTCACGCCAGCGTCGCGGGCCGGCTTCTCCGCGATCGCGATCATGATCGACCGTGCGGCCTCCGAACCATCCGTATCGATCGAAAGATCGGCCAGAGACAGCGTCTCGAACGGCTTCTTTTTCGCCGCCATGATCCCCTTGAAGTTCGGGAACCGCGCATCCGGCAGCGCCTCCGTGATCGACACCACGGCCGGGAGCGGTGCGCTCACCTGCATCGTGCCGCCGTCCGTTGAGCGAACCCCGGTCACGGTGTCTGCGGCGATCTCGATCGAGGTCAGCGAAGTGGCGTGAGGCACCCCGAGCAATTCGGCGACCATCGCCGGGAGAACGCCGCCCGTGCCGTCGGTGGACAGGTTCCCGGCGATCACCAGATCGAACCCGGTGCGCTGGATTGCGGCGGCGAGTACCTCGGCGGTGAGCCCGAGGTCCGCGCCTGAGAGTGCCTCGTCGGAAATTTGCACAGCGGATGCCGCGCCCATCGCGAGCCCCTTGCGCAAGGTCGCTGCGGCGGTTTCAGGAGCCATCGACAGCACCACTACCTCGGTGTCGGCGTTCTTATCCGCAAACGAGAGCGCGACCTCGAGCGAGCGCTCCCCGATCTCATCGAGCACGACATCCCCGGCGGCGCGATCGGCGAGCCCCGTCTCCAGGTCGAGCTTGCGATCCCCGTACGTGTCGGGAACCTCTTTCACCAGCACGATAATCTTCATTTCTTCTCCTAGTCCGAATCTGCGCGTGCGCCTTGGGCGGACTTCTGTACGAGCGCACCGGCAATGGCGTCTTCGGCGTCCTGTACCAAGCGGTCAATGAGTTCCACACAGCTGGGGATGTCGTCAATGAGCGTCTGCGAGAGTCCGGCCCACCAGATGCCCGCCTCAAGGTCGCCGGTGTCGTAGACCGTGCGCCCGCGCCGCCCAGCGACGAGCTCGCGTACGTCGGCGAACTCTCCACCCGCCCCGAGGATTGACACGACCTCATCGGAGACACTGTTCTTCGAAACCCGCGCGGTGTTGCGCAACTGGCGGAAGATGAGGTTCGTCTGCAATTCGTCTCGGGCCACGAGCGCCTCCTTCACCTTCTGGTGAATCGGTGCCTCGACCGTGGCCATGAATCGGGTGGCCATCAGCACGCCCTCGGCGCCGAGCGCCAGGGATGCGGCCAGTCCTGCGCCGTTGCCGATGCCTCCAGCGGCGAGCAGCGGAACGTTGATCTCGCGAGCCGCCGCAGCGAGCAGCACGAAGAGAGGCACGTCGAGCTCGCCAGGATGCCCCGCGGCCTCGAAGCCGATCATTGCGATAGCGTCCGCCCCCGCCCGTTCTGCCTTTAGGGCGTGCTTCACGCTGGTGGCCTTGTGTACCACCTTGACACCGGCCGCATGGTAGGTGTCCACGAACAGCGCCGGATTCGAACCTGAAGTCTCGACTACTGGGACCCCCAGCTCAAGAATCACTGCCTGATACTCCTCGTAGGGAGGCGGGTTGATTGACGGCAGTGTCGTGAGGTTGACCGCGAATGGCTTGTCGGTGAGATCCTGGCAGAGCCTAATCTGCTCTGCCAAAGCATCCGGTGTTGGAAAGGTCAACGCTGTGATGGTGCCGAGTCCGCCGGCGTTTGAAATCGCTGCGGCGAGTTCTGCATTGCCGATCCACTGCATGCCGCCCTGCATGATTGGCGCTTCTACGCCGAAAAGTGAAGTGAAGCGTGTAGTCAACACTGCGGTGGTCTCCTTTGGCCAGACAAGTGAGTGTTCGACTTCGTATCGACCGCTCACCATTCAGATGTCATCAGACTGACGAGCGTTCGTCAGGCAACTTCTCCTCCCAGTATTGACTGACGAGCGTTCGTCAGTCAATACTGTCTCTCGTGAACATGCACGAAGGCGTTCCCGCCTATGACGAATTGCCTCGCATCGAGAAGTTGGCGATGGCGCACTCTTGGGCGTACTTCGGCCCCGGTGACCAATTCGGCACACTGAATTTCCTCACTCCCCGGGTGGTCGCCGCTGCCGCTGGTTCGGTGTCGACGGGTGAAGTGATTCCGTTGAGCCTTCCGGTGCACCAGCCGGATCCGCCTCTCTTCGGCCGCGCGCCGATGCGGCACTCGCAGTTCGACGCTGACCGCAACACCAAAGACGACACGGTCGACAACTATTTCCCTCAGGGCTCGAGCCAGTGGGATGGTTTCTATCACGTGCGTGCTCGTGAGTTCGGCTTCTTCGGGGGAGTGGAGGCGGCCGAAGATGGGATCGAGGCCAACCTCGGCATTGAGGTGTGGGCCGAACGAGGCATCGTCGGGCGCGGAGTGCTCGTCGACGTCGAGGCACACCTGATTGCGACCGGGAATCGTGGCATCCCGGTCGACGAGGAGTACACGATCTCGGCGGGCCTTCTTCGCGAGGTGGTCGAGGCACAGGAGTCTCAAATCGAGCAAGGCGACATCTTGGTGATCCGTACTGGATGGCCGGCGAAGTACGCGGCGCGTCCCGACAATGCCGATGCGGTGACCGCCATCCCTGGTCTCCATGCCGGGGAAGACACAGCCCGATTGCTGTGGAACTGGCACGTGGCCGCGGTCGTAACCGACCTGCCGGCCGTGGAACCCGTCCCGGGAGACCCGTCGGTCGGTTCGCTGCACCGACGGCTCCTGCCCTTGCTCGGCATTCCCCTCGCCGAGCTGTTCGATCTCGAGCGATTGTCCGAAGCGTGCGCCCGTGCGGGCCGATTCGATTTCCTCTTCACGGCCGCCCCGCTCAACCTGCGCGGAGCAGCTGGTTCCCCGGGGAACGCCCTGGCGATTCTCTGACAGCACGACCCCTCACCTAGCGAAGGAAAATTCAATGAAGAATCTCGCAAGACGAACGGTCGCCATCGCGGCCGTCCTCGGAACTATCGGAGTGCTCGCAGCCTGTTCGGCAACACCAGGCGACGCAGGCAATGAGCCGATCAAAATCGGAGTTGTGGGACCGCAGTCTGGACCGCTCGCCGAGATCGGCGAGAACCAGGTAGCGGGCGCCCGGGTGGCGGTCGACCAGATCAACGCTGCTGGCGGCATTCTGGGCCGCCAGGTGGAGTTGTCCGACGAGGATGAGCAGACCACGCCGGAGACCGCGACCGCAGCCGTCCGAAACCTTTCGAACTCGGGCGTCAACCTAGTTGTCGGAATGCTATCTAGCGCGGGCTGTCTTGCGCTCGCCCCTCAGCTCGCGAGCATGAACGTCGTACTGGTCGACACCGGATGCACCAACGACGGACTCACTGGCCAGAACGGCGAAGAAGCCCCCTTCCCGAACCTCTTCCGCACATCGAACAGCGACTCTGCGCTCATTGGACCGTTGGCGCAGACAATCGCGGAGAAGTTCCCTGAGGCCACCGACTACTCGGCCTTCGGCTACGACTACGTGACCGGCACGACCCAGTGGGCCCTGTACCAGGACGAGATCAAGGACGCCAAGGTCGACCTCGACATTGTGAGCGAGACCTTCGTCCCGATCGGCGAGCAGAACTTCGGACTCCAGGTGCAGCAGCTGGTGAACGGAGCCACCGACCCGTCGAAGAGCGCGCTTTACCTCGGCACCTTCAGCTCGGGCACCGGAAGCTTCCTCCAGCAGGCCGCGTCCTACGACCTGTCATCGAAGTTCGCGGTGATCGTCAACCCCGGCGGCTACTACCCGATCGCCCGCACGCTCAACGGGCTAGCGCCGAACGTGTGGAACGCGTACGACTACAACTACGCCGCATTCGACAACGACGAGAACGCAGCGTTCGTCGAGGATTACAAGGCGCTCACCGGCAAGCTGCCCGTCGACTGGAGCTACGACGCCTACGTGGGCGTACTCGCGATGAAGGCCGCCATTGAGAAGGCGGGATCCACCGACACCGCTGCGGTTGTGAAGGCGCTGGCCGGCCTGAGCTTCGACACCCCCGGTGGCGAACTCACGATCGACGCCAAGTCTCACCAGGGAAACCCGCCGGTGGTCATCACCAACACGGTTGGCGACGCCTCCGCCGAGGAGAGCGTCAAAGTGCTTGAGACCGTCGTGGTTCCGCGAGACGAGGACTGATCTTGACTGTGATCTCGACGCTTATCAGTGGAGTGGCGTACGGAGTGCCGCTCTTCCTCGTGGCGAGCGGCCTGACGCTGATCTATGGAGTCATCGGGGTGCTCAACTTCGCGCACGGCTCGTTCTTCGTGATCGGAGCGCTGTTGGCCACCACGATCATCGGCTCCAGCCTGCCCACGGTGGTGACCTTCATCATCGCGGTGCTCGCCGGCGCAGCAGCTGTGGCTGCGCTGGGCATCGTCACGGAAAGCACGGTCGTTCGTCGGCTCTACCGTCGAGATCACATCACGATGTTGCTCGCCACCTTCGCGATCCTCCTCATCGTGGAGGGAGCGGCCGAAATGATCTGGGGCAACTCGCCCCGTTCGATCAGCAAGCCGGAGATCGTCTCCGGCAGCGTGCGGCTCCTTGGTGCGACCATCCCGGTGTATGACATCCTGCTGGTCGTCATCGGGGCGCTGGTCGCCGTCGGACTGTTCGTTCTGATCAACAAGAGCTCCTTCGGCCGCTCCGTGCGGGCCGTCGCGCAGGACGCGGCGATGGGTGAAGCCGTGGGCCTGAACACCAAGCGCATCATGCTGCTGGTGTTCGGCCTCGGCTCCGCCCTCGCCGGACTCGCCGGCGCCCTCATCGCACCGAACGTCTCGGTGTCGCCAAGTCTCGGACATGCCTTCATGCTTCAGAGCTTCGCAATCGTCATCATCGGCGGCCTCGGATCGGTAACGGGTTCGCTCGTGGCAGCGCTGCTGGTCGGCGTGGCAGAGGCCTTCGCGGTGGCGTACGCACCGTACCTGACCGGTTTCACTTTCTACATCCTGGTGGCCGTCGTTCTGCTCGTGAGACCTCGCGGCCTGCTCGGCAGCGCAAAGCTAGGGAGGGCCTGATGAGCACACCCGTCCGCCCGGCGTCGCGTCGTATCACCGCCGGCCCATCGATCCTCCAAGGGGTCCCGGCCACGCGTTTCGATCTGCGTCCGGTCTACGAGCCGCTGATCTTCCTGGCGCTGACCTCGGTGGCCTACTTCGTAATGCCGGCCAACATGCAGTACATCCTCAGCGTCGCGGTGATCTACGCGCTGCTGGCCACCAGTCTCGGCGTGCTCTTCGGTTGGACGGGCACGTACACGTTCGGTCATGCGGCCTTCTTCGGGATGGGCGCATACACGACCGCTCTCCTCAAGGATCAGGCGTGGGGTCCGCTGGCGTTTCTCGGAGTTTCGGCGGTTGTGGCCGCCGTTGGGTCGATCCTGATCGGTCTCATCGGCCAGCGGCTCGCCAAGGTCGAGTTCGCGATGCTGACGATGATCGTCGGGCAGATCGCCTATCTACTCACCTTCCGGGTGCCGGTGCTGCAGGGCGACAACGGCATTTACGGCATTCCGCGCGGCGAGATCTTCGGCGTCGACCTCACCCTGCCGACCTCGTTCTGGTGGTACTCGATCATCGTCATCGCAGTGGTCATGGGCATCCTTCGCCGCATCCACCTCTCATCGTTCGGTGAGAGCCTCAATGCGGTGCGCGACGACCCGGTCAAGGCGGCGGCCATCGGCATCCCGGTGAAGTCACTTCGGTTGGCAGCATTCACGCTCGCGGGAATGATCGCGGGACTCGCTGGCGGGCTCTTCGCCCAGCAGGGGTCGATCGTCACGCCGACCACACTGTCGTTCACCTTCAGCGGCCAGATCATCATCATGGCGCTGCTCGGCGGCATGATGCGCTTCTGGGGGCCGGCGGTCGGCGCGATCCTCTTCCAATTCATCAACGCACTAGTGTTCGGCAACTCCCCGAACGGCACGCTGGTGCTCGGCGCCATCCTGCTCGCCGTCGTGCTGCTCTTCCCGAGCGGTGTGCTCGGAGTGTTGTCGAAAGTGCGGGATCTCGCCGCGAACGCAAGGAGAAGGCGATGACTGCGATCGAACTGCACAACGTCTACAAGAACTACGGCGGCCCGCCGGTGGTCCAGGATGTCTCGCTTGCCGTCCAGGAAGGGCAGACGGTCGCCATCATCGGGCCGAACGGCGCGGGCAAGACAACCCTCTTCGGAGTCATGGCGGGGGAGCACCGCGCCACCAAGGGTGCGCTCTCGGTGTTCGGAAAGGACGTGACCCGGGCGGGCGCGAGTCGGTTGGCCCACATGGGCGTCGCTCGCACCTTCCAGGTGGCGCGCTACTTTCTTGAGAAGACCGTGGAACAGAACGTCGTGATCGCGCGAGATGCCCACAGGAGTCGGTACCGCAATCCGGTGTCGGCTACGCCGCGACCGGAACAGAGCGTGACAGCAGCACTCGAGGCGGCAGGGCTCGCGGAGCGCCGCCACCAGTCCTCGAGCACGCTTTCTCACGGAGACCGCAAGAGTCTCGAGATCGCCATGGCGCTCGCACAGGATCCCGCGGTGTTACTGCTGGACGAGCCGACTGCGGGGATGGGTGCGGAGGACATCCCGCACACCATCCGCCTGCTCAAGGGTCTTCGAGAATCGCGGCCCAACCTGACTGTTGTGATCACCGCGCACGACATGGAGGTGGTCTTCGCCCTCGCGGACCGCGTGGTGCTGATGGCCAACGGCCGGATCGCGCTCGAAGGCGCGCCCGAGGCGGTGCGGGACGACCCGATGACCCGCGAGATCTATCTCGGCAACTCCTACGAGGCAGGTGTGGCATGACCGAACTCGCTGTGACCTCGCTGTCGGCCTCCTACGGACTCGCTATCGCCCTGACCGACGTGTCGATCTCGCTCCGCAAGGGCGAAACGGTGGGACTTCTCGGTCGCAATGGCGCCGGTAAGACAACCCTCCTGAAATCGATCATCAACAACCCCGAGCTCAGCTCGACGGGTGATGTCATGGTCGGCGGCAGGTCGCTCCGTAAAGTGCCCACCTATAAGGTCGCGCGGCTCGGGGTGGCGTGGGTGCCCGACAATCGGCGTATCTTCACCGCCCTCACCGTTGCGGAGAATCTCGACATCGCGAAGTCGAAGGAAGCGCCGAAGGATCAGCTCGAGCGCGTTCTCGCGAGCGTGCCGCTCGTCGGGAAGCTCATGAAGCGTCGCGGTTTCGAGTTGAGCGGGGGCGAGCAGCAGGCAGTCACCATCGCCCGTGCTTTGATGAGCGCGCCCGACTTCCTGTTGCTCGATGAACCCACCGAGGGACTCGCGCCGCTCATAGTTGAGCAGCTTCAGTCGGCAATCTCCCAACTGCCCACGCTCTTTGATGTCGGAGTGCTCGTCACCGAACAGAATTTCCGCTTCGTGACGGAGCTCGCCGACCGAGTCCACATCTTGGAAGCTGGTCGAGCGGTCTGGGCGGGCACACCCGACGAACTCATTTCTCGCCCCGAGCTCATCAACAGACACCTGTCAGTAGGGGAGAAGTAATGCTGATCGAGAAGAACGACACTGAAGCCCGAATCTTTGAAGCCGCTCGCGTGCTCTTCAACCAGTGGGGCTACACGGGGATGACCCTTCGCCAGATCGCCAAGGCCGTGGGGATCGAGGTGCAGAGCCTCTATAACTACATCTCGTCGAAGCAGGCGCTGGTCGAGAGCATGGTGCGAAATGGCACGGGCGAACTGCACGCCTCGGTGCTCGCCGCGCTCGAGGTGGCGGGGCCCGCGCCGAGCGCCCGCTTGGCGGCCGGGGTAAAAGCCCATGTCATTCACTACCTGAGCTCGTCGAACGTCGTCGTGTTTTTCCGCGACAGCCTCGTGCACTTCGACGGCGATGTCCGGGACTCGCTGCTCGTGATGCTCAAGGCCTACGAGCAGGTGTTCAAAGACATCATCCAGGAGGGGATCGATCGGGGTGAATTCCGCGAGGTCGACGTCACCCCGACGACGTACGCGATCCTCGGCATGAGCGACTCTGTCATCAACTGGTGGCGGCCAGGTGGCCGTCTTGACGCGGACGCGGTGGGTGGTCTCTTCGGCGACCTTGCAGTGCAGATGGTGGCGCGACCACCAGACGACGACGGAGCGCTGACCTCGACTCACACACGATCAACAAGGAGCACTGATCCCGCATGAGCATCACCCGATTCGACGAACCCGCCGCGGCAGAGTTCAGAGCCGATGTGGCCACCTGGGTGCGCGACGCGCTCCCGAAGAAATGGCAGACCAGCCGCGCCTCGCTCACTCCGGATGAGGTCCAGCAAGCGCAACGGGAGTGGGACGCGGCACTCCACACAGCGGGATACGCCGGGCTGTCCTGGCCATCGGAATATGGCGGCCGTGGTTTCGGCCCGATCGAAGAGCTGATCTATTACGAGGAGTCGTCGCGGGCAAACGCCCCGGACGGATTCGGACGGATCGGACGCGTTCTGGCGGGGCCGACGATCATCGCAGCGGGCACCGAAGCGCAGAAGGCGAAGTACTTGCCGCGCATCCTCGACGCATCCGAGATCTGGTGCCAGGGATTCTCAGAGCCCGGCGCGGGTTCCGACCTCGCCTCGGTCACCACAACGGCCAAGAAGGTCGACGGCGGTTACCTGGTCAATGGGCAGAAGATTTGGACGAGCTTCGCGCAGTACTCGAAGCGCTGCCTCATGCTCGTTAAGACTTCCAGTGACCTGCCGCGGCATCACAATCTAAGCTTCCTGCTGCTCGACATGGAGCAGGAGGGTGTCGACGTGCGGCCGATTCGTCAGATCAACGGCGAGGAGGAGTTCAGCGAGGTGTTCTTCACCGACGTTTTCGTCGCAGATGAGGATCTCGTGGGCGAGGAGCACGAGGGCTGGCGCGTTGCTATGACGGTGCTGAGCAACGAGCGCGGCACCACGGAGGCGGCCACCCGTCTTGTCGAGGCCACCGCGCAGATCGACCTGCTCAACCGCTGCTGCGCCAGCAATAGCAGGCTCGACGCTGCCCGGCTCGACGACCGCCGCGAACTGCTGCGCTGGCACATCCTCCGCTCCACCGAGGAGAAGGCAGCCGAGCTTGACTGGTTCCAGGCCGGCTCGATCCTCAAAGTGCAGTGGAGCGAATTGATTCAGGACTCGACGCGGCTGGGCCTGGACAGCGGATGCTCCGTCCACCGTGACTACTGGCGCCACCACTATCTGGCGTCCAAGGCGATGTCGATCTATTCGGGGACGAACGAGATCCAGCGCAACATCATCACCGACCGCGTCCTGAGAGTAGCGAGGTAACCGCCATGTCCACAGTCGTCGAAGAAGTCGGCACCCTGGTAGCCGAGAACGTGCACGAGATCCTGGAGAGCGCAGCCGGGTCTCCAGCTGCCCCGAACGCGAAAATCTGGTCGGTTCTGGCCGAAGGTGGATGGGGAACGATCTCCGCGGATCCAGAGAACGGAATGGAGTTGCGCGACATCCTCGAGGTCGCCCGGATCTCGGGACGTTTCCCGTACTCCACTCCGATCGTCTCGACCCTTCTCGCCGGACGTTGGTTCGAGCTCGACGAGGAGCAGCTGGCGGCTGGTGTGGTCCCTGCCCTGCGTCGCGGAACGGAAATCGTCGCCCCCTACTATTCCGAGGGCGTGATGGTGGTCGATGGGTCCGGTGCCCCGGTCGAAGCCGCACCGCTGTCGGTGGAGTCCTTCTCCCTGCTCACCCCCGTGGCGCTGCTGTCCGGTGCGACGGCTGAGATCCACGGATCCCAGCTCGTCGAAGCGCGTGCGGCGTATGTCGCGGTCGCCGTGGGCTGCGCCGATGCCGTGATCGAGCAGTCCGTCGCCTGGGCGCAGACTCGGGAGCAGTTCGGCCAGCCGATCAAGGGCTTTCAAGCAGTGAGGCACCACCTCGCAGATGCGCACATCGCGCGGGAACAGGCTTGGACGGCGGCAATCGCTGCTGCCCACGAACCGGAGCGATCGGCTCGCTGGGCGCGGCAGGGCTTCTCCCTCGTCCGCACCGCAATCGAACTGGGAATCCAAGTGCACGGCGGCGTCGGCTTCACCTGGGAGGTGGGAATTCAGCACTTCCTCAACCAGGTGATTGAACTCGATTCGATCCTCGGGGAGACTCAGTGACCGCGCTTGACCTCGATCGGCCCGCGTCGGGCGTGCTCCGGATGCGGCTCAACGGCGCTGATACTCTCAACGCGTTGGACGATGGCGTCAAAGCCGCTCTGGTTGAGGCACTCCGAGCGGTCGCCCTTGACCACGAGACGCGAGTGGTGTTGCTCACCGGAACTGGGCGCGCCTTCTGCGCTGGCGGAGACGTGCGCGGCATGGGTACCCGGACCCCGTCCGAGACGAACGCCGTGCTCACCTTCGGGCGCCAGATCACGGAGGGAATCGCGAATCTGCAGAAACCCGTGGTTGCAGCCGTCAATGGAATCGCCTCAGGGGCAGGATTCAACCTGGCTCTGGTGTCGGACATCGTGCTGGCCGCGCCCACGGCATGGTTCCAGCAGTCATTCGTCCGCATCGGCCTGATGCCGGACATGGGCGGCACCTACTTGCTGAGCCAGGCCATTGGACTGCACCGCGCGAAAGAAGCCCTTCTCAGCGGGCATCGTTTCACCGCCGAGGAAGGCAAGGAGCTCGGCTTCGTCGCACAGATTGTCGATGGCGATTTCGACGCCGGCGCGGTCTCTTACTGCGCGGCGCTGGCGCGGAAGGCGCCCCTCGCGCTCGGGCTCACGAAGCTGCTCGCGAACCGGGCAGTGGAGGGTTCGCTCGCCGACGCTCTTGACCGGGAATCCATGGCGCAGGGGGTTCTTGCCGCAACCGCTGACCACAAGGCGGCGGTGTCGACCTTCCTAGCCAAGGGCGACCTCGATTTGATCACTTTCAAAGGAGAATGACGTGACGGAACTCGTAAGCACGACAATCGACGGGCGCATCGCACACGTCGTGCTCGACCGGCCCAGGAAGCTGAATGCCCTGAACAACCCGATGCTCGAGCAGTTCTCGGCAGCCATCGCCGAGCTGGGTGCGAACGACGATGTGTCGGTAATCGTACTCTCCGGGGCCGGAGACAACTTCAGCGTCGGCTTCGACGTCGACCCGGGCAATGGCTACTCGGACGCGGCCGCCGACCTCAGCCCTTACGCCGACTGGGCATCGCTGCGTCGGAACATCGATCGTTGGCTGGCTGTCTGGGACACCCCCAAGCCCGTAATCTCGGCGATCGAGGGCTACTGCATGGGCGGCGCAACCATGCTCGCCGTGTGCACCGACATCACCGTAGTGAGTGAGGCCGCAGTGCTCGGCTGGCCAGCGATCCCGCTCGGCGGCGGACTGTTGAGTCCGACCTCGGCCTGGTTGATCGGCCCCAAGAAGGCCAAGGAGCTCTCCTTCATCGCCGGCAGCAGGCTGAGTGGCGCGGAAGCGACCGCGCTTGGCTGGGCCAACTACGCGGTTCCGGCTGGAACCGCGCTCGAGAAGGCGGATGCCCTCGCCGCGAGCGTGGCGAAGATGCCGCTCGACCTGCTTCGCATCAAGAAGCTCGCGCTCAACCGGTTCCTGGACCAGCAGGGCTTCCGGGAGTCGGTGCTGATGGGAGCCGAATGGGATGCCATCGCGCACACGTCGCCGGAGACCCACAAGATGACGGACAAGGTCGCTGAGCTCGGTCTTAAGGGCGCGATCGCGTGGTTCAACGCGGGAGCAGCGGAATGAATCGCGCGATCCCGCTCTTCGATTGGGCGTTCTCGCAGGCGGACAAGCCGGCGATCGTCACCGATGACGGTTCGTATTCCTTCGCTCAGCTCCGCGACGCCGTGCTGAGCGGCGCAGCGACGCTTGCCGACCGAGTGCGGCGCGGCACTCGGGTCGGGCTCTATATCGACAGCACGCCAAACTTCGTGATCTACCAGTACGTGACGTTCTATCTCGGTGGCGTCGTAGTGCCGCTGAACCGGGGCATGCGCGAGAGTGAGGTGCTCGACGTCATCGAGTATCTCGGCATCGAAGTGCTTGTCAGCGACACTCCCGTCAATCTCGCGTCCTCGACAGCCTCGGGTTATGTCGTTGACGGTGAGTTCTACACGCTCGGTGCGGAGTCATCCGCGCCAGAGATGGCATGCCTCGACATCGACGACCCGGCACTCGTGCTTCAAACCTCTGGTTCAACCGGACGGCCGAAGGGTGTGCAACTTTCCATCCGCAACCTGGCCGCGAACTATGACGCCACTTACCGGTGGATCGGGATCGGTAAGCAGGACGTCATCCTGCTCACCCTGCCCATTTTCAACACGTACGCGCTCAATCAAGGCATCAACATGATGGCGATCACAGGAGCGACGATGCGGCTGCTGCGCCGATTCTCGTCGGAGAACATGCAGCGCGCGTTTGAGGACTCGAAGCCGACCTTCCTCCCGCTCGTGCCGACCATGCTGACCCGCCTCTACAAGGAAGGTGTGGTCTACGAGGAGCCGATCACCCTCGGGATCGGCGCCGCGGCCAGCCCAGCCCAGATTGCCCGTGACGCGTGGCAGGTCTTCCCGAACGCGTTCCTCTTCTTCGGTTACGGGCTCACGGAGGGAACCGCGATCGCTTCGCAGAACCGCGTCGGCACCAGGGACTCCAACAATGGAGACTTTGCTTCGGCAGGACTCGTCGTGCCAGGGGTTGACGTGAAGCTCGCGGACTCGGATGAGGCCGACGGACGAGGCGAGATCCTGATCGGCGGCGAGTCGGTCTTCTCGGCCTACATCGGTACGTCGGAGCCGCGCCCGGTCGTCGACGGCTGGCTCCACACGGGAGACGTGGGAGTGTTCACCGATGGCCGTCTGAGCATCGTTGACCGAAAGCGTGAGCTCATCATCCGCGGCGGGCAGAACATCTACCCGGGAGAGATCGAACGGCTGATTTCGTCGCACGAAGCGGTGCTCGAAGCCGCTGTAGTGGGTGCGCCTGATCCTGATCTGGGCGAGGTCCCCGTCGCCTTCGTGGTGCTGCGCAACGGGTTCTCGACCGCGCCCGACGCGCTGCTCGAATGGATTCGCCCGCAGGCAGCCGCCTTCAAGCTTCCCGCAGCACTGCACGTGGTCGAAAGCATGCCGAAGACTCCGACGGGCAAGATCCGCAAACTCGACCTCCGCGAGATGGTCGCTCAGGGAGTGACGGGCTGAGTGCGGCGCCTCAACGGAATCGCGGAGCTGGAACAAGCTATGGGGGAGGAGCTCGGTGTCGGCTCCTGGCACCAGGTGACCCAGCCGGCGATCACGGCGTTCGCTGAAGTGACCGGTGACCACCAGTGGATCCATGTCGACACGGCACGCGCCGCCGAGGGGCCATATGGCACCACGATCGCCCACGGATACTTCAGCCTCTCATTGCTCCCGCACCTCGTGAGAGATGCCTTCGAGTTCACCGGTTTCGACATGAAGGTGAACTACGGGCTCGATCGTGTGCGGTTCCCGAACGCCGTGCGGGTGGATTCGCGCATCCGGGCACGTGCGGTACTCACCCACATGGAGATCACCTCCCGCGGAGCGCGGGTCGTCGTGCGCAACACCGTCGAGATCGAGGGAACGGATGTGCCCGCCTGCGTAGCGGACACCGTCTCGCTCCTAATCCCCTGACCCTGACTAAAAGGACTAACTAACCGATGGCAATTCTCGAACGACGCACAGCAGTGATCACCGGAGCCGCCCAAGGCCTCGGCTTCGCGATCGCCGAGGCCTTCGTGGCCGAGGGCGCCAACGTGGTGATTGGCGACCTGGACGGAGACGCGGCCGTCGCTGCCGCTGTCCGTTTGGGCGGTGAGGACCGCGCACGGGGAGTCGCCTGCAATGTGACGTCAGAGAGCGACGTCGATCGGCTGCTCGAGTCAGCCGTCGCAGTCTTCGGCGGCGTGGACATCATGGTGAACAACGCCGGGATCACGCGCGACAAGACGATGCGCAAGATGACACTGGACGACTTCGGCTTCGTTCTCGACGTGCACCTCAAAGGCACCTGGCTGGGCACCCGAGCGGCCGCGACGCTGATGCGTGACCAGGGCAGAGGCGGCTCGATCATTAATATGTCGTCCATCTCGGGCAAGGTGGGCAATCCCGGTCAAACAAATTACAGCGCTGCGAAGGCGGGCATCGTCGGCCTTACCAAGGCCGCTGCGAAGGAAGTTGGCTTTGCTGGCGTGCGCGTCAACGCACTGCAACCGGGAATCATCGAGACGGCGATGACGCAGAAGCTCAGTCCGGAAGTGCGGGAATCGCGATTGGCGGATGTTCCGCTCGGGCGTTTCGGTGAGCCCGCTGAAGTGGCGCAGGTCGCGGTGTTCCTGGCAAGCGATATGGCGAGTTACCTGACTGGGGTCACGATCGAGATCGCTGGTGGGCGCAACATCTGATGACCAACACGCGGGACGCCGACCTCGATCTGTACGACCTCGTCGCTGTGCGGCCCGTCAACCCGGGCGGCTCTGCCAACGAGAGCTTCGTCGGCACGCCGGTTCCGGGGTGGTACGGACGCCTCTTCGGTGGTCAGCTGATCGGGCAGGCGGTCACAGCAGCCTCGATGTCTCTCCTCGGGCAGGAACGGCTTGCTCACTCGCTACACGCGTATTTCGTGCGAGCCGGTCGGGCCGACACACCTGTGTCGTATGACGTTGAAACAGTGCGCGATGGGCGCTCGTTCTCGGTGCGCACAGTGCGCGCGAATCAAGACGGTCGCCTGCTCATGACGGTGGGCCTCTCGTTTCAGGATCCGAAAGAGGGCTTGCGACATCAAACAGTCTCGGTAGGTGACTACGCCGACCCCGACTCACTCCCGCCCGACGATGGAATCCACATCCCCGCGGCGATCGGTGATGGTGGGCGCGGTCATCGCTCCTTCGTGGAGCTCAGGCGTGTTCCGCAGGATCCAGATCCCGGTAATGGCGGGCGAGCCAGACAGGCGGTCTGGCTTCGCGCTCGACTTCCGCTCGGTGAGCGGTCGGAGGCTGTGAATCGGGCCACGCTTGCCATGGCAACGGACTTCACGGTGCTCGAATCGATCCTCCGCGGGCATGACCTGACGTTTGCGGCACCTGGCCTCAGCGTTGCAAGCCTCGACCACGCGGTCTGGTGGCACGCACCGGCGAGTCTCGACGACTGGATTCTCTACGAGCAGGAAAGTCCGTGGGCAGGCGGCGAACGAGGCCTCGTCCATGGGCGAGTCTTCGATCGGGCAGGCGGGCTGCTCGCCTCCGTCACTCAGGAAGGGCTGGTGCGGCTCTCGGGGCCTGCCGTCCATGCAGGGCTCTCGTGAGCACAGTCATCACGGAGCGACGCGGTCACGTGCTGGTCATCACCCTGAACCGCCCCGAAAGGCTGAACGCGGTCAACGGTGCTCTCACACAGGAACTCGGGAGAGCGCTGGACCGCCTCGAAGAGTCAGCGGATCTTCGCGTCGGGGTTCTCACTGGCGCAGGCAAGGCGTTCTGCGCGGGGCTCGACATGAAAGCCGTAGCTGCTGGCGAACCGATTGAATCGACTCGGGATGCTCGCTCTGGGTTCGCGGGCATGACCTCGCGGGTGCTCACGAAACCCCTCATCGCCGCCGTCAACGGCGACGCCGTCGGCGGCGGCCTCGAACTTGCTCTCGCCTGCGATGTGATTGTCGCCGCCGAGGGAGCTAGGATCGGCCTACCCGAAGTCGCACATGGACTCTTCGCCGCCGGGGGCGGTGTCCACCGACTGGCACAGCAACTCCCCGAAAAGGTCGCCCTCGAGTTGCTGCTCACTGGCCGCCTCATAGCGATTGACGACGCCGAGTCATGGGGACTCGCGCACGCCGTCGTACCCGTGAGCCGAGTCGTCGCCGACGCACTCAAGCTCGCCGAACGCATCGCCGCGAACGCTCCGCTCGCGGTCCGGACGACAAAGTGGTTGGCGTCGCTTGCGCGTAGTCACGCGGCCACAGATGCGAACGTGATCGCCCTCACTAGTGCAGCTGCAGTGGAAGTGTTCGCATCGCAGGACGCCAAGCGTGGCCTCCACGCGTTTCGCGAACGTCACCGCCCCGAATTCGCTGGCGATTGACCGCGCTTCAGCATTCTTCGTTCCGGTTAGTGAAGTAACAAATCGAACGATCATTCGAGCTGTGCGGTTCTGAACATGCTACGGTGACGTGCCAAAACCAAACGTACGGTTGGCTATCATGGACGCATGAGCAGCGTGCTAAGTACTAAGTGCTTGCAGACCGAGCATCACGGTGTCGGCTGATGGCGCACCTGCGGCCGCAGCCGGGTTGGGGAGCGAAGAGAGGCGCAGTCGTGCTCGGCGCCGATTGGCGGCGTGTGCCCTCGCACGTAATCACAGACGTTCAACAAGTGGTGCATCGATACTCGTGGGGGGTTGACGAACGGCTCGCGGATGTCGTCGCGTCGATCTTCACCCCGGACGCGGTCTGGGAAGGCAACGTCATGGGAGAGGTTCGCGTCGGTCCGTTTGTCGGCCACGAGCAGGTCATGGACTGGTTGACCCGCTTCTGGGGCGTGCAGAAAGATCAGCGGCGACACGTGTTCTCGAACCTCGTCGTCGAGGAGGCGGATGACGAGCGCGTCGTCGCGTACGCCGTTCTGCAGATATTCGGAGCGACCAGGGCCAGGAGCGCTTACGAGACGTCGGCGTTCTGCCGACTCGTCCTGCGGACCCATGATGAAGGCTTGGCTATCGAGCGCTTCACGGTCGGCTTCGACTCGCCGTTCTGGGCTCCTCACGAGGTCGAAACGATGGAACCATGGCTCATTAATCTGTTCGGGATCGACCTACGCGACGTGAAAGTGCGCCCCGCGCCTTAGGCCACATGGCACTGGGGGTGAGGGCCTGGAGATTACTTGCGCCTAGTATTCGTCCCGGAAGACGATCGAGTGCGACACGGAAGCGATCTGCTGCGCTACCCCGGCGATGTCGGCCGGGGGACCCGACCGATACCAGCTCGGGATCGAGCTGATCGCCGACAGGATGTAATTCGTGACGATGACGGTGTCGAGCCGAGGCCGCGCCGTTCCGTCTGCGATCGCATCGTCGATCATCGCGACAACATAGCCGGTGAACGCACGACGCTGGGCACGCACGGTGCGCCCGTAGTCACCCTCAAGATAGCGCCATTCGTTGAGGTAGAGACTCGCCCGCTCGTGGTTCTCGAGATACCACTTCGCCAGGCGATCGATGTAGGTCGTGAACTTCTCGGTAGTGGGCAGGTTCAAAGCATCCACGTCGTCCATCAACTGCTGGGCAGACGCATGAGACTCCTCGAGGATACGGAAGAGCAGGCTCTCCTTGGAGGAGATGTAGTGGTAGAGGCTGCCTTTGAGGATGCCAACCCGCTCGGCGATATCTTGCAGGGACGCGGTCGAGTAGCCCTTCTGCGAGAACACTGACGTGGCCGCGTCCAGGATCTCCGCGTCGCGGTTCCTCCGAGGAGTCGCTCTCGTTGTGCGTGCCGTCGTCATTGACTGCTCCATATCTCATGCTGGACGGGGCGATATCGGCTCGCGAGCGATCCGACGGATCCAGCTTCGTCTCCCTAACAACGCCCCTGACATGGCGATACTATCCCGCTCGCCACGTGCGGCCCGGGCGCCGGAGTGTCTATCCAGTTGGACCTGCCCAAGATGTTCTCCGGCGAGCGCGTCTGGTAGCCAAGGTTTCTCCGAGCGCGGCACGGGTTTCGATATCGCCAGCGTCGCGTCCCAACCCCCTAGACCTCGAAGAGCCCGGCGGCCCCCATCCCACCACCGATGCACATCGTCACGACGACGAACCGAGCACCACGGCGTCGGCCCTCGATCAGGGCGTGTCCAACCATGCGTGCGCCTGACATGCCGTAAGGGTGGCCGATCGAGATCGCGCCGCCATTCACGTTGAAGCGGTCCGGGTCGATGCCGAGGGTGTCGCGGCAATAGAGGGTCTGCGAGGCGAAGGCCTCGTTGAGCTCCCAGAGACCGATGTCATCGATGGTCAGGCCATGCTTACGCAGCAACTTGGGCACCGCGACGATGGGGCCGATGCCCATTTCGTCCGGCTCGCATCCCGCGACCGCGATTCCGCGATAGATGCCGAGCGGTTCAAGTCCCCGGCGCGACGCTTCCCCTGACTCCATCAGCACCGCCGCGGAAGCGCCGTCCGAGAGTTGCGATGCATTGCCGGCGGTTATGCTGGCGCCGTCGAGGGTGTCCGTCATGACGGGCGAGAGACGCGTGAGGTCGTCAAGCGTGGTGCCAGGGCGGTTACCTTCGTCGGTTGCAAGGGTGAAGGCGGAATGGTCGGTGGCGCCGGTGGCGCGGTCAACAACGATCTTCGTGCCCGAGATCGCCACGATCTCGGCATCGAAGCGACCCGCCGTTTGCGCGGCGGCCGTTCGCTGCTGCGACAGGAGGGCGTACTCGTCTTGCGCGTCGCGCGTTACGCCGTAGCGGGCCGCAACAATCTCTGCGGTCTCAAGCATCGGCATATACAGAGCCGGCACTTGCTGCTGAAGCCAGGGGTCCATGAGCCGGTAGCGGTTCTGGTGCTCATTCTGCACAAGACTCACCGACTCGACGCCTCCGCCGACTGCGATGTCCATCCCGTCCGCGATGATCTGCTTCGCCGCGACGGCGATCGCCATGAGGCCTGACCCGCACTGGCGGTCGATTGTCATTCCCGGCACGCTTACCGGCAGCCCGGCGCGGAGCGCACCTTGGCGGGCGACCGTCAAGCCTGTGCTGCCCTCAGGAAGGGCGCAGCCCATGACGACATCCTCGATTTCCGCGCCGTCGACATTGGCGCGGGACACGGCGTGGCCAATGGCGTGGGCGGCCAGTTCCTGACCCTGCGTGTCATTGAAGGCGCCCCGGTAGGCCTTACCGATCGGGGTTCTCGCTGTGGAAACGACAACGGCTTCTCGCATCTTTACCGACATCCTCGTCATGCCACCTCGTGGCTGTACCGTGTGCACCTACTCGGGCGCTCGAATCGAGCAACCTGCCTCATTATGCGGCGACTTCACAGAAATTACCAAACAGTCGTTTGACTCGTTGTTGTGGATGGCGTTGAATGTATCCAAGAGGGGACTGTTGTTTCCCGGTTCAACGGTGAGGTGGGTTTGTGATCGACAAGGTGGTTGCGGATGCGGATGCCGCGGTGGCTGACATCGCGGACGGAGCGACGCTCCTCGTAGGTGGCTTCGGCCCGCCCGGACTGCCCACGATCTTGATCGAGGCGCTGGTCCGCCAAGGTGCCAAGGATCTGGTCATCGTCAACAACAACGCGGCCGCTGGCGGTGCAGCGATGGCTGACCTGTTCGGCAAGCGGCGCGTGCGGAAGGTGATCTGCTCATTTCCCAAAGCGCCGGATTCGACGATCTTCGAGGAACTTTTCCTTGCGGGAGAACTCGAACTGGAACTCCTGCCGCAGGGCACGCTCGCCGAGCGAATCCGAGCCGCCGGCGCCGGACTCGGCGGGTTCCTGACGCCCACCGGTTACGGAACCCAACTCGCGGAAGGCAAGGAGACACGCATCATCGACGGCATCGGATACGTTTTTGAGGAGCCCCTGCCCGGCGATGTCGCCCTCATCAAGGCGCACAAGGCCGACCGCTCGGGGAACCTCGTCTACCAGAAGACCGCGAGGAATTTCGGTCCCATCATGGCCACCGCAGCCGGGCTCACTCTCGTCGAGGCGAGCGCCATTGTCGAGCGGGGCGAGTTGGACCCCGAAGTCATCGTCACGCCGGGCATCTACGTCGATCGTGTGATCAATGCCGGCCTGAGCGAGGGTCGGGAGGTCGCGGCGTGAGGCTCACGAGGAGCGAGATAGCCGCGCGCGTCGCCCAGGACATCCCGGACGGCTCGTATGTGAACCTCGGCATCGGCGTTCCCACGCTCGTCGCCGACTTCCTGCCCGAGGGCCGGGAAATCGTCCTGCATACGGAGAACGGCATGCTGGGCATGGGCCGCGCTGCGGAGCTCGGGGAGGAGCATCCCGATCTCATCAACGCCGGCAAGGTTCATGTCGTCGAAGAGCAGGGCGCCTCGTACTTCCACCACGCTGACTCGTTCGCGCTCATGCGGGGCGGGCATATTGACTATTGCGTCATGGGGGCTTACCAGGTCTCGAGCCGCGGCGATCTAGCGAACTGGCGAACCAACGCAGATGACGCGATACCCGGCGTCGGCGGCGCGATGGACCTTGCGGCTGGCGCCCGCCGTGTCTACATAGTCATGGAGTTGTTTACCAAGACCGGGGAGAGCAAACTCCTCGACGAGTGCACCTATCCATTGACCGCTCGGGAGTGCGTCGACCGAATCTATACCGACGTGGCGGTATTCGAACTTCTGGACGGCGAGGTCCGCGTACTCGAGCTCTTCGATGCGGCCGATGTCGATGAACTCGCCGCTCGTGTCGGCGTTGAGTTGATCGACGCCACCGCCGCGACGATCTCAGCCTGAAACGTGTTCCAACGCGATCAGCGAGCGCTGATCGCGTCGTGCACGAGGGTGATCAGCGCGACCGCCATCTCGTCGGCGCTCGGTCCCTCCGAGTTGCGGTTGGTCCAGAAGCGCACGTTGTTCAGCGTGCCCATGACGAATCGTGCGATGAGCCGTGCGTCCTGGTCGGCGCGGACCTCTCCGGTTGCCTGCCCATCTCTGACCAGCTTCTGCAGCTTCTTCTCAAAAGCGCGGCCGAGGTGGTTGGCGCGTTCATACCGGTCACCCGTCAAATGCCGGCGATCGGTGAAGAAGATGTTCGCTCGCTCGACATTGGCCAGGTACCAGAGACTCGAGTCGTGCAAGTACTCGAGAAGCTCCTGCAGGGGGGATAGGCCCTTGCTTGAGATTTCCGTGGCGATCGCCTCGACCTGTGCGTGCGAGTCCTCCAGTATCCCCAGCAGCAGATCCTCCTTGGAGGTGAAGTAGTAATAGAGGCTGCCCTTGAGCATCCCCACCCGATCTGCAATCTCCCGCATCGATGTCGCGGCGTAGCCTCGTTCGGACATCACTTGAACGGCGGTGGCTACTACGTCGGGGCCGCGATTGGTCCGCTCGTTCGTCTGGTCCGCTCGGCTGTCAGTTGTAAAGCGTGACGTCATGGCATCCTTTCGGGCGACATGGGCCCCTTCGTCGCTCACCTGGCTATAGTATCAACTACCAAATGATTGTTTGATTGGCTAACCACTCAGTGACCACTAACCATGAGGGTCGGCCCAAGAGAGGTACGACGATGACGTCTTCCGCCACACGCGAATCCGCGACAGAGGGAATGTCGCTGACAGATGTGACTGTGACTTTCCCAACTCCGGAGGGAGGATCCCGCAACATCCTCGACGAGTTCTCTATCGAGGCGCGTCCCGGTGAGTTCCTCGTGCTGATCGGACGAAGCGGCTGCGGGAAAACGACGGTCCTCAATCTGTTGGCCGGCCTGCTGACCGAGAACAGCGGGCGTGTCTCTGTCTTGGGTACGACACCGCGGGCCGCGCGGTCGCGGCTGGGTTACATGTTCGCGCGCGACGCGCTCCTGCCCTTCCGCACCGCCACCGGTAATGTCGAGCTCGGACTCGAGGTGCGTGGGGTTCCCCGCGCTGAACGCCGCCGCCGCGCGATTAACCTCCTCGATCGTCTCGGTCTCAGCCATGCCAAATCCCTGTATCCGTGGCAGTTGTCCCAGGGAATGCGTCAGCGCGTCGCTCTGGCACGCACCTGGGCTACGCAGCCGAAGCTCATCCTCATGGATGAGCCCTTCGCTGCCCTCGACGCGCAGACTCGTGAGTCGGTGCGGAGCGAGTTCCTCGCGATGTGGGAGCGGGAGCGTAGCGCGGTGGTCTTCGTGACGCACGATTTAAACGAAGCCCTGCTCATGGGCGATCGTGTTGTCGTAATGGGTACCGGAGGAAAAGTTGTCGCGGATGTGGAACTGCCGTTCTCTAGGCCGCGAGACGCCAGCGAACTTCCCTTCACCGAGGAATTCCGGGCGCTCGAGCGGCGCCTGCACCACCTTCTCCAGGATGTCGACCACGGAACTGCGGCTAAGTGAAGCTGCATGCCGCCCTCGCGGAGTTCCTCCGGAGTGCCGGGGTCGACTCGCTCTTCGGGTTGATCGGCGACGGCAATCTCTTCTTCGTTGACAGCTATGTCCGTGAGCACGGTGGACGCTACGTCTCTGTCGCGCATGAAACGGCGGCCGTCTTGGCTGCGCTCGGATTTGCCCGTGTGAGCGGAAGGGTCGGTGTTGCCACTGTCACTCACGGGCCGGCGCTTACGAACACTGTCACCGCGCTCATCGAGGGGGCGCGAGCCCGCCTGCCGATCGTCCTGATCGCCGGCGACACCGCGCGCATTGACGAGTCCAATTTGCAGAACGTCCCCCAGCGGGCAGTCGCCGCCGTCGCTGAAGCACCCTTCGTCGAGATCAGGTCGGCGGATACATGGCAGTCCGATGTGCGACGTGCGTTTCGTATCGCTGCTGTGGAGTCGCGACCGGTCGTGCTGAACGTGCCGATAGAGCTCATGTGGGCGGATGTCGCAATCCCGACTGCTACCGGGAGCGAGGTGAGCCGGTTCGCCCCGCCCCCGCCCCGCGAACAGGATCTTGACGATGCGTTGGGGATCATCGGATCGTCGCGACGTCCACTTGTGCTCGCCGGTCGAGGCGGGATCGAGGCACGCGAGCAGCTCATCCGCCTGGCTGAACTGCTCGGGGCGCCGTTGGCGACGACGCTTGGAGCGAAGGATCTCTTCCGCGGGATGCTGGCAGATGTGGGGGTGTTCGGTGGACTGTCCTCGGATGCCGGTGTGCAGGCGATCGCGGCGAGCGACTGCGTCATCGCGTTCGGTGCGAGCCTTAACGGCTTCACGACCGAACATGACACTCTTCTCAAGGGGAAGCGCGTGGTGGTCTGCGACGTCGACGCATCACGCGCGCGCAGTGACATCCCCGGCGCGGTGCTGGTCGGCGGCGACGCCGCTGAGGTCGCGCGAGCCATGTGCGATTTGATCGAAGAGGCGGAGATACTGCCGACGACGTTCCGAGCCGGTCTGGCGGCCATCGATGGGGGCGAACCGGCCGCTTCGGGCGCCGCCGACACCACCCTTGACATTATGGCGGCCTATCGCGCGATGGACGAACTGCTGCCGCCCGAACATATCCTCGTGACCGACGGAGGGCGATTCCTTCCGCTGGCGTGGAAGTCGCTTCACATCGAGCATCCCCGAAAACTTGTACCGACCATCCACTTCGGATCGATCGGGCTAGGCATGGGGTACGCGATCGGCGCCGCAGCGGCAGCTCCCGACACGCCCGTCACATTGGTGACCGGTGACGGTGGGCACATGCTGGGTGGCTATGCGGAATTCACGACAGCGATCCGCCATGGTTTGGACATCACGGTGATCGTCATGAACGACGGGGGTTACGGCGCGGAGTGGGTGCAGTTTGAAGCCAGGGGGATGGACCCCAAACTCTCCCTTCTACCGTGGCCAGAATTCGCGGCGGTTGCCGAGGCGGCGGGCGCTCAGGCGTTCTCCGTCGCATCCGTTGACGCCCTGCGCTCGGCGCTAACGACGGTTCGGGCCCCGGGGCCACGGCTCATCGACATCCGGCTGGATCCCGCGGCAATTCCGAATGCGCTGCACTGAAGCGCCGAAGTGCTGAGCCACCAAACAAACAAACGCACGTTTGACACCGGACTCGTTCTGTGACTGAATGAGCCAGCGACTTGCAACAGAATCAAAGGAGATCATCGACAATGCATCGCGCAATCAGATTTGGCGCCGCGGCTCTGGCAGCCGTGCTCGCCCTCACAGCATGCTCATCTGAGGCCGGGACGGCTGACACTTCGAACGCCTCGGGCGCTTCCTCGGGTTCAATCAATGCCGACCCGATCTCGATCGCGGTTTTCGGAAGCGGTCCGGCTAGTGCGATGGAGAGACTCGCCTTCACCGGCGGATTCGCCGAGGATCGCGGCGTCCAACTCGACTCGACTTACGACGTCGTCTCGGGCAAAGAGATCGTCGCCGCGCTCCTGAACGGCACAGCTCAGTTCGGCTCGCTCACCACTCTGGCGACGGGGCCGCTCGTCGAGCAGGGTGAGTGCTTCCGCTATCTGACGGCCGGTCAGCGTAACATTTACGAGTTCATCGCGAGCCCCGAGCTCGGTCTTGATGACTCCGGCTCCTATCCCCAAAACCTCGCCGGCCTCAAGGGAAAGAAGATCGGCGTGTCAGCGCTAGGCACCCTGGGCGAGGAACTCGCACGCTACGTACTTTCTGAAGCCGGATTGAAGCCCGATGATGTCACGTTCGTCGCGACGGGCGGCGTCGCATCAGCCATCGCCGCTTTCCAAGAGGGCCAAGTCGATGCGACATGGTCGTTCGCACCAATGCTGCAGATCCTTGACGAGAGTGAGTACACGCGGCTCACGGACTTCGTGGGCGGCAGCGACGACCCTGTGATCGGCAAGTACGTGCAGCACGCACTCGGGACGACGTGCGAGTACGCCGACGCCCACCCCGATGTCGTCAAGGCAGTTTGCCAGTCAGTCTGGGACGCATTCGATTACGCCGCTGATCCGGCGAACTCGAAGGCGATGGGCATGTTCTTCGTCGATTCGCTCGCCCTCGACCCAGATGTCGCCCAGGCGTACTGGGACGCGTATTCCGGCACTTACCCGACGGCGGCTATCACAAAGGCTGACTGGGCGGCCCTCGACGATCTTCTCGCCACACTCGACGTGGCGCAACCGGCGTACGCCGACCATGTCGAGCCGGTCTGCGCAGGATCCGACCCGCGCTGATAAGCACCGGGTGGCGGCGGACCAGTTCCGCCGCCACCCGGGCCCATAGACATACGCAAACTGCCAACCATTGAGAGGCGAAATCGTGACGACGTCGTTGCCTGACGCTAAGACCATCCCCAAGACCGCGCCCACGTCGCGCCAACTGAAGAGCCGGGGCAACGGCGGCATGTCACCGGGGGTGACCCTGCTCTGGCAGATCGCCGTGCTCGCTGCGGTGCTCCTGATTTGGCAGAGTTTCAGTGTGTTGGGGATCGGACGACCGGTGGTCGTGCAGAGTCCGGGCAACGTCGCTGTGCGCCTGTACGAGTTGATGGCGACCGGCGAACTCTGGCCAAACCTGTGGTCGACTCTCTCCGCTGTGTTCATGGCGCTGGGGCTCTCAATGCTCATCGGCATCCCGCTCGGGCTCATTCTTGGAATGCTGCCGCGTGTACGGCGCGTTCTCGCGCCCTTCATCAGTGCACTGAACGCCACACCGCGCGTCGCGCTCGCCCCCGTTTTCATCATCCTATTCGGGCTGGACACCGAGGGAAAGGTGGCCCTCGCTTTCACGATTGTCGTGTTCATGCTTCTGGTCAATTCCGAAGCGGGAGCCATGGCGGCCGATCCGGAGCTACTGCGGCTCATGGCGACGCTCGGAACACCCAAATACCAGGTCATCACCAAGGTCGTCCTCCCTGCCGCAGTGCCCTCGATCCTGGCTGGTGTGCGACTGGGGCTGATCTACTCGCTTCTCGGAGTTGTCACGTCCGAGCTCATTGCGGCTGAGAGCGGTGTCGGTCAGATGATCGCACGCGCTGCAGGAGTATTCGATCTTGCAACGGTGTATGCGATCATCGTCGTTCTCATGGTGATTGCCGCGGTGTTGAACATGCTCACCGAGGGGCTGGAACGTCGGCTCCTGCGTTGGCAGCCGCCCGCCACGCGATGACCCGCATGCGGAGACAGATGCCGCGGCTCGGCGAGCTCGCACCGTTTCTCCGACCAGCGAAGCCAAAATTCAACGCGCTCGAGCATGCCCATACGATCGCCGAAATCCGCCGACTCGCGCGTCGCCACACTCCAAAGGGCCCGTTCGACTACGCCGACGGAGCAGCTGACGACGAGATAGGGGACGCCCGCGCTCGCGCGGCACTGGATGCTGTCGAGTTTCATCCGCGTGTGCTCGTTGACGTCGCCGACGTTGATCCGAGCGTGAGCATCCTGGGGCAGCGATCCGCCCTGCCGTTCGGATGCGCCCCGACGGGATTCACGCGAATGATGCACGCCGCGGGTGAACCAGCCGTTGCGCGTGCTGCCGCTGCCGCCGGAATTCCATACACGCTCTCGACCGTCGGCACGACGTCGGTGAGCGAGCTCGCGGCAGCGGTTCCTACGGCGCGGAAGTGGTTTCAGCTGTACCCGTTCCGCGACCGGGAGCTGACCGAGCGCCTCTTGCACGACGCAGCCGCTCATGGCTACGACACCCTGATGGTGACCGTCGACTGTCCGGTTGCGGGCAACCGACTGCGCGATGTGCGAAACGGTATGACGATTCCACCCGCGATCTCGCTGAAAACCGTCCTCGATGCCAGCATCCGCCCTCGCTGGTGGTTCGACTTCCTCACGACCGAGCCATACAAATTCGCTTTCGAGCATGTGTCGAGCCTCGCTATGACTGACCTGTCGACGCGCATCATGGATTCTCGCACCACGTACGCGGACATCGTCTGGATCCGCGCTCATTGGCGGGGCGCCCTGCTAGTCAAAGGAGTACTGGACGCGGACGATGCCGCGCGCCTCGTCGAGATAGGGGCGGATGGAGTTGTTGTGTCAGACCACGGCGGTCGCCAGCTGGACCGCTCGATTGCGCCGCTGCATGCTCTACCCGCGATCCGCCGCCGCCTCGGCCGTGACGCAGTGATTATGTACGACGGGGGAATCCGCAACGGGGCCGACATCATCGCGGCGCTCGCGTCTGGAGCAGACTTCGCCCTCATCGGGCGCGCTTACCTGTACGGTCTCATGGCCGGCGGTGAAGAGGGAGTCGCTAGAGCTCTCGAGATCCTGCGAACCGAACTCGTGCGGACCATGCGCCTTCTTGGCGTGCCGACGATTGGCGACCTGAGTCGAGCTCACATCGGCCAAATCGTCAATCAATCTCCTCGGAAAGGCTGATTCGCGGGATGGCGTCCGCCTGTCGGTTAGTCGAAATCCAAGGACGAGGATCGCCTCCGCTCGGCTCCTGCTCCGGAGCGGCTTGAGTGGGGAACCCGTTCTGACGCGACAGCCGACGCGGAGGATTTCTTGCACATCTGCGGAGGATGCCGAAAAAACTGGGCGAAAGAGAGTGGCCAGTCGGGAGTAAGCTCGTCTCAGCTTTCAGAACAACCCGCCATTGTGAAGCCCCCGGAACTTTTGTGTTTTCAAGGACCTGGGGGTTTCTGTTATCGGGCCCGATCCGAGCGGTAACGCAGCGGTAAGGGGGAACATCGGTGAGATGGTGTGAGCCTCACCACGCGCCGGTTCCGCCACAGACAGCTCAGCCAGCGATTCCTATTCTCTGCACCGCATGCACGGCCTGGCCTACGGCCACGGCCACGGCGTCCAGTTCGTCGGTCGTGGTCTCCGCTCCGAAGCTGAATCGCACCGAGGTGGTGGCGATCATGGCGCTGAAACCCATTGCCAGGAGCACCGGTGACGGATCGTCCTGGCCTGCTGCGCAGGCCGATCCGCTTGAACAGGTGACTGCGCGCGCTTCCAGCTCGAGCAGCACTGCCTCACCGCTCGCGCCGGGGAAGACAAACGAGGCGGTGCCGGGCAGCCGCAGTTCCGGATGCCCGGTCAGCCGCGCATTTGGGACCAGGTGCAGCACATGGCCGATGAACCGGTCACGCACGGCCGCGCTGGCCGCCGCCGCCTGTTCGCGCTCCCTTTCGGCCAGACGCAGCGCGGTGGCGAAGGCGACTGCGCCGGCGACGTTCTCGGTGCCTGAGCGCCGGCCGCGCTCTTGGCCGCCGCCGTGGAGCAACGGCTCGAATGGCAGCCTGCCCCGGGTGGCGAGCACCCCGGTGCCCTTGGGCGCGCCGATCTTGTGCCCGGCCAGGCTGACCGAGTCCACTGCCAACGCTGGCATCGACACGTCCAGCCATCCGGCCGCCTGCACCGCGTCGGTGTGCGCCGGGATGCCGCGAGCGCGGGCCGCATTTGCGATCGCCTCGATCGGCTGCACCGTGCCGACCTCGTTGTTCGCGGTCATCACGGTGACCAGCGTGGTGTCGTCCCGCATCGCGGCGGCGAGGCTGGCCGGATCGACCAGACCGGATGCATCGACGCCGACGATGCTCACTTCGAAGCCGTGCATGCGGGCAAGG
Organism: Diaminobutyricimonas sp. LJ205; assembly: GCF_009755725.1. Classification (NCBI taxonomy): domain Bacteria; kingdom Bacillati; phylum Actinomycetota; class Actinomycetes; order Micrococcales; family Microbacteriaceae; genus Ruicaihuangia; species Ruicaihuangia ninglii. The sequence goes on along the minus strand of NZ_CP046619.1, from coordinate 2,807,544 downwards.
TATTCGCAGCTTTCCAGGATGGCGGGGTGTTCGATCGCGCTGGTGACGAGGTGCCTGCCACGCGGGCGGCCGAGCGCAATGCCCTTGACCGCCAGGTTATCGGCCTCGGTGCCGCCCGAGGTGAAGGTCACCTCGGTGGGCCGGCAGCCGAGCACGGCGGCGACCTGCTCGCGCGCATCGGCGAGGGCGGCCGCGGCCGACCGCCCGATGTCGTGGGTGCTCGACGGGTTGCCATAGCCACCGGCCAGGTGCGGCCACATCGCCTCGAGTACCTCGGGCCGAACCGGGGTGGTCGCGGCGTGGTCGAGATAGAGGGTGCGGGTCATGGTGCGTCGATTCGGATGTCAAGGCCCAGGTCGATCGCCCGTGCGCTGTGGGTGAGGGCCCCGACCGAGATCACGTTGACTCCGGTGGCAGCGATCGCGGCGACCGTGTCGAGGCTCACCCCGCCGCTGGCGTCGATCAGCGCGCGGCCGGCGACCAGGGCGACACCCTCGCGCAACTGGTCGACGCTGAAGTTGTCGAACATGATGGTGTCGACGCCGGCGGCCATCACCGGTTCGATCTGCTCGATGCGGTCGACCTCGACCTCGAAATGAGTGGTGTGGCCGATCCTTTCGCGCACTTCGCGCAACGCCTCGGTCAGGTCCCGTCCGCCGGCGGTGAGCACGGCCAGGTGGTTGTCCTTGACCAGGACCGCGTCTGAGAGCGAGTAGCGGTGGTTGTGGCCCCCTCCGCAGCGCACCGCGTGGCGTTCGAGCAAGCGAAGCCCGGGAGTGGTTTTCCGGGTGTCGACGATGCGCGCGCCGGTCCCGGCGACGGCGGCGACAAAGCGCGCCGTGAGGGTCGCGATTCCCGACATCCGCTGCACTAGGTTCAATCCGACGCGTTCGCCGGTGAGTACCGAACGCGCGGGACCGGTCACGCGCGCGAGCTCGTCGCCGGCGTCGAACCGGTCGCCGTCGCGCGCGGCGAAGTCCACCGTGATAGCCGCATCCGTCAGTCGCATGGCCGCGGAGAACGCTTCGGAGCCGGCGAGCACACCGGGCTCTCGCGCGGTCAGCGTCGCCTGCGCCTGGGCCGCGGCAGGGAGGACCGCTGTCGAGGTGATGTCCCCCCATGGAGCGTCCTCGTCGAGGGCGGCGGAAACCACGGCGTCGAGTCGGGAGTCGGTCAGCATGCCAGTGCCCCTTCGCGGGTCATTGAGTCGGCGGTCGCCGGGAAATCGGTTCGGAAGTGCGCACCACGGGATTCCTCGCGGGCCAGCGCCGCGCCGACCAGCGCACGCGCCACGGTGAGGAGGTTGCGGTCCTCCTGGTCGACGGTGGTCGATGCGGACGTCGCCGCAAGCTGCGCGGCCCACGCATCGAGTGTTCCCGCAGCGTGTTCCAGGCCGTGCCCGTCGCGGCGCAGACCCGCATGCTCGGCCATCAGCGACTGCAGGGTGGCGCGCGTGAAGGCCGGTGCCGCCGCCGCGGTGCGTGCCACCGCCGCGCTGGGCCTGGCGGCAGTCCAGGCAGGATGCGACAACACGGCGTCCAGCGCGTCGGCGCAGCGCCAGGCGAAGACCAGCGCCTCGAGCAGCGAGTTCGAAGCGAGGCGGTTCGCGCCGTGAACCCCGGTGCACGCCACCTCGCCGACCGCGAACAGGCCCGGCAGCGAAGATCGGCCGTGCGAGTCGGTGGCGATTCCGCCCATCCAATAGTGCGCGGCGGGGGTCACCGGCACCGGTTCAGCGGCGATATCCCAGCCGTGCGCCCGGCAGGCGGCACTGATGGTGGGGAATCGCTTCTCCAGGTAGGCGCGGCCGAGGGCAGTGGCGTCCAGCAGTACGGGGTTGCCGGTCTCGCGTTCACGATCATGGATCGCCCGGGCGAGAACATCGCGCGGCGCGAGCTCGGCGTCAGGGTGCACGCCGGTCATGAACCGGCGTCCCGAAGAGTCGACGAGCACCGCGCCCTCACCGCGCACCGCCTCGGACACAAGCGGGCATCCCGGTACTGCCAGCGCGGTGGGGTGGAACTGGTAGAACTCCAGATCGCGCACGGCAACGCCGGCCCGCAGTGCGGCTGCCACCCCGTCGCCGGTGCTCACTGCGGGGTTCGTGGTGTGCGGGTAGAGCATGCCTCCTCCACCGGTCGCCAGCACGACCGCGTCGGCATTCAACTCAATCCGGCCGCCGTCGGTGAGGACCTCGACGCCGCTTACTCGTCCACCGTGGCTGCGGAGCTCGGTGAGCATGCTGCGCTCGAGCACCCGCACCGGCGCATCCTGCACTGAATGGATCAGGGCACCCTGGATCGCCCGGCCGGTGGCATCGCCGCCGGCGTGCAGGATGCGGGCACGAGAGTGCGCCGCCTCAAGCCCGCGTGCGAACGCGGCACCGTCACGGTCGAACCGCACGCCGATTCCGACCAGGTCGCGGATCCGCCGTGGGCCCTCGGTGCAGAGGATGGAAACCAGGTCAGCGTCGGCCAGTCCGCCGGCCGCCCGCAGGGTGTCGGCGATGTGCAGCCCGGCGCTGTCGTCCGAGCCGATCGCGGCCGCGATGCCGCCCTGCGCATGCCAGGTCGAGCCGTCGGCAAGCACGCCCTTGGTGATCACGGTGACGTCGTGCTCCACCGCGGCGCGCAGCGCCACGACGAGCCCGGCGATGCCGCTGCCGATAACGAGGACGCGCATGTCAGCGCCTCGGCGCCGCAGCGAGCATCCGCTCCAGCGCGACACGGGCGGGCTCAGCGACAGCCTCGTCGACCCGGATGGTGTTCAGAATCTGCCCGCGTTCGAAGGCCTCGAGCACCCATGCCAGGTAGCCGGGGTGAATGCGGTACATGGTCGAGCAGGGGCAGACCACCGGATCGAGGCAGAAGATGGTGTGCTCGGGATGCTCGGCCGCGAGCCGGGCGACCATATTGATCTCGGTGCCGATCGCAAAGGTCGTCGGCTTGGTCGCTCCGGCGACCGCCTTGCGGATGTAGTCGGTCGAGCCGGCTTCATCGGCCGCATCGACGACCGGCATCGGGCACTCCGGATGCACGATCACGCGTACGCCGGGATGCTCCTGCCGCGCCTTGTCGATCTGGTCGACGCTGAAGCGCTTGTGAACCGAACAGAATCCGTGCCAGAGGATCACGCGAGCGTCGGTCAGCGTCTTCTCGTCGCTGCCGCCGAGCGGCTTGCGCGGGTTCCACATCGGCATCAGGTCGGTGGAGACGCCCATGGCTTTGGCGGTGTTCCGGCCGAGGTGCTGGTCGGGAAAGAACAGCACCCGCTGACCGCGTTCGAACGCCCAGTCCAGCACGGTCTCGGCGTTCGACGACGTACACACGATGCCACCGTGCTCGCCGCAAAACGCCTTCAGCGCTGCCGATGAGTTCATGTAGGTGACCGGGATCACCGGCGCTCGGCCCGCAGCATCCGGTTCGGTGCCGTACAGCGCCTCCAGCTGCTCCCAGCACTCGGTGACGGAGTCGATGTCGGCCATGTCGGCCATCGAGCAGCCGGCGGCGAGGTTCGGCAGGATCACCGACTGGCCGGGATGCGCCAGGATGTCGGCGGTCTCGGCCATGAAGTGCACGCCGCAGAAGACGATGGCCTCGGCATCCGGGCGCGTACGTGCAGCGTTCGCCAGCTGGAAGGAGTCGCCGACGAAGTCTGCGTGCCGCACCACTTCGTCGCGCTGGTAGAAATGCCCGAGGATCACCACCCGGTCGCCGAGTCGCGACTTCGCGGCGATGACGCGGCGGTCCAGCTCGTCGGCTGATGCGGTCCGGTACTCCTCGGGCAGGGCGCCCTGCCGCGGTGCACCGGTCGGGATGACATCGCCCATCGATGCGCCTGGGCCGTAACCGGGTGCGCTGTCGAACGTCCACGGCGGCGAGGCCAGTTCGGGGGCGCAGGTCGCGGTTTGCGGTTCGAGACGCGGCATGGGGAGGGAGATCGAGCTCATGTCAGTTTCCTCGGAGGGTGGAGGGAAGGGGTCCGGGGTCGGTCATCTGCACGCTGTCGTCGTAGCGGTACAGGCGCGGCGGACGGTGCCGGCCGCCGGTGACGACGCTGTCGGTGGGAACGAGGGTCTTCTCGACCTGGCGGCGGAAGTTCGCCGGGTCGAGTGGCTTACGCAGCACAGCCTCATAGACGTGCCGCAGTTCCGTCAGCGTGAAGGTCTCGCCGAGCAAGGCGTGGGCGATGCGGCTGTACTCCATCTTGTTCCGGAGCCGCCAGAGCGCGTAGTCGACGATGGTGTTGTGGTCGAAGGCCAGGTCATAGAGGTCGTCGGCGGCGAACCAGCGCACGTTCTCACCGATCTCGGCACGCTCCGCCTCGCGCGGATGCACCAGTGCCCAGTACACGATCGAGACCACCCGGTGCTCGGGTGACCGGTCCGGTTCACCGAACGCGTAGAGCTGTTCCAGATAGCGTGGGGCGAGCCCGGTGGTGTCGCGCAGCGACCGGGATGCCGCGGCTTCGAGCCCCTCGGAGACGCCAAGCGGGCCGCCCGGCAGTGCCCAGCGACCCTTCCACGGGTCACGGATGCGGCGTACCAGCGGGAGCGAGAGTGTCGGCTGACCGGTGTGCTCGTCCGGGCGCAGCGCGAAGATGACGGTCGATACCGCCAGTGACACGCCTTCGTGCTGCCCGTCCACAAGCCGCCTCTCTCCCTTCGAGTAAAGGTCTGAATGACCCTAAGAGATTTTACAGCGTCTGTGAACGGTTGGTGAACTTAGTGGACCTCCACTCGCATGGGAGCGTTGAGCTTACTGGTGGCGTCGAGGCGGTCTGGAGCGCCGTCTGATGGCCGCTCGTCTTGCAAATCAATCTCAGCGTGCCCTTCGCATTCGAGATGTGTCTCGACGTCCTGTTTGGCTATTCAGGAGGGCGCGAAAGCCCTCAACCCTCTACCGCGTGGCGGATCTTCGCCATGACCGTCTCGATCGGTGCATCCGTTTCGTATGCGGTCAGGACGATGCGTGATCGGGAACGCGGCCCAGAACTCCGGCGGTAGGACTGCGCGAGCTCGGACAAGTCCGCATTGAGGCGGCGCGGGGCATCGATTCCTGAGTCTGCGAACCAGGCGCGCAAAGCATCATTGTGCACTGCGACCGCGGATGCCGCGTAGGCGCTCGCAACCCACCCGCGTGCGGATTCATCACCCAACTGAGCGCTCAGATGGGTTCTGAAGACGCGTTCGTACCGATGCGACATCACCAGTTCGCGCTCACGAAGCGAGGGATTGCTGCGCAGTAAGGCCCTTCGTTCGAGCGTCGCTTCTGGTCGGGACAGGTGGTATTCGAGTACCGTGAGGCATCCCTTGTTGACCGCATCGAACGCGTCGCCGTGAGCAGTCGCCATCACGTCGCCCAGGCGCTCGAGCAAGAAGGTGTGGTCTGCGAAGACGATGTCTTCTTTCGTGCCGAAGCGCCGGAAGAACGTGCTCCGGCTGACTTTGAGCGCATCGGCCAGTTCGTCGACTGAAGTCGTGTCGTACCCGTGTTCGGCAAGCAGATGAATGGCCGCAGCAGTCACGTCTGGCGACGACTGCGCGGCTGATGAGTCCTTACCGGCCATGTCTGAAATCTACGCTGAAGACCGTTCGGGAGATGTCGCACAGCGCCGATGAACCTCAGTTTCTTGACATGAGACTCAGTCTCATGATTCTCTTTGGCAAAGAAAGGCATTCACCGCATGACAATGGAGTCCCACGTTCGTGTCGAATACAGCGTGCTGCCCGGCCGACGCGCGCCGAGCGCACTGGTGCATCTGGGCGACCCGCATTCCCTGAAGCCAGTCATCTGGAGCCCTGAGCGCTTCGCCTCGTTCAACGAAGCCATCGATGACATCGCTGCCCACAATGTCGAGAGCGTCGTCTTGCTCGGCAGCGCCCAGTCCTTCGGGGCGGGAGCCGATATCAGCGCTCTGGCGGGCGTGCAAACAAGAGAAGAGGCACTAGCGCTCGGTGTCCAGGGATGGCGGACTTTCCGTCGGCTCACCGAGTTGGATGCCCCCAGCTTCGCTCTCATTACCGGATACGCCCTCGGCGGAGCGCTCGAGCTCGCTCTCTTCGCGGATTACAGGATCGCGCGAAGCGACACCCGCGCCATCGGACTGCCGGAAGTCCGGCTCGGGCTGGTGCCGGGTTGGGGTGGCATCCATCAGCTCGCGCGCGTGGCCGGCCCACGGGTTGCATACGATGTTGCGGTCCGCGACGCCCGCCGAGGTGCCAGCATGACCGCAGACGAGGCGAAGCGTCTCGGTGTGGTCGACGAGTTGATCCCCGCTGCCGATTGGGCAGAGGCGTGGCCCGTGGTGGTGGCCGAGCGACTTTCGACGCACGATGCTGGTCGCCGTTCCCGCACGTTGGGTGATCGAGAGTATGCGGCGCAGCTCGAATCGGTGCACCGGGATTTCGAACGCTCCCGGCCCACGGTGAGCTCCGCGCCCGCAGCGGCTGTGCGCCGTCTCGATGCCGCCCGGCTCGAGACACTCGACGAGGCAGAGACGGCGACAACGGCCCTCTTCGCCGAGCTGCTGCTCAGCGATGCCGGGAAGGCGAGCCTGTACGCGTACGGCCTTTCTCGCTCGCGCTCCAGTCTTCCGGCCGATATGAAGACCGCAGTGACCGGTAACGAAGTCCGGCCTATCCGGAGCGCAGCCGTCATCGGGGCCGGCTTGATGGCAAGCCAGCTGGCTACCCTGCTGGTTCGCTTCGGCCGCATCCCGGTAGTACTGACCGATCTCGACGACGAACGCGCTGCTCGCGGACGGCAGCTTGTCCTTGACCAGCTCGATGCGGCGGCGTCAGCAGGCGAACTCGCTCGGGCGGACGCAGACCAGCTCGGAGCCCTCGTCTCATCGAGCGGAAACCTCGACGCGATCGCCGGAGCCGATTTCGTCATCGAGGCGGTCTTCGAAGACATGCAGGTCAAGAAGGAGGCCCTTGCCGCCGCAGAGAAGTACGTAACCGTCGACGCGATCATGGCAACGAACACCAGTTCGCTGTCGATCTCTGACATGGCGGATGCTCTGCAGCACCCCGAGCGCTTCATCGGCTTCCACATCTTCAACCCGGTTCAAACGGTCCCGCTCGTCGAAATCATTCGCGGGCGGCAGAGCGACGGCGTCACCATGGCGACCGTTCTGGCCCTCGCTGACACGGTCAAGCGCAAAGCGGTCGTATCAGCCGACACTCCCGGCTTCGTCGTCAACCGCGTGCTGGCGCGCCTGTACGACGAAGTGCTGAGGGCCATCGACGACGGCGCCGATCCGCTTGTGGTGGACCACGCAATTGACTTCCTCGGACTACCGATGAGCCCGCTGCGGCTACTCGACTTCGTGGGGCCAGCCATCCAGCTCCACGTCAACGAGACGATGCACCGAGCGTATCCGGAACGATTCACCACCCCCGTATGGCTGACGAAGGTGGTCGCTGACGGGCAACGCGCGGTGCTGAATAGCGACAAGACGCTGACAGCGGAGGCGGCACGGATTCTGCCGGCGCGGAAGAGTGGGCGCGACAATGCCGTCTTCGCCGACGGGATTGCAGGCGCCATCCTCGATGCGCTTGCCGATGAGGTCGGCCTGATGCTCGCAGAGGGGGTCGTCGAGCGTGCCGAGGACATCGATAAAGCACTCATCCTGGGTGCAAATTTCCCGTGGGCGCTCGGCGGAGTCACCCCCTACCTCGATAGTCGTGGGGTTTCCGAACGGCAACCAGACTCCCGACTACGAACTCAGACAGCTATTCCGACCACGACTGGAGTGATTCGATGACTGACCTCTACGCATTATCCGACGAGCACCGAGCGATTCGCGAGGCGGTCCGTGCCATCGCGGACGCCAAGATCGCGCCATACGCGGCCGAGGTGGACGAGCAATCGCGGTTCCCCCAGGAGGCAGCGGACGCCCTCCTCGCGGCGGACCTGCATGCGCCCCACGTTCCGGAGGAGTACGGCGGCGCTGGAGCCGACGCTCTGGCGACCGTCATCGTGGTTGAGGAGGTCGCGCGCGCGTGCGCGTCGAGCTCCCTCATTCCAGCCGTCAACAAGCTCGGTTCCCTCCCCGTCCAGCTCGGCGGCGACGAGCAACTCAAGGCGCGGTACTTGGGCAAGCTGGCCCGAGGCGAGGGCGGATTCTCCTACTGTCTGTCCGAGCCGGATGCAGGAAGCGACGCGGCAAACCAGAAGACGAGTGCCGTGCGCGACGGTGGGGAGTGGGTCCTCAACGGTGTCAAGCGCTGGATCACGAACGCCGGCGTTTCCGAGTACTACACCGTGCTTGCCCGGACCGATCCGGACAAGGGCAGCAAGGGGATCAGCGCCTTCGTCGTGGAGAAGTCCGACGAGGGAGTCTCGTTCGGCGCTCCGGAGAAGAAGCTGGGGATCAAGGGCTCACCGACCCGCGAGGTCTACTTCGACGACGTGCGGATCCCCGCGGACCGGATCATCGGTGAGGAAGGGAACGGATTCGCGATTGCGATGCAGACGCTCGACCACACGCGCGTCACGATAGCGGCCCAGGCGGTTGGCATTGCGCAGGGGGCGCTCGACTACGCGCTCGGCTACGTCAAGGAGCGCAAGCAGTTCGGCAAGGCGATCGCGGAATTTCAGGGGGTCGAGTTCATGCTGGCCGACATGGGCATGCAAATCGAGGCAGCGCGACAGCTGACCTATGCCGCCGCCGGCCGATCCGAGCGCGGCGACGACGACCTGACCTTCTTCGGAGCGGCGGCGAAAGCCTTCGCCTCCGACGTCGCGATGAAAGTGACCGTGGATGCCGTCCAACTCCTCGGCGGCTACGGATTCACCCGAGACTTCCCGGTGGAGCGGATGATGCGAGACGCCAAAATCACTCAGATCTATGAGGGCACGAACCAGGTCCAGCGGATTGTGATGGCGCGTCAGCTGCTCGCCGGAGTCCAGAACATCTGACAGGTGGAGTCACTACTCGTGAAAGAGGAAGAATGAGCACTCAGAACCACACCGCGGTCATCATCAGCGGCGCCCGCACCCCGTTCGCCAAAATCAACGGATCACTCGCGTCGATCACTGCCTCCGAGCTGGGCGCGCACGCCATCAAGGCGGCGCTCGAGGCGGGCGGAGTGCCCGCGAAGGCGATCGACGCCGTGATCATGGGGCAAGTCATTCAGGCTGGAAGCGGCCAGGGCCCAGCCCGCCAGGCCAGCATCGGCGCCGGTATCGGATGGGACGTGCCGACGGTGACGATCAACAAACTCTGCCTCTCTGGCCTCACCGCCGTCATCGACGCCGCCCGCCTGATCCGAGCAGGCGACGCTCGGGTCGTCGTAGCCGGTGGCCAAGAATCGATGAGCAACGCTCCACACCTGCTACTCGGCTCCCGCAAGGCCCACCCTTACGGCAGTCAGCAACTCGAAGACGCCATCAACTACGACGGACTGGTCGACCCGTTCGAGAAACTGATCATGGGCGAAGCGACCGATGACGGTAACGCCACCCGCAAGATCAGCCGTGAAGCGCAGGACGCCTTCGCTGCCGCTTCCCACCAACGCGCGGCCCGATCTCGCGCTGCCGGGGTGTTCGCAGAACAGATCGCTCCGATCAGCGTTCCCCAACGGCGCGGTGAGCCCGTGCTCGTCAGTGAGGACGACGGCATCCGGCCCGACACCACCAGCGAGAGCCTCTCCCGGCTCAGGCCCGCGTTCCGCGCAGCGGGCACAATCACGGCTGGCAGCTCATCTCAGCTGACCGACGGCGCAGCCGCACTTGTCGTCGCCAGCAAGGATTGGGCGATCGAGAACGGCTACGAATGGATCGCCGAGATCGGTGCGTCCGGCCAAGTGGCGGGGCCCGACGGGTCGCTGCACTCGCAGCCAGCGAACGCCATCAAACAGGCGTTGGCCAAAGAAGGCACCGCCGTCGCGGCCCTTGACGTCGTAGAGATCAACGAAGCGTTTGCCTCTGTCGTGCTGCAATCAGCCGATGACTTGGACATCGACCCAGCCATCGTGAACGTTGACGGTGGAGCGATCGCGCTCGGCCACCCCGTCGGCGCATCCGGCGCACGCCTCGCCCTTCACCTCGCGTATGCGCTCAAGCGGCGCGGTGGGGGTGCGGGCGTCGTCGCCCTCTGCGGAGGGGGCGGACAGGGCGAAGCGCTGGTCCTACGAGTGAAGTGACCACCTCGAGCGGTTGTCCGTCCAGCCTCGGTGTCGGCGGATGGGAGTAGTGAAGAGCCGTAAGGGTGTGTTGGGAAAGTCGCCCCGGAACAAGGCGGCGTGAGGAGATATCGATGAAGATCATCGTGCTGGTGAAAGAAGTTCCCGACACATACGGGGCTCGAAAGCTCGACCTCGAGACGGGGCTCGCGGACCGCGGGGCGGGCGAGGTTGTTCTCGACGAGATCGGGGAGCGCGCGCTCGAAGTGGCGCTCGCCTTCGCTGACAAGAACGCCGACACCGAGGTGGTGCTGCTGTCGATGGCACCGGACAGCTCGGCGGCGACGTTGCGCAAGGGACTCGCGATGGGAGCGACATCGGCGGTGCAGGTTGCCGACGAGGCGCTACGCGGGGCGGATCTGGGGCTGACCGCACAGGTGCTCGCCGCGGCGATCCAGCGCACCGGCTTCGATCTGGTGATCGCGGGAAACCTGTCCACAGACGGGACGGGCGGCGTGCTTCCCGCGATGGTCGCGGAACTGCTCGGTGTGCCCCAGGCGACCTCGTTGACGTCGATCGAGATCGCTGCGGACGCCGTAACCGGGGTTCGCACGACGGATGACGGCACGATGCAGGTGAGCGCACCCCTGCCTGCCGTGGTGTCGATCACGGAGGCGCTGCCGGATGCGCGGTTCCCCAACTTCAAAGGGATCATGGCGGCGAAGAAGAAGCCGTTCGAGACGCTGACCCTCGCGGACCTGGACATCGATCCGGATGACCCGGAGGTCGCGCGGTCGATCCTGATCGCGATCGCGGAGAAGCCCGCCCGTGAGGCGGGCGTGAAGATTGTCGATGCGGGCGACGCGGGCGAGCAGCTCGCCGAGTTCCTCCGGCAGAATCGACTGGTGTGAGGACCGAGATCATGACCGAGTACGCAGCAGAATCCATTCTCGTCCTCGTCGAGCTCACCCCTTCCGGCGGACTAGCGGGCAGCGCGGCGGGCCTGCTCGGCGCAGCCGCCCAGATCGGCACACCGGTTGCGCTGGTGGTGACCGAACCCGGTGCGGGAGCTGCCGCGGTGGATGCGGCGGGCGCCCTGGGCGCCGCGAACGTGGTGGTGGCTGAGGCCGCTGACACGGGAAGCTTGACGGTGCCGGTGGTCGATGCGCTCGTGGCCGCCGTGGACGCGGTGCGCCCGGACGCGGTGCTGATTTCGAACTCGGTCGCAGGTCGGGATGTCGCCGGCCGGTTTGCCGCCCGCACCCGGTCCGGGCTCGCCGTCGACGCGATCGGGGTCTCCCGGGATGCGGAAGGGATCGTCGCTCACCACTCGGTCTATGGCGGCGCTTACAACGTCGACTCCGCGGTCACCTGGGGGGCGCCGGTGATCACGGTGCGACAGGGGTCGATCGACGCCCGCGCCGAAGCGTCCACCCCCACCGTGGAGACGCTGTCGGTGGTTACATCGGGCAAGCCTGCGGCATCCATCGTTTCGTTCGACGCGGTGGTGGAGACCTCGAGCCGTCCCGAGTTGCGTGGAGCGGCGAAGGTCGTGTCCGGTGGGCGCGGATTGGGATCCCAAGAGAAGTTCGCTCTTGTTGAGCAACTCGCGGACACGCTTGGCGCGGCCGTGGGTGCGTCCCGGGCAGCGGTCGACGCGGGCTACATCCCTCAGTCCCATCAGGTTGGACAGACGGGAGTTTCGGTCGCGCCACAGCTATATATCGCGCTCGGCATCTCAGGGGCGATCCAGCACCGTGCCGGCATGCAGACGGCAAAGACGATCGTCGCTATAAATAAGGACGCGGATGCCCCGATCTTCGAGATCGCGGACTTTGGTGTCGTCGGCGACCTGTTCACCGTTGTGCCACAGCTGATCGCTGCCATCGACACGAAGAAGGAGTAGCGGGCGATGGCGACGCAGGTGCGGTCGATACGCCGAGGTCTCCCGCGGAGGCCCGGCGGTGAACCCTGGCCACCTGCCGGCGACGCGCCGGCCGTGGATGCTGTGCGCATCGCTGAGGCGGGAGCACCCGAGCAACCGGTGGTGATGTCGGCCGCTGCCGCGGCGACTTCGTCGGTGTTGACTCTAGAGCCGGTGACCGGGCTTAGCGAGATGGAGCAGGCCGCGGCGCCGACGGCCGCCACATCGACTCCGGACGCGGATCCGAACACCGCCGCACCGGCTCCCATCGCCGCGACGAGCCCGGTCGTGCTCGCAGGGCCGGTCGCCGCGGCTCCTACCGCCGCGGCATCCGATCGTCCCCTCCGGCGCGGCCTTCCGCGCGCGAAGGGCAGCGAGCCGTGGCCGCCTGCGGGCTTCGCACCCGCGCGCATTGTTGGCGCATCCGGGGGACTGTCAACAGCAGCAGCGGATGAGGTAGCACTGGCGGTGCTGGCTCCGACTCCCACTGCGGAACAGCCAGTGCGCGCCCCGCTGGCACGCCCCACCACGTCAGCACTCTCGACCACGCCGGCGGCCGCCACATCGCAGGCCCGCTCCAAACCGAAGCCCTTGCCTGCCCGGCAGCCCGGACGGTTCGGCGTCTACACCCGTGGACAGCTGATGGGTATCGCCACGATCGGCGGTTTCGCCTTGCTGTTCGCGGCGATGGTGGTGGTGGTCTCCGCGGCCTGGTTCTTGAACCTGCCGTTCATGCAGGACTTCCTCACGGCCTACCCCGGCGAATATCACCTTCCCGAGACCGCGACCCCCGGTTTCCCGGCGTGGGTGCAATGGCAGCACTTCTTCAACGTGTTCCTGATGGTGTTGATCATCCGCTCCGGGCTGCAGGTGCGCACCGAGAAACGGCCAAGCGCGTTCTGGACGCCGAAGTGGTCGAAGAACGGCAAGGGCAAGATCAGCCTGGCACTGTGGTTTCACCAGTCACTCGACATCCTGTGGCTTCTCAACGGTGTCATCTTCGTGGTGATGCTGTTCGTCACCGGGCACTGGATGCGAATCGTCCCGACCAGCTGGGAGGTGTTCCCGAATGCCCTCTCCGCGATGCTGCAATACGTGTCGCTGGACTGGCCGACCGAGAACGGCTGGGTGAACTACAACAGCCTTCAACAGCTGATGTACTTCATCACGGTCTTCATCGCCGCGCCGCTGGCAGCGCTCACCGGCGTGCGGATGTCTGGCCTGTGGCCGAAGAACGCGAAGACGCTGAACCGGGTGTACCCGGTCGAGTGGGCGCGGGCGATCCACTTCCCGGTGATGCTGTACTTCGTGGCGTTCATCATCGTGCACGTCGCGCTCGTGTTCGCGACGGGGGCGCTGCGGAACCTGAACCACATGTATGACGGCACCGATGTCGTCAACTGGGCCGGGTTCTGGATCTTCTTCGTCTCGCTGCTCATAATTGTCGCCGGTTGGATCGCGGCCCGCCCGTTGGTGCTCGCCCCGATCGCGAAGCTCACCGGCAAGGTCACCGCACGCTGATCTGTCGTCGACCGGCGCAAGGAATTTGGTTGGCTGGCGGTCCTGAAGAGGCGTAGAGGACCTCTTGCACTTCTGCGGGAGGATGCCTCGACCTCCAGGACGGCTTCGCAGGTCGTCGTGTCGATCACACAGAGATTCCCGCGGTCATCTGTGAGTGCGGCCGCTCAGGTCAATTTGGCGGTAGGCGAATCGGGAATCCCAGAGATCTCCGGGACTCGCTTGACAATGCGGCGAGAAAATTCGTAATGTCATTACATTCATTATATTCACTATAAGAAATCGGTGCTCGGTCCCGACGTCCGCGATGTGAACAACCCGCAAGCCAGGCGCGATTCAACGGGGGGCGTTTCAGGGGGCGAACACACACGTGTTCTCATCCGCGGGCCTCTCAACCCCTAACGCCACATTTCGCAACGTATCAAGCAATCAATATCGATAACGAGACTGCGTCGACGGCGATGTCGACCACGAGAAAGGTTTACTCAATGGCGAGGACCAAGTTCGCGGCGGCAGCTGCCGCCGCAACTCTGATAGCACTGTTGGCCGGATGCACATCAGCACCGCCCAGCAGCCCAAGCGGCAACTCGACCGAACCGATCCGGATCGGCGGCACGCTTGCGCTGAGCGGACCGCTCGCCCCAACCGGCGCGATCCACAAGGTTGCGGGCGAGCAGTTCGTCGAATGGTTGAACGAGAACGGCGGCCTGCTGGGACGCCAAGTCGAGTGGGTGCTCCTGGATGACGAATCCAACCCGCAGACATCGGCAGCGGCATACACGCGCCTCATCTCGCAAGAGAACGTCGACTTGCTCATCGGGCCCTACGGCACCGCGAACATCACCGCAGCCATGGACATCGCCGAGCGCAACGAAATGGTCTTCCCGCACCACAGCGCCACCCTGACCTATGCGTACGACTACAAGTGGCACTTCCCGCTCTTCGCCTCCGGTCGAAACTCCAGCTCGACGATGCCGACGACGATCTTCGACGCCTACGAAGAACTCGGTTCCGACGCGCCCAAGACCGTCGCGTTCGTGGTCAACGAGAACCCGGCATCCGGCTTCATCGCCAAGGGGCACGAGGAGGAGAAGGGCGCGATCGACATCGCCAAGGACCGCGGGCTGGATGTCGTCCTTGAACTCGATTTCCCGCAGGGCAACACGGACTGGGCGCCCATTGCCCAGCGCATCAAGGACGCCGACCCGGATCTCCTGTGGGTCGGAGCCCTGGGCGGCGACTCGCCGGCCCTGCTGACCGCTCTTTCGCAGGTGGGTTGGGAGCCACGGCACCAGTTCCACCTGTTCCCGGCGCCCGGGCTCCTGCTCAGCGCCGGAGACCTCGTCGAAGGCGCCACGACTATGACCATGTTCGAGCCGCATGAGCCCTTCATGTCGAACACCGGTGCCGACATCATGGTCGACCGGTACGTCTCTGCCGCCAAGGACGCCGGTCTCGCCTACACGGCGCCCGAGATTCAGGCTGCGCTCTCGTGGGCGAGCTGGCAGACGATCGTCGCCGGCGTCGAAGGCTGCGAGTGCCTGGACCAGAAGGGTATCGGCGAGTACCTCCTGGGAAATGAAATCGAGACCGTGCTGGGTGGCATCGACTTCGACCCGACGCAGAACAACTACTACGGCGACCTCGCTTACCTGAAGCAGGTCCAGGATGGCGAGTTCTACGTCGTATACCCCTCGAAGGTCGCGACCGACGGGCGCGCAATTCGGTAGTGAACCGGTGGGGGTCCAACCGGACCCCCACCGATTCCGCTGAGCGTGACGGGAGAATCGGTGCACCAAGTACTACAGACCATCATTTCGGGCCTCCTATTGGGCGGCCTCTACGCGACCTTCGCGCTCGGATTCTCGCTGACGTGGGGACTGCTGCGGACGATCAACTTCGCGCACTTCGGCTTCGCCTTCCTGTCGGCATATCTCACGTACGAGTTCTCGGCGAAGATGGCGGTCGATCCGCTGCTGACCCTGCTGATCACCGTGCCGCTTGGCGTGTTGCTGGCCGTCGGCTTGCAGTGGTTCGTCGCGAAGACGCGCATGGGCGTGTTTGGAACGCTCATCGCGACCTTCGGGCTGCTTCTCGTCATTGAAGCGGGAATCGCGTTCTACTGGACACAAGACCTCGTGCGCATTCCGGCCTCGGCGAATCCGTGGGCCCAGGCCGTGATCTGGCTCGGCGGGTTCACCATCCCCTCGGTACAGCTGTTCGGGTTGATCGCAGCAATACTGTTCTGCGGGTCCGCCTGGTGGCTGCTGAACCGCAGCCGATACGGATTCGCGATCAGGGCGGGCGTACAGGATCCGTCGATGGCAGCGGCGTTCGGCATCAATGCGCCACGCCTCGGCTATGTCATCGCCGTGATCAGCGGTGCCGCCGTCGCGGTTGCCGGATCGTTGATTGGCACGATGAACGCGCTGTCGCCCTCGGCAGCCCTCGCCTGGGTTCCGATCACCCTCGCCATTGTGCTGCTCGGCGGTCTGGCAAACCCGGTCGGAGTGAGCGTCGCCGCCCTGGTCCTGGCCCTCGTCGAATCGTTCACACGGCAGTTCGCGAGCCCCTCGCTCGCACAGCTCGTGGCGCTCGCGGTCCTTGTCCTCGTAATCCTTTTCCGGCCTAACGGCATGTTCCGCCCGACTGTGGCGGTGAGCGGCTCATGACACGACTCCAGGAAGCTCCCCCCATCGCGACCCCAGGATTGGCGCCACGGAAGTCCTGGCACTGGCGCGGACTCACCGCCGGAGTGATCCTCGTAGCCGGGCTGCTGTCAATCCCGACCCTCCATGACCTGTTCGGAATCGGTGCGTACTACCTGATCTTCGGCTACACGGTCTTCTTCTGGATCACTCAGGCGACCAGCTGGAACATCTTCAGCGGATACTCCGGATACCTGAGCTTCGGACACGCTGCCTTCTACGGCACCGGCATGTATGTCACCGCCAATCTCGCCGGCACCGAGGGTCTTTCGATCTTCGCGCTGATCGGGGTCGGCGCACTCCTGGCTGGCCTCTTAGGCCTCGGACTGGGCTACATCATCTTCCGTCGGGGCCTTGCGCATGAGGTGTTCGCGCTCTTCACCTTCGCGCTGGCGATCGCGCTCGGCGTGCTGGTTCGGAACGTGGACGCCATCGGCGGCGGGGGAGTCCTCATCGTCGGCGACGTCGGCTATCCGGACTGGATGGGATCGTTCAACGACATGCTCTACTACCTGGGGCTGGCCTTGGCGATCGTCGCGGTGATCACCGCGATCGCGGTTCAACGCTCGCGGTTCGGAAAGGGCCTCTTCGCGATTCGGGATGACGAGCGAGTCGCCGAAACGATCGGAGTGCCGACCTTCCGGTACAAGCTCACGGCTCTGGTGATCGCCGCGGCGATCGCCGGCGCATCCGGCGCGCTCAACGCCGTGATGGTCGCCTACATCGAGCCGGAGACCACCTACGGCATCGAGGTGTCAGTATTCGTCGTACTCATGGCGCTCGTCGGCGGCCGGCGGCATTGGCTGGGGCCGATCATCGGTGCGGTGCTCATGTACACGCTGAGCGACAGGCTCACCGGGATCGGGGTCAGCGAGCTCAGCCAGATTCTCACTGGGGCGGTGCTGATTCTCGTGGTCGTGCGTTTCGATGGCGGCATCTACGAGCAATGGAAGAAAGTGCCCGTCCTGAGCGCGGTGACTTTGGTTGCGGTAGTGACGATTCTGAGCGTGACAGGCGCCGTTGGGGGCTTCGTTGACGCACTGCTGATCGGGATGCTCGTGACCCTTGCCGTCCTGCTGGTGCCCGCCACGATCTGGCGCAGACTTCGGCCACGACGGAAAGAGGTGGCGCATGTCGGCTGAGGTCATTCTCTCGGTGTCGGAGGTCGTCAAGGTCTTCGGCAGCCTGCGTGCCCTGAACGGAGTCAACCTCGAGGTGCGCGAGGGCGAGATCGTCGGACTGGTCGGCCCGAACGGCTCGGGAAAGTCGACCTTGATCAACGTGCTGTCCGGGTACCTTCCCCTGGACGGCGGTCGTGCCGTCTTCGGCGGCGCCCGCATCGACACCATGGTGCCGCACAAGATAGCGGAGTCCGGACTGGCCAGGACGTATCAGGTGCCACGTCCGTTCAGCACGCTCACCACCCTCGAGAACGTGGCAATCGGCGGGTACTTCGGTCGCAGCGGGCCCCGCGGGCGGGCCGATGACCAGGCCATGGAACTGCTCGAATTCGTGGGGCTCGCCCAGCGGGCACATGTGACCGCTGAGCACCTGACTCTTCATCAGCGCAAGCAGTTGGAGCTTGCCCGAGCCCTTGCCTGTCGACCGAGGCTGGTCATGCTCGACGAAGTGCTCGCGGGGCTCAACCCCTCAGAGATCGAGTCGGCGATCGATCTGGTCATGAAGATCCGCGACACCGGCGTGGCCGTGATCTTCGTCGAGCACAACATGCGCGCCGTGGTGAGCCTGAGCGATCGTTTGGTGGTGCTCCAGTCGGGCACTGTCATCGCCGAGGGCGAGCCCGACGACGTGCTTCGCCGGGATGATGTCATCGACGCCTACCTAGGACGGTCACATGCTTGAGGTCAAAGACATCCAGGTGCACTACGGCGAAGCCCTGGCACTGAATTCGGTAAGCGTCACCTTGGACAAGGGCGAGATCGTTGCAGTCCTCGGGGCAAATGGTGCCGGCAAGTCAACGCTGGTGAACACGATTGCCGGGGTACTACCGGTATCTCGAGGCGAGATCCTGCTCGACGGGGAATCGCTCGCCGCACGCAAGCCCCACGAGTTCGTCAGTGCCGGGCTCGCGCTGGTGCCGGAGGGGCGCCGGTTGTTCAACCAGCTGACCGTTTCGCAGAACCTCGGGCTCGGGGCATTCACCACGCGGGACAAGGCGATCGTGCGGTCACGGCTTGAGAAGGTCCACGGACTGTTTCCGATACTCGCCGATCGGGCTGATCAGCCAGCGGGAACTTTGTCCGGCGGCCAACAGCAAATGGTGGCCATCGGGCGTGCATTGATGGCCGATCCCCAATACCTGCTGATGGATGAACCGTCGCTGGGGCTGGCTCCGATCATCGTCGACGACATGTTCGACCTCATCCTTCGAGTTCACGAACTAGGCGTGGCGGTCCTCATCGTCGAACAGAACGTGCATCGCACTCTGGAGATCTGCGGGCGGGGATACGTGCTCGAAGGCGGCACGGTTGTGGCCTCTGGCACAAGGGATGAATTGCTCGGATCCGAACGAGTGCGAGAGGCCTATCTCGCAATGTGAAAGCTGCGACTACGCGGGGCGGCGCACATCCAGCGCCGCTCCGGTTACGTCCTGAGAATCCCCTCTACTGAAAGGAAGATCCATGAGTATTCCATCCGCCAACGTGCAGGCGACCATCGATGCCACCCGAACGGACTCCGAACTGGTCGGCATCCCGCACTGGATCGACGGCGCAGTCGATAAGTCGGGCGAGCTATGGCCTGTTATCAATCCCGCGACCGGCGTTCAAATCGCTCAGGTCTCCCTCGCTGATCGTGAGATTGTCGATCGCGCTGTCGCGGCCGCGGCCGCCGCGTTCCCTGCATGGGCCGCCACCACGCCGACTCGGCGTGCGGCGGTGCTGCACAGGTTCCGCGCACTGCTGATGGAGCACACTGACGAGTTGGCAGTGGCCATCAGTGCCGAGCACGGCAAAACGGTGGACGATGCGCGCGGCGAAGTGTCGCGAGGTCTCGAGGCGGTCGAGCTTGCCGCGGCAGTGCCGTTCCTCCTGAAGGGCGAGTTGTCGGAGCAGACCGGCACAAACATCGACACATTCATGGCCTGGCACCCGCTGGGCGTTTGCGTGGGGATTACGCCATTCAACTTCCCGGTGATGATCCCGCTGATGATGCTCTCGGTCGCCCTGGCCTCGGGGAACACCTTCATCCTGAAGCCCAGCGAGCAGGACCCCGGACCCAGTCTGCTCATCGCACAGCTCGCGGCGGAAGCAGGTGTGCCAGCCGGAGTCCTGACCGTTCTGCACGGTCGGCAGCAGGTGGTCGAGACGCTCATCGATCATCCGGACACGGCAGCGGTCTCCTTCGTCGGATCTACTCCGGTTGCTCGGGCGATCTATAGCAGGGCATCGCAAGCGGGCAAGCGAGTTCAGGCGATGGGAGGAGCCAAGAACCACCTCGTCGTCGCCCCGGACGCGAATCTCGATGCAGTCGCCGATGCGCTCTCGTCGGCCGCATTCGGATCGGCAGGCCAGCGATGCATGGCAGTCACGACAGCAGTGGTCGTCGGCGATGTCGCAGATGCCCTCGCGGAGAAGATGCGCGAACGTGCGATGAACGTCGTTGTCGGTAACGGTGCAGATCCTTCATCGGAGATGGGGCCGGTCATCAGCATCGACGCGCAGGTGCGCATCCGTGGTTTCGTTGAGCGCGCAATCGCGGGCGGTGCGACCGCCGTTGTCGATCGCAGCACCGAACCAGTGGAAGGCCATGACCAGGGGTCATTCGTCGGTCCCGTGGTGCTGGATGGCGTCAGCCCGTCGTCCGAGATCTACCAGAACGAGGTGTTTGGCCCCGTTCTCATCCTCGTGCGAGTCGAAACCTTCGACGAGGCACTCGAGCTCGTGCGTACCAACCGCTACGGCAATGGGGCATCGCTCTTCACTCGCAGCGGACTGCTCGCGAGGCGTTTCCAGCGGGAAGCCCAAGCGGGAATGGTCGGAATCAACGTGCCCATCCCCGTGCCCGTCGCTGCCTACAGCGTGGCTGGCTGGAAGGATTCCATCTTCGGCGACACCGGTCTCAACAACGGATCCTGGCGCTTCTACAACCGGCCCAAGTACGTCACAAGCCGCTGGGACGAATCGACCTCCGGCGTCGACCTCGGCTTCCGGCCTAACTGATCCATCCGCACGACGCGCCAGTCCTGCGCAGGCGGTGTCCGCAGATCAACGCGGACGCCGCCTGCGCCCCACTGTTCCATCACTGACTGCCCGAGGAAATATCACATGCTGAAACCGGTGCGGGGCCCTCTCTGGCCATATTCGTTATAGTGGATCAACGAAGAAAGCGAGATGGCGTCGGTGGTAGACCGCATCGAGGAACTGAACTCTTTCAGTCTTTCCTACCCGCCCAACCCGAGCTCGATTGTTTTCGCTGAAACGCCCCGCGATGTGCAAGGCGCAGTTCTCGCGGCCGTTCAGCAGGGCAGAGGAATCGCCGTGCAGTCGACGGGGCACGGAAGGTTCGACACAAGTGACGACGCCGTCCTGATCACGACCCAGCGAATGACCGGCATTGAGGTAGATCCGACTCGCCGAACCGCCCGGATCGCGGCGGGCGTGCGTTGGGGACAGGTCATTGCCGAAACGACGAAGTACGGCCTCGCTCCGGTGCATGGATCATCTCCAACCGTGGGTGTCATGGGGTACACGCTCAGCGGCGGCATTGGTTTGCTGTCCCGAAAGTTCGGGTACGCCGCGGATACGGTCCTCGAGGTTGAGCTCGTTACTGCGAGCGGTGCACTCATTCGTGTTACGCCGAACGAATACGAAGACCTTTTCTGGGCGGTCCGCGGAGGCAAGGGAAGCTTCGGCATAGCAACCGCGATCGAGGTGCCACTGTTCCCGGTGCCGTCCTTCTACGGTGGTGCCCTCTTCTTCCATCCCGACGCGATTCCTGACGTGCTGCCGTTCTTCGTGGACTGGGTTCGTACGCTTCCTGACTGGTTCGCGGCATCTGTTGCAATTCGGGCACCGGTTCCCGAAGTGAAGGCTGAAGGTTTCAGTCACCTGTTGCACCTCAGGTGCACGTCAGTGGGCGACAGCCGGGAATCGTCAGCGCTCCTTGCGCCCATTCGTACGCTGCCGGGCATCCTCACCGACGCTGTTGATGCGAAGCCCTATTCGCGCATCCGAGAAGTGCACAACGATGGCGCCGGCCCCGTCGCGTTCACGGAGAAGAGCCGCTACCTTCCCTACCTGAGCAGGAACCTTCTGGATGAAGTTCTCGAGGCATATCCGGACGATAACGGAGGGCTTCCCCCTTACATCGAATTCCGGCACCTGGGCGGCGAAATGACTCGATCGCCAGTCCACGCCAACTGTGTCGGCGGTCGTGGTTCGGAGTTCAGCGTCACGGTTATCGGAAGAACGGAGCACAGCTCTCGCGCTCGGGCAGAGAAGATCTTCCGCCTCGCTGATGCCGCGTCGGCCGGCCAGCCGGTCCTCAACTTCCAAGGCGATGAAGTCGGCCCGGAACGGGTTCTCGCTGCGTATGACCCTGAGGATCGCGAGCGGCTGTTGAGTCTGAAGCGTCAGTACGATCCCGAGAACGTCTTCCGGCACGGGCACGTCATTGCTGCACCGGCAGCCGTTCCTGCTTCCTGGGGGTGAGCGCCCCCGGCCGTGCGACCTAGGCCCGTGCCCGTGGCAAACCGGCCACCGACGACGACCGAGTGTCAGCTCGAATCCCTCGATTATGCGTATGGACGACACTCACCGCGGCGTCTGGATCGCCTGTTCGGATGGTATCCACAAGCGCTTCATGAATCTGCAGGCGTTCAGCATGAAACAACTGCAGATCCTGTCCGCTGGCAGCGGCGATCCGCAACGTGTGGGCCTCGATTGTGTCAAGAAGTCCGACGTAGAGCGAGCTGAGCGTGAGATTGGGAGTTACTTGCGCGATCCGCCTGTGGAGCATCCAGTTGGCATGGATGAACCGGTCATCGTCGCTCTTGCCGACCGCGTCACGCATGTCGGCGAGGAGGACATCGATGTCCTTCAGGTCACGATTGGTTCGATACTCGCAGGCATCGTTGATGACTTCGTACTCAAGTCCATTTCGAACCTGAGCAC
This sequence comes from Diaminobutyricimonas sp. LJ205, assembly GCF_009755725.1. Classification (NCBI taxonomy): domain Bacteria; kingdom Bacillati; phylum Actinomycetota; class Actinomycetes; order Micrococcales; family Microbacteriaceae; genus Ruicaihuangia; species Ruicaihuangia ninglii. The sequence continues at coordinate 2,785,128 of NZ_CP046619.1, read as the reverse complement.
TCGCCGGGATGTCAATGTCGTCCGAGTCCAACTCGAGGACTGCGTTTCCCAGGCGGGCAATCGGCGATTGCTCGACCGCGAAGACACCGCCGCCGGGCCCAGACCGCACCCGAATGAGGCCGCGCGTCTGTAGCAGGCGCAGGGTCGTGTTGAGAGTGCCTTCTGACACACCAACGATCGCCTGGATTTCCTTTTTGCTGCCAAGACGAGCGCCGCTTGGAAGCGACCGCACCATTTCAGCGATGCGGCGCGCGACAACTTCCGGCCGCGAGTCTCCATACGTCACGAGGTAAGTCTCCTCTCAGTCAAGCGCAAGTGATCCTATCCACGCGGAATGCCGCGCCATAGCGGCGCCGCACCGTGTCGAGATCATTTCAGGTCTGGTACAGGTACTCCTTTGACACAGAGCTTACATAACCCGTATATTCGATATAGCGGATTACACAAACGCGCTGGACGTGTTACCGGGTATACCGCAGACACAAGTTCGAGCAAGGCATCACACAAACTGATGGCGCCGAGAACGGGAGCGACGCAATGCACCTAGTTGGATTCACCTCAAATGGCAGCGGCCGGCACATAGGACGTCTGGTTGGCGAGGTCATCGAGGACCTCGGAGCCGCCGACTCCTTCTATGAGGATCCCTTCCTGAATAGCAAGTCTTCGGCGATACGAGAATTCCGCGCTGACGAGGTGAAATTCGCGCCTGCCGTTCCGATCACCTCAAGGGTGTTTTGTGTTGGCATCAATTACGTGAGCCACGCGGGCGAATCAAAGGACCTCGCTGGGATCGATCTTCCGAAGGTGCCCATGGTCTTCGGGCGCTGGGAGCAGACCCTCATTACTGACGGCGAATCCGCTCCTGTTCCACATGGAGAGGAGGGCCTTGACTGGGAGGTTGAACTGGCTGCGGTCGTCGGTCGGCGCTTCAAGCACGGCGCGACCATTCGCCCCGAGGACGCGGTGTTCGGCTACGCGGCGTTCAATGATCTCAGCGCTCGCCGCAAGCAGCTTGAGACGCCTCAGTTCACCCTGGGGAAGAACGCCGACCGCTCCGGGCCGATCAGCGCCGTGGTGACTGCCGAGGAAGTCGGTGACATTTCCGCCGGACTGCGCGTGAGGACCCTTGTCAATGGGGTTGTCAAGCAGGACGGGAACACACGCGACCTCATTCACGACATCCCAACGATCATTGCCCACGTTTCAGAAACGCTCACGCTGTTGCCGGGGGACATCATCGCCACCGGCACGCCGGGCGGCGTGGGTGCGGGGATGAAGCCGCCGCAGTTCCTGAAAGCCGGCGACGTTGTCGAGATCGAGGTCGAGCGGGTCGGGAAGGTGCGGACTCCCATCGGATGAATGGCTCCGACCAGTTGATCTGATCGGATGCGGCGTAACCGAGCGGCGAGTACTGAATACACGTCGACGACCCACTGCGGGAGAACCTGCCCAGCAGGTGCCGTAGGAGCAACCCCTCCCGGGAATCTCTCAGGCCCCAGGACCGCAGAGGCGAGGCAACTCTGAAAAGCGGCGCTCACGCGTCCACCGACGGTGCAAGCGGATCGACATCCGCGGAAACTCTCAGGTTCGAGACAGAGCGGGAGGAACCCATCTACCGTGCCGGTGCTCAGCACCGAGCACTCGACAAAGGAGTTCCAATGCCCGTCACCGCTTACGAGTCCCAGACGATGTTCGATCATCTCGGCGTGGTCGATCCGGAGATCGCGACTGCCATCGATCGCGAACTCGTCCGCCAGCGCATTGGGCTGGAGATGATCGCGTCTGAGAACCACACCGCGATCGCCGTGATGCAGGCGCAAGGCTCGGTACTAACGAACAAATATGCGGAAGGCTACCCCGGCCGTCGCTATTACGGCGGCTGCGAACATGTCGACACCGTCGAGCAGCTCGCCATTGACCGCGCCAGAGCGCTCTTCGGCGCGGAGTACGCGAACGTCCAGCCGCACTCGGGTGCTCAGGCCAACGCGGCGGCCATGCATGCGTTGATCAATCCTGGCGACACCATCATGGGCCTCGACCTCGCGCACGGCGGCCATCTCACCCATGGCATGCGGCTGAATTTTTCGGGTCGCCTCTACAATGTGGTTCCCTATCGAGTTGCCGAGGCCGATCACCGTGTCGACCTGGACGATGTGCGTCGGCTCGCGCACGAGCACCGGCCGCAACTCATCATCGCAGGCTGGTCTGCCTACTCGCGCGAACTCGACTTTGAAGAGTTCCGCCGCATCGCCGATGAGGTCGGGGCATACCTCATGGTGGACATGGCGCACTTCGCCGGTCTCGTCGCTGCGGGCCTCTATCCCTCCCCGGTACCGCACGCGCATGTGACGACGTCGACGACGCACAAGACGCTGGCAGGACCGCGCGGGGGCTTGATCCTCACCAATGACCCCGCGATTGCAAAGAAGGTCAACTCAGCGGTATTCCCGGGCCAGCAGGGCGGTCCGCTTGAGCATGTCATTGCGGCGAAAGCGGTCGCTTTCAGACTGGCTGCAACCGAGGCATTTCGGGAACGGCAGCGCCGCATCGTTTCCGGCGCGAGGATTCTCGCCGACCGCCTCGATGGTGCGGATGTGCGAACCGCAGGCATCAGCGTCGTGAGTGGCGGAACCGATGTCCACCTCGTCCTGGTCGACCTCCGCGAGTGCCGCATGGATGGGCAGCAAGCCGAAGACCGTCTTGCGTCGATCGGTATCACTGTCAACCGAAATGCCGTGCCCAACGATCCACGGCCCCCGATGGTCACATCCGGCCTCCGGATCGGCACGGCAGCCCTCGCCGCTCGCGGGTTCGACAACGCCTCATTCACAGCAGTTGCGGACATCATTGCCGAGACGCTCAGCGGTGACGACTCCGCGCTCCCCGCGCTCGCCGAACGTGTCCTGCAACTCGCGGACGCTCATCCGCTGTACCCCGAGCTCGCCGATCTCACCCAAGCGACGCGCGCGGCTCGCCAGAACGGCCAGGGATAGCACCCACTCACAAGAGCACTACGAAGGGGTAACAACTCATGTACCGCAAAATCCTGGTCGCGAACCGCGGTGAGATCGCGATTCGCGCGTTCCGGGCGGCGTATGAACTCGGTGCGAAGACTGTGGCGGTGTTCCCCTACGAGGACCGCAACTCGCTGCATCGGCTGAAGGCCGACGAGGCGTACCAGATCGGTGAGCCCGGTCATCCGGTGCGTGCCTACCTGGATGTGGGGGAGATCATCCGGGTCGCCAAGCTGTCGGGCGCGGATGCGATCTATCCGGGATACGGGTTCCTCAGCGAGAACCCCGACCTTGCGCAGGCCGCCGCCGACGCGGGTATTGCCTTCATCGGTCCTCCCCGGTCGGTGCTCGAGATGGCGGGCAACAAGGTCACGGCCAAGGAAATGGCGATCGCCGCGGGGGTCCCGGTTTTGAAGTCCAGCCCCGCGACCACCGACATTGACGTGTTGGTTACGGCAGCCGAGGAGATTGGTTACCCGGTGTTTGCCAAGGCGGTCGCCGGGGGTGGCGGCCGAGGGATGCGTCGGGTCAATACTCGCGAGGAACTGCGGCCGGCGCTGGAGGCAGCCATGCGTGAGGCCGACAGTGCGTTCGGGGATCCGACTATGTTCCTGGAGCAGGCGGTGATTCGACCTCGCCACATCGAGGTGCAGATCCTCGCCGACACCGCGGGGGAGATCGTGCACCTGTTCGAGCGGGATTGCTCGGTGCAGCGCCGCCACCAGAAGGTCGTGGAGATCGCGCCAGCGCCGAACCTCGATGAGGACGTGCGTCAGGCGATGTACCGGGATGCGGTCGCGTTCGCGAAGTCGATCGGCTACGTGAATGCAGGCACCGTCGAGTTCTTGCTGGACACGGCGGGCGATCGCGCGGGGGAGCATGTGTTCATCGAGATGAACCCGCGCATCCAGGTGGAACACACGGTCACTGAAGAGGTCACCGACGTCGACCTCGTGCAGGCGCAGATGCGAATCGCGGCAGGGCTGACCCTTGCCGAGCTGGGGTTGACGCAGGATCAGATCCAGCTTCGCGGTGCCGCGTTGCAGTGCCGGATCACTACCGAGGATCCGGCGAGCGACTTCCGACCGGATACCGGAAAGATCACCACCTACCGTTCGCCGGGCGGCGCGGGTGTGCGCCTGGACGGCGGAACGGTCGCCGCCGGTGCCCAAGTCAGTCCGCATTTCGATTCGATGCTGGCGAAAATGACCTGTCGTGGCCGTGATTTCGACACCGCCGTCACTCGCGCCCGCCGCGGGCTCGCCGAGTTCCGGATCCGAGGGGTGACCACTAACCTCGCGTTCCTTCAAGCGGTGCTTGCCGATCCGCAGTTCCAGGCGGGGGATCTGAGTACCTCTTTCATTGACGAGCGCCCCGAACTCGTGCACACCCATGGCTCGAAGGACCGGGGCACGAAGGTGCTCCATTGGCTCGCCGATGTAACGGTCAATCAACCCAACGGAGCAGGTGCCGGTCTCATCGACCCGGCGGTGAAGCTCCCCCCAATCGATCGGAACACGGCGCCGCCGTCCGGGTCACGCCAGCGGTTGCTGGAGCTGGGCCCAGCCGGCTTTGCTCACGCGTTGCGCGGGCAGGAGGCGCTTGCAGTGACCGACACCACTTTCCGTGACGCGCACCAGTCGTTGCTGGCCACTCGTGTCCGGACGAAGGATCTGGTGGCCGTGATGCCGCATATCGCGCGGATGACGCCAGACCTGTTCAGCGTGGAGGCGTGGGGCGGCGCGACGTTTGATGTCGCCCTGCGTTTCCTTGGGGAAGACCCCTGGCAGCGGCTGGCCGCGATGCGGGAAGCGCTGCCCAACGTGGCGATCCAGATGCTCTTGCGCGGCCGCAACACCGTTGGTTACACGCCGTATCCAACCGAGGTCACCGACGCTTTCGTGCGCGAGGCGGCGGCGACTGGTGTTGACATCTTCCGCATCTTTGACGCGCTCAACGACGTTGACCAGATGCGCCCCGCGATCGACTCCGTTCTTGACACCGGATCGACCGTCGCCGAAGTTGCCCTGTGTTACTCCGGGAACCTGCTCGACCCGTCCGAGAACCTCTACACGCTTGATTACTACCTTCGCCTGGCGGAACAGATCGTGGACGCTGGTGCGCACATTCTCGCCGTGAAGGATATGGCCGGACTCTTGCGGGCGGGTGCCGCCGAAGTGCTGGTGACCGCCCTCCGCGACCGCTTTGACCTCCCGGTGCACGTGCACACGCACGACACCGCTGGGGGACAACTCGCCACCCTCCTCGCCGCCGCCCGGGCGGGGGCCGACGCGGTGGATGCGGCAAGTGCGCCCATGGCCGGCACCACGTCCCAGCCCTCGCTGTCCGCCCTCGTCGCTGCCCTCGCACACACCGAGCGTGACACCGGGATCAGCCTGCAGGCGGTGAGTGACCTGGAGCCGTACTGGGAATCGGTCCGCCGAGTGTACGCACCCTTCGAATCCGGGCTGGCGGGCCCGACAGGACGGATTTACAAGCACGAAATCCCTGGTGGTCAGTTGTCCAACCTCCGTCAACAGGCGATCGCTCTCGGTCTCGGCGACCGGTTTGAAGTGATCGAGGACTGGTACGCCGAGGCAAACCGCATCCTCGGACGCCCGACCAAGGTCACGCCGTCCTCCAAGGTCGTCGGCGACCTCGCCCTGCAGATGGCCGCCGCGGGAGTAGACCCGGCCGAATTCGAGAGCGAGCCCGGCAATTACGACATTCCGGAGTCCGTGATCGGCTTCATGGCTGGCGAACTCGGCGACCTCCCCGGTGGGTGGCCGGAGCCTTTCCGGACGAAGGTGCTCGAGGGGCGCACGGTGAAGGGCGGCACGTCACCCATCACAGAAGCCCAACAAGCCAAGCTGCGCGGTACCAGCGACGAACGTCGCCTGATGCTCAACCAATTGCTCTTCCCCCAGCCCACCCAGGACTTCCTCCGAGCGCGCGAACACTACGGTGACCTTTCAGTGCTGCGGACTTCCGACTACCTGTATGGACTGAAGCCGGGAGTCGAGCATGTCATCGAGCTGGAACAAGGGGTTGACGTCTATGTCGAGCTCGAGGCAATTGGCGAGCCGGACGGCAAAGGTATGCGCAGCGTCATGGCGACGCTCAATGGCCAGATGCGCCCCGTCACCGTTCGGGACCGCTCAATCACGGTCGACACCGTTCAGGTGGAGAAAGCCGATCCGAGCCTGCCTGGACATGTCGGCGCACCATTCATGGGAGTCGTGACCGTCCAGGCCACCGAGGGCGACACCGTCGCGGTCGGTGACACCATTGCGACGATCGAGGCCATGAAAATGGAAGCTGCGATAACGAGTCCTGTCGCGGGCACAATTCAGCGCGTGGCAACCAACCCCGTGCAGCAAGTCGAAGCAGGTGATCTCATCGCCGTGGTGATGGACTGATGTGCTCGCTGGCGTCGATTCCAAGCGCCGCCAACCCCGCAGGCCTGAACCCCTTGGACGTCATCCACAACCCGATCGATAGCTCCCAAACAAAGATCGGGGCGAGCGCAATGGCCGCGAACACCGACCCATCGCCGTGGAGCCCGAACATCGTTCCGATCGCCGATGCCATGAGCAGGGGAGCCCCGATGAGACCCAGCGCCGGAATGAGGCGCGGCACCAGCCGCGACCGCAGCACGTAGCCGAAGCACAGTGCGTTGAGGGCAGGCACGAAGCCGGGTCCGAAGAGGGCCGTTTGGTCACGGATCTCAATCAGCGCCTGGCCGACGGCGACCATCGCCGCGTCATCGGTGCCAGCGGATGCCCCGGCCTGACGCAGGCCCACGATCGACATCAGCGCAATGACGCCGATCATCATCACGGCCGCTTCGAAGCTCCGTGTCGTGACGAAGCCGAGTGAAGCGGCCTGGCTCTGCCGTTTGATCACGGGGTATACCGCGACGGCGGTCCCGATGCCCGCGAGGGCGGTAAGAAACTCAAGGAGTGCGCCGAGGGTGATCCGCGTGTCGGCGCCGCCGTCGCTGACGATGTACCCGGGGTCGGTCAGCACCGGCTCATAGAGGAAGTATGCCGGAATCGAGAAGGCGAACGTGAGGAGGTAGAAGACGCCCGCAGCGAGCGCCAATCGTCTGGTTGCGGTCACGGCGAAGTCCTTCCGCACGGGGGCCGACAGATTTCTCAGTCCGCTACGGACATTCTCCGAGCCGGTCGCGTCGCGCGCCAGACCAAGCTGTGACGGTAAACGCCTTGGGTCAGCCGTTCGCCGACAACGTGCCGACCACGCCCGCCACCGTAGCAGCCGCCGACAACCCAGCAGTGGCGCCCGCCGCGCCCCGCAAGCAGGTAGAAAGAAGGGACAAGCAAGAAGGAGAGAAAACTTTGACGAAGCCCCTACTGCAGGTCATCATCGGCAGCACCCGCCCCGGACGAGCCGGAGGCCCGGTCGCCGACTGGTTCGCCGCTCAAGCTCGCGTGGATGACCGGTTCGACGTTGAAATCATCGACCTGGCAGAGGTTGGGCTGCCACTGCTCAATGAGCCGAACCATCCGCGGCTGCGCGACTACCAGCACGAGCACACCAAGGCCTGGAGCGCGATCATCGACCGCGCCGACGCGTTCGTCTTCGTCATCCCCGAGTACAACTACGCCATCAACGCGGCCACCAAGAACGCCATCGACTACCTGTTCCACGAATGGGCACACAAGCCACTGGGCATCGTCAGCTACGGCGGAATCTCCGGAGGGCTGCGGGCGGCCCAGATCCTGAAGCAGATCGGCACGGCGCTGAAGATGGTGACCATGCCTGACACGGTGATCATCCCGATGATTGGCACGCTCCGTACCCCAGAGGGCGGCTTCGCGCCGACCCCGATCATCGAGGACTCGGCCGTTCAGCTTCTCGACCAGCTGAGTGACCTGACAGAAGCGATGTCGCCCCTGCGGGAGCGGATTCTCACGGCCGCGGCCAACTGAGTCAGTCCAGACAGCGTCAGTTCAGACGCGTCAGTTCCCAAAACCCTCTCCTTCTGGAGGGGGTTTTGTGGCTTGTCGACCGGGTCTCGCCCGGCCAGCACCCGTAATGCTCGACTCGCCGCATCACTCAGATCGAATGATTCGCGCCGCTCCACCGCTCGATACGTTCGGACTGAGATCGGAGACATCGTGTGGTGGAACAGGAAGCGATCCAAAGACGGATCGTCGAGGGGCTTCTTGTGGTGGAACAGGAAGCAACCCAAGAAGGAGTCACCGGTAGGCGCGACGGGTCTCCTCTCCGCAGCGGAGCCGTCGAACCCGCACCGCAACGCCTTCATCCTGATGGGACTCGGAGGGGCGACCGTCGTCGCCTTCGGGCTTGCGGCGATCTCGGGAATCTTCGCCCCCTTCTTCCTCGGGATCGTGCTCACCATCTGTGTGCACCCGCTGCGGGTGTGGCTTGAAAAGCGAGGAGTGCCGCGTGGCATCACTACAACGGCGGTGATTGTCGCCGTGCTGCTCGTGCTCGTGGGGCTGGGCTACGCCATCATGGTCGCCTTCGGCCAGTTCGGGGACTTGCTGGAGCAGTTCAGCGACGAGATCGCGGCGTTCGGGCAGGATGTCGCGGCGGCACTGGCCTCGACCGGCATCGTCACCGACCAGATCCACGACATGTTCGCGAGTTTTGATCCGGCGGCGCTGGTCGGATTCGTCGGTGACCTGATCGGCGGGCTCACCGGCTGGGTCTCACTACTCGTCATCGTCTTCACGATGCTGCTGCTGATGGGCATGGATGCCGCATTCGTCCCGACCCTGCTCAGGCAGCTGTACCCCGCACGGCCGCTCGTCGCAGCCGCCCTGGCCACCTACGGCTCGAACGTGCGGCGGTACATGGTGGCGACTGCCGGGCTGGGCGCGGCGCAGGGCATCGCCGATTGGATCGCGCTGCTCATCATCGGAGTCCCCGGCGCGTTCATCTGGGGTCTGCTCGCGTTCGTCTGCTCCTTCATCCCGAACATCGGGTACTTCATCGCCCTTGTCCCGCCGATCATCTTCGGGGCTCTCGTCGGCGGGTGGCAGACCGTGACCGCCGTCATCGTCGTCTATGGCGTCATCAACGGAGTCATCCAATCGGTGATTCAGCCCCGGATCATCGGCCGGGCCGTGAGCCTGAGCCAGACGATCACCTTCTTCTCCGTGCTGTTCTGGGCCGTCCTCCTCGGACCGATCGGGGCGATCCTGGCGATCCCATTGACGCTCCTCGTTCGTTTGGTCCTCGTGGACTCCAACCCGGCGATGACCTGGATCCGGCCGATACTCGGCGAGCACGATGAGACAAAAGTGGCCATGGCCCAGTTCGATGCCCTGGCAAAAGCCCAGCGCAAGGCGCGCAAAGCAGACAAGGTGAATGCCGCCCCAGACAAGGCCGCACCCGCCCCAGACAAGGCCGCACCCGCCCCAGAGCAGTAACCCGGGCAGACGGGTGGTAGCTCCGCCCCGCGTCGGCGGACAACCCGAATGTCGCTGCGGACGCGGGGCGAAGCTGACTTACCGGTTCGCAACCCGACACCGCTCAAGGGTTTGGGGGACCTTGGGAGTGAGGCGAACTCGGCAAGCATAGGGGTACATCGGCGGGCCTCCCCATCCCCACTTTCGGGGGGAGTCCTGCTGATTCGGGGTACACCGAAGCGTTCTACTGGTGTTCGGCATAGTGTGCTCGGGGGCGCAGAAGTGACGGAAGAGGGGCCGAGATGGCTGAATGGACCGCCGACGAGTTGAGCAAGGTGGGCAGCGCCGAGAAGTTGAAGCTAGCCTCCGTGCGACCGGACGGGACTCTGCGCCCGTACATCACGATGTGGGTGGTTCGTGCCGGCGACGACCTCTACGTGCGCTCGGCGTACGGTCCGGACAATCCCTGGTACGTGCGCGCCAAGGCCAGCGGCGCTGGCCGCATCCGCGCGGGTGGGATCGAGCGCGATGTCCACTTCGCCGAGGCGGATGCCGCCTCTTACGCCGCGGTCGACGCGGCCTACCACGCCAAATACGACCGCTACGGTCCACGGATCGTCGGAACCGTCACCGGTCCGGACGCTGCACCGCTGACCATTCGCCTGGTCCCGCGAGACGCGTAGGCGTCGGAGCAACCGTCGCCATCAACTACGAGGGATGGCAAGTGGCAGGTGTCGGCATCCGGGCATTCATGATTAGCTGAGCTCCACAACCGAACACGTCGACGACCCACTGCGGGAGAACCTGCCCAGCAGGTGCCGTAGGAGCAACCCCTCCCGGGAATCTCTCAGGCCCCAGGACCGCAGAGGCGAGGCAACTCTGAAAAGCGGCGCTCAGGCGTCCACCGACGGTGCAAGCGGATCGACATCCGCGGAAACTCTCAGGTTCGAGACAGAGCGGGAGGAACCCATTGTCACGTTCGGTGCGCCCGCACCGAGCATCCGACCAAGGAGTTCCCAGATGGCCATCAGCGTCTTCGACCTGTTCAAGGTCGGCATCGGACCCTCGAGTTCGCACACCGTCGGGCCGATGCGCGCCGCCGCCGAGTTCGTCGCAGCGCTCGGAACCCGGGCGCTCGACGTGCACGAACTCCGAGTGGATCTGTACGGTTCGCTCGCCGCCACCGGGCGCGGGCACGGCACCTTCCCAGCTGTGCTGCTCGGCCTCGAAGGCAACCGGCCCGACGAGATCCTGCCGACCGAGGTCGACGAGCACCTGGCGCGGATCACGGCAGACGGCACCGTGCGCATCGCCGGCACCCGCGAGTTGCCATTCCGCGAGTCGGACATTGTTCTGCACCCCCTGACTGTGCTCAAGCGGCACAGCAACGCCATGCGGTTCGAGGTGCGCGACGATCACGGCGGCACCATCGACTCGGCCCACCTATTACTCGGTGGGTGGCGGATTCATCGTGCGCGACGGCGATTCCGAGGCGATGCAGGAGGCGGATGTCACGGAGCCCCTGCCGTTCGGCACTGCGGCAGAGCTCCTCCGGCACTGCGCCGAGCACGACCTCGCCTTCAGCGGAGTGATGCTTCGCAATGAGCTCGCTACCCGAAGCGCCGACGAGGTCCGCGCCGGAATCCTTCGCATCCGCGACGTGATGGCGGATTGCGTCACCAGCAGCCTGTCCCGCGAGGGACTGCTGCCGGGTGGACTGCAGGTGCGCCGGCGCGCCCCCGACTGGTATCGCCGGCTGCAAGCCGAGGGCGCCGAGAACAACCCCGCCTTCTGGCAGGAGTGGGTGAACTTCATCGCGCTCGCCGTGAACGAAGAGAACGCCTCCGGCGGTCGCGTCGTCACGGCACCGACCAATGGGGCTGCCGGGATCATTCCGGCGGTGCTGCACTACGTGCTGAACTTCGTCCCGGCGGTCGCCAATGGCTCGGAGGAGGAGAAGGAGGACGCCGTCGTCCGGTTCTTCCTCGCCGCGGCCGCGGTCGGTGTGCTCTACAAGACGCAGGCGTCGATCTCCGGCGCCGAGGTCGGCTGCCAGGGCGAGGTCGGTTCGGCGTCGTCGATGGCTGCCGCCGGACTGGCCGAGGTGCTTGGCGGAACGCCGCAGCAGGTCGAGAACGCCGCCGAGATCGCGATGGAGCACAACCTCGGGCTCACCTGCGACCCGATCGGCGGTCTGGTTCAGGTTCCGTGCATCGAACGCAACGCGATCGGCGCAGCGAAGGCCGTCAACGCCGCGAAAATGGCGATGTGGGGAGATGGCGAGCACCGCGTCTCGCTCGACGAAGTGATCATCACGATGCGCGAGACCGGCCGCGACATGAGCGCCAAGTACAAGGAGACCGCGATGGGCGGCCTCGCCGTCAACGTCGTTGAGTGCTAGTCGGGCCCACCCGAACTCAGCGTGTTGCTCCTATCCTTACGGGTACACGTATCCATTCAACGGAGAAGAGGATCGCAGTGAGCTACGCCGTGACAAACCCTGCCACCGGAGAGATCGTCAAGACGTTCGAGACGATCAGCGAGGCCGATCTGGAAAAGGCGATCGCATCCGCGGACAAGGCCTTCCGCGAATGGTCCAGATCGACTGACGTCCAGGAACGTGCCGCCCTGATCCGCCGCGTGGCCGAACTTCACGTGGAACGCCGCCAGCAGTTGGGCGAGATTATCGTCCGCGAGATGGGAAAGCCCATCGAGCAGGCCCTCAGCGAGGTGGACTTCGCTGCGGCGATCTACGAGTACTACGCCGACAATGCGGCCAAGTTCCTCGAGGATGAGCCGATCCAGCTTCTGGATGGTGAAGGGTCGGCGCTCGTTCGCCGCTCCGCTCTGGGACCGCTGCTCGGCATCATGCCGTGGAACTTCCCCTACTATCAGGTCGCTCGCTTCGCCGGGCCAAACCTGATCATCGGCAACACCATCCTGCTGAAGCACGCCGAGCAGTGCCCCGAATCATCCGCGGCCATCGAGCAGATCTTCCGCGACGCGGGCTTCCCAGAGGGTGCCTATGTCAACATCTATGCGTCGCACGATCAGATCGAGACGGTCATCGCCGACCCGCGGGTTCACGGGGTCTCGCTCACCGGCTCCGAGCGGGCCGGCGCACAGGTTGCCCAGGTCGCGGGACGCCACCTGAAGAAGGTCGTGCTCGAGCTCGGCGGGTCCGACCCATTCATCCTGCTCTCCACCGATGACCTCGACACGGCGGTGCAGCACGCCGTGGACGCGCGCCTCGACAACAACGGGCAGTCCTGCAACGCCGCCAAGCGTTTCGTGGTCGCGGACGAGCTGTACGAGTCGTTCCTGGAGAAGTTCACCGCCAAGCTCGCCGAAATCGAGGCGACCGATCCGACCTCGGCGGACTCTGCGCTCGGCCCGCTTTCCTCGCTCCGCGCCGCCGACAATCTGGCCGAGCAGGTCAAGCGTGCGGTCGAGCATGGCGCCACCCTGGTGCATGGCGGCGGTCGCGACGGCGCGTTCTTCGAGACGACCGTGCTGACCGACGTCACCCCGGAGAACCCGGCCTCGCGGGAAGAGTTCTTCGGCCCGGTCGCACAGGTGTTCCGTGCGAAGGACGAGGCTGACGCCGTGCGGATCGCCAACGACACGCCTTTCGGCCTCGGCTCGTACGTCTACACGACCGACAAGGACCAGGCCATGCGGGTCGCCGACCAGATCGAGGCCGGCATGGTGTTCGTCAATGTCGTGCTCGCCGACGGCGCGGAACTGCCCTTCGGTGGCATCAAACGGTCGGGCTCGGGTCGTGAGCTTGGCCGCTTCGGCGCCGACGAGTTCGTCAACAAGAAGCTGATCCGGATCGGGTGATTTCGAGACGCGTCACTCGCTTCGCTCGCGGCGCTCCTCAATCACCGGTGTCCGTCGCGAGGAGCGCCACCCACAGGTCGGCGCGAACCGCGAACGAGCGCAGATCGCGTTCGAGCAACCGTTCAATCAAGGCGACTCGGTTGCGCACGGTGTGCCGGTGCACCCCCAGCTCCTCGGCTGCGGGGTCGAACCGGCCATCGTGCGCGAGCCAAACCCGCAAGGTGTGACGCAGTTCGGTGCCGTTCGTTGCATCGTGGGCATCGAGCGGGGCCAGCATCGCGCCGGCGATGGCGGTGGCATCCGTGCCAGCCAGATACGCAACGACTCCCTCGCGCGCGATGGCATCGAACGACGCGACGCCCGCACCCGATTCCTCGGCGCGATCCCGTGCCTGCCGCGCCTGCGCGAGAGCGGTCGGCAGCTGATCCCACTCTGCGGCCTCTGAGACGCCGACCGACAGGCTGAATCGTTCCGCGAGTTCGGCTGCGAGATCTCCGCCGGCGCGACCCATACAGAGCACGAAGTCGTCACCCTGCTCGGCGTAGAACACACTGTCGGGGCGGGCCGCAGATCGCACTTCCACGTGCTCGATCCGTCCACCGGACGTCGGATCGCGACAGTGGCGGATGCTTCGGTCGCCGACGGTATCCGAGCACTGGATGCCGCGGCCGCAGCCCAGGCGGACTGGGCACGCACTCCCGCCCGAGTGCGCGGCGAGATCCTGCGCCGTGCGTTCGACCTGCTGCAGGAGCGCAAGGAGCAGTTCGCGTTGCTGATGACCCTAGAGATGGGCAAGCCGCTGTCCGAAGCGCGCGGCGAGGTCGCCTACGGTGGCGAATTCCTGCGCTGGTTCGCCGAGGAAGCGGTGCGGATCCAGGGCCGCTACGGCACGAACCCGGAAGGCACCGGGACCATGATCGTCACACAACGCCCGGTGGGCCCGTGCTACCTGATCACGCCGTGGAACTTTCCCCTCGCGATGGCGACGCGCAAGCTGGGTCCGGCGTTGGCGGCCGGCTGCACCGTGGTCATCAAGCCGGCGACCCTCACGCCGCTGACGACCCTCGCCCTCGTCGCACTCCTCAAGGAAGCCGGCCTGCCGAAGGGCGTCGTGAACGTGATCACGACGACCTCCACCGGCAAGCTGTCCGAGGCGCTCCTCAGCGACCCGCGGCTTCGCAAGGTCAGCTTCACCGGCTCCACGCCGGTAGGCGTCGCCCTGCTGAAGCAGGCGGCACCGAACGTGCTACGCACGTCCATGGAGCTGGGCGGCAACGCCCCGTTCGTCGTCTTCGACGACGCCGATCTCGACGCGGCGGTCGAGGGCGCGCTGGCCGCGAAGTTCCGCAACATCGGACAGGCCTGCACCGCGGCCAACCGGTTCATCGTGCAGGAGGGCATCGCCGACGAGTTCGCGGCCCGCCTTGCGGAGCGCGTTCGCTCGATGAAGGTGGGACGCGGCATCGACGACGGCGTGAACATCGGCCCGCTGATCGATCACAAGGCGGTGGCGAACACCCAACGACTGGTTGACGACGCCGTGGCCAAGGGAGCGGTCCTGCTCGCCGGTGGCTCCGCGATCGAGGGCGACGGGAGCTTCTTCGAACCGACCGTGCTCGACCAGGTGACGGACGGGATGGCGATCAAGGCCGAGGAGATCTTCGCCCCGGTCGTCGCCATCATCCGGTTCTCGGACGAGGACGAGGCAGTGCGCATCGCGAACGACTCCGAGTACGGACTGGTCGGCTACGTGTTCACGCAGGACTTCCAGCGCGGCCAGCGCATGATCGAGGCGATCGACACCGGGATGATGGGCCTGAACATCGGCGTGGTCTCCAACGCGGCGGCACCGTTCGGCGGTGTCAAGCAGTCGGGCGTTGGGCGCGAAGGCGGCACCGAGGGAATCCACGAGTACCTCGAGACGAAGTACACCCTGATCCCGAACCCGTCCTAGACATACCGCGTCACCAGCGGAAATCACAGGAGGGACCCGCGCCAGCACGGCGCGGGCCCCTTTTTGTGATCAGTTCCTGTCCGCTGACCAGACGAGCGCGCCAAGCCCGCAGGCAACTCGCAATACATTCCGTAAAGCAAGGTGTTGACTTGTTGCGGTCTGGCTGTCATCCTGTCATACCAGAGGCTCCACACACATTCATTCAACTGAATTGAGGTCAATGGTGAAATCAATCAGGATCACGGCAGCAATCGCGGCCGCAGGTCTTCTGGCACTGGCAGGCTGCTCGTCAGCTGGTGACCAATCGAGCAACGGCGAGGACGTCAAGCTCGAGTTCTGGACCCAGATCTACGGCGACCCCGCCGAATGGCGCACTGCCATCGAGGGAATCGCTGCGGACTTCGAAGAGCAGACCGGCACCGCGGTCGAGGTCGAGTTCATCGACTTCGCACAGTCCCGTGACCGGTGGATGCTCGTCGCCCAGGGTGCGGATGCCCCCGACGTCGGTGACATGACCCAGCTGCACAGCAACGCGGCCCTCGGCGGCGGCAAGGTCGGCCCGATGGCGATCACCGACTACAAGGACGAGTACTGGCCCGACCTGGAAGAGCGCTTCGCCGAACCGCTCCTGGTTGACGCCCAGTGGAACGGCGAGTTCTACGGCATCCCGTGGCGCACCGACCCGCGTGCGATGCTCTACCGCACCGACCTGCTCGAAGCGGCCGGCTTCAGCGAGCCGCCGTCGACCTGGGAAGAGGTTCGCAAGGTCGCCAAGGCGCTCACGAAGGATGGCCAGTACGGCTACACCTTCAGCAGCGCCGAGGTTGTGCAGGGCCTGGTCCCTGCGCTCTGGCAGGCGGGCGAGGAGTACATGTCCGAGGACGGCACCACCGCCACGCTTGACACCCCGGAGATGCGCAAGGCACTCGACTACATGAAGTCGCTCGTCGATGACGGTTCGGTTCCGCCGGACTTCATGGACCCGAACTACGACCCGATGGTCGACTTCAAGGCGGGCCGAGTCGCCATGATCGGCGCCGCAGGCTCGACATCGTTCCAGTCGCTGATCCGTGACAACCCGGAACTCGAGGGCAAGTGGGCCGCTGCGCGGATCCCCGCCGGCCCGGAGAACTCCGCGTCGTACACAGGCTCCGGCTACTGGGGCGTGCTGCACGGTACCGAGCACCCCGACGAGGCCGTCGAGTTCATCGCGTTCCTTTCGAACGACGAGAACATGCAGACGATCTCCGAGGTCAGCGGCTGGATGAGCACCAACAAGGCAGTCATGGCGTCCGACTTCTGGACCTCTGAGGACTACCAGTCGGTGTTCACCGAGATCCTCGCTGAGGACGCCCACACCTCGCAGTACCCGTCACCGTTCTGGCCGATCATCCGTGAAGAGAAGCCCGGCGGCGTGCTGTGGGACCTCTTCTCGGCCGTTCTGATCTCTGGTGAGAACGCCGACACGGCGATCGCCACCGCAGAAAAGAAGATGCAGGAAATCCTCGACCGCGCAAAGCAGTAGGTCGGGCGGGATAGCTAAGTAACACCAGCCGAAAGGGCGGGCAGTTGGGCAAGACAACAGTCTCGATCGCGGGAGAGAAGTTCCTCATCAACGGGGAACCCACCTACCGTGGCCAAGCGTACGAGGACAAGGTCATCGAAGGGCTTCTCTTCAACTCGCGAATGGTGCAAGCCATTTTCGACGACGAGAACCCGGACACCCGATCGAAGTGGGCCTACCCCGACACCGGGGAATGGGACGCGGAACGGAACCTGACCGAGTTCCTTGCCCAACTGCCGACCTGGCGGGCCTTCGGCCTGCTCGGCATGACTCTCAACCTGCAGTGCGGTAACCCGGTCCGGGGTCGCGGCCGTGGCATCGACGGTGTCGTGCCGAAGCAGCAGCCCTGGCTGGTGTCCGCCTACGAGGCAGACGGCTCGCTGAAGCCGGAGTGGATGGCGCGGCTGAAGCGGGTGCTGGATGCCGCGGACCGGAACGGCATGGTGGTGATCCTCGGCCTGTTCTACTTCGGCCAGGACCAGCGTCTCGCCGACGAGGCCGCCGTCATCCGAGCAGTCGAGAACGTCATCCGCTGGCTCGATGAGAACGACGTGACCAACGTCATCATCGAGGTCGCGAACGAATGCAACATCCCTCGCTACAACCACGACATCCTGATGCCGGCGCGGCTCCCTGAGCTGATCGCCCGGGTGCGCGAACTGACCGACCGGCCGGTGTCCGCAAGCTACGGGGCGCTCCCCGACGACTACCTGCCGTCGGAGGAACTCGTTGCAGCCATGGACTTCGTGCTGCTGCACGCCAATGGACTCGACGACCCGGGCATCATCGCCGAGATGGTGCGCGACGTGCGGATGAAGGCGAACCAGACGGGCGGTGCCAAGCCGATCGTCTTCAACGAAGACAATCACTTCGACTTCTTCAAGCCCACCAACAACTTCCTCGCCGCGACCGAGAACTACGCCTCATGGGGGTTCTTCGATCCGGGCGATGCCAACGACTACAACGACGGGTATCAGTGCCCGCCCGTCCAGTGGGGTCTCACGACCCCACGCAAGCGCTCCTTCTTCTATGAACTGGGGCGGATGACCGGAGCGGTGAGAGGACGAGCATGACCAGCGACGAGACGAAGGAGACTCGAGTGACGAGCAGGACAGACTTCCGCGACGACTTCCCCGGCCGAAATGAGGTTCACCTCTCCTGGGTAGGGGACACCGCGACGACCATGAACGTGGTGTGGAAGACCCCGGATGTCTCCTCGGCACTCCGTGCTCGCATCCGCGAAGCGGGAACCGCCGACTGGAACAACGTCGACACGACTGTGCGAGCCACCGTCGAAACCGGCGCCGTGCGTGAGGCCGCGTTCCTCGGCCTCCGGCCGCAGGAGCGCTACGAGTACGCGGTTGAGATCGCTGCGGACGACTGGACCGAGCCGCGCGAGTTCGCCACCGCCGCTCCTGCGCTGGAACGCTTCGCCTTCAACGCCGCCTTCGTCGCCGACACCGGACTGCTTGGTCGCCGCGACGGGCTGACCAACGGCACCGCGCGCGTGATCGACGGCATCGCGAAGTACCGGCCGTTGCTCACCCTCGAGGGCGGTGACTTCGCTTACTTCGACACCGACCGCCGCTTTGAGTACCTCGAAGACGCGATCGACTACTTCTTCAACCAGATGGAACCCGCCTTCTCGGTCGCCCCGGTGCAGCCCACTTGGGGAAACCACGAGTTCATGTACGTCCTTCAGGAGAAGATCGAACCCTGGCTGGACCGGTTCGCAGTTCCCGCAGGCCCTGAGGGCCTGCACTGCTACTCCTTCGACGTGGGGCACGTGCACTTCGTTGCACTGAACGCGTGGGAGATGTGGGGGGAGATCCCCCAGGAACGCATCGACTGGATGATCGCCGACATCGAGGACGCGCAGCGTCGTGGTTTCGAGTGGGTCATCCCGTACATGCACGTCGCCCCCTTCGCCGACGGCACGAACCACCCGTCCAACCTGGAACTGCGTGCCCAGCTCGGCCCGGTCTTCGAGAAACTCGGCATCCGGGTGGCGATGACCACCCACGACCAGGCGTACGAGCGCACCTTCCCGCTGCGCGACGTCCCCGCGACGAACACGCCGACCTCGCTCGCCCTCACCGACTACGAACCCGGCGAGGGAACCGTCTGGGTCAAGGTGAGCCCCGGCGGCAAGATGAGCAACATCAACAAGTCGTTCTCGACCTTCGCCCACGAGACGGCGCCCGAGTGGACGGCGGTGCGCAGCCGCACCCACCACTGCTGGGCGCAGCTCGAGTTCGCCGAAGACGGCAGCCTCACCATCCGCGTCGCGGGCGTCCCCGCTGACCCGTCCGAGGAGGAGGTGGTCCTCGATGAGCTCCGGTTCACTTCAGCTCGCGCCTGACAAGCCGACGGCTAAGGTCGACACCCCGACCGCAGGACGACGGCGCGCCCCTCGCACGCGCGGCGGTCGCCGTTCCCGGCACCTGTTCGACCTCTTCATGGTCCTGCCAGCACTGCTGATGGTCGCGGTCTTCGGGCTCTACCCGATGTTCGACACCATCCGGCTGAGCTTCCTCGACTACGACATCTTCCGGGTCAACTTCGCCGGCACCCCGTTCGTCTGGTTCGACAACTACGCCAAGATCCTCACGGAGCCGGAGTTCCTTCAGACCGCACTGAACACCGCAACGTTCGGTGTCGTCGTGACGGTCGCGATCATCGTGCTCGGTCTCGCCGTTGCCCCGGCATTGAACCGGAAGGTGTTCGGCACCGGGCTGCTGCGCGGCGTGGCGCTGATGCCCTGGTTCGTGCCCGGAATCGTCGCCTCAGCCATCTGGCTGTGGATGTTCTCGCCTGGACAGAGCCCGATCAACCAGATCCTCATGGAGCTCGGCTGGGTCGACGCCCCGATCCGCTTCCTGGGCGAGACGGCCACCTGGGGTCCGTTCAGTGTGCCGCTGCTCTCTATCGCGGTCGCCCGAATCTGGGGCGGCCTGCCGCTCGCAGTCACACTGATCCTCGCCGGCCTGCAGTCCATCGACAGCGCTGTCTACGACGCCTCGAAGATGGATGGCGCGAACCGTCGGCAGACCTTCTTCAACATCACCCTGCCGATGCTTCGTCCGACGCTGCTCATCCTCACCGCTTTGCTCCTCATCGGTACCGTTGGGCACTTCGAACTGGTGTACCTGATGACCGGTGGCGGGCCGGCGAACCTCACCAACGTGCTTGCGGTGTACTCCTACGAAGGGGCGTTCGTCGACGGGCAGTACGGCATCGCCGCGGCGGCAAGCACGATCATCCTCGTCATCAGCGGGATCATCGGCGCGGTCTACATGGTCATCGACCGCCGGAACCGGGAGAACAACTCGTGACAACCGCATCCGCAACCGCACCACGCGCGGTCAAGCACAAGAAGCGCGTCGACCCGATCCGGGTGTTCAGCTCGGTCATCGGCGCCGTCATCTCGATCGGGCTGGCGATCTACCTGCTGCTGCCGTTCTTCTGGATGTTGAAGAGCGCGTTCCAGCCGGCATCCGAGATCACCTCGGCGCCGCCGATCTGGCTGCCGATGTCGCCGACCATCGACAACTTCCGCGACGCGCTCGCCATGATGCCGTTCCTGCAGCAACTGGGGAACTCGCTTCTGGTCGGGATCTCGGCGGCGGTGCTGACCACGCTCATCTCGAGCATGGCGGCGTACATCACCGCCCGCTCGAAGCTGCGAATCGTCGGAGTCGTGCTGGCGATTCTGGTGCTGAACCAGCTGCTGCCGGAGATCACCCGGCTGCTGCCCGTGTACTTCATGCTCGAGGACTTCGGCCTGATCAACACGTACATCGGCATGATCCTCACGTACACCGGATTCGCCACCCCGTTCGCCGCACTCGTGCTGCACGGGTACTTCCAGACCAGTTGCCCGGTCGAGTTGGAAGAGGCGGCGTACATGGACGGATGCTCGCGGATCGGGTCGTTCTTCCGGGTGTTCCTGCCGGTCTCCCGCACCGGGCTGGTGGCAGTGTCCTGCATGGTCTTCCTGCAGATCTGGAACGACTTCATCTGGGCCAGCGCCATCCTGTTCAAGGGCGAAGTGACCATGCTGCAGGTCGGACTGCGGTCCTTCCTCAGCGCCGGTGGGGTCATCGATTTCATGGGACCGTTCATGGCCGCGTGCGTGATGACCCTGATTCCCGCCTTCGTGCTGTTCCTGTTCGTCCAGAAGTACATGGCGGCGGGTCTTTCCGGAGGGGCGCTGAAGGGATAGTGCGCCCGATCGATTTCCACCTGCATTTCGCGCCGGATGACCGGCCGCGCAAGTACGACGGCGCTCGAGTGATCGAGGATTACGCCCGCGTCGGCGCCCGAGGAGTGGTCTACAAGAGCCACCAGCTGCCCACCTCGGTGGGCGCGGCGATCCTCGACTCCGCTCAGGACCGGGTGCGGGTCGCGGGCGGCGTCGCCCTGAACTCAGGTGTCGGCGGGCTGAACCCGGCGGCTGTCGAAGCGGCCGCGAAGAGCGGCGGTCGCCTGGTCTGGCTGCCGACCCAGGATGCGGCGTCGATTCTCGACTCCACCACGCGGGACGGCTCCGATGGGTTCCTCGCACAGGTTTGGCCGATCCTGGAACTCTGCGCGCAATACGACCTGGTCCTCTGCAGCGGGCATCTCCCCCCGGCCGTGACGATGGATGTCTTCCAGGCCGCCGAGCGGATCGGCGTGCAACGCCGAGTGGTGACGCATCCGGATCATTTCGAGGTCGGCATGACCGTCGAGGAGCAGACGGAACTGGCCAGGCACGGGGCGTACTTGGAGCGTGTGGTGCCGCGCAGCCGGAACACTCCGCTCGATCTGGCGGGACTGGTCGCGCAGATGCGCGCGGTCGGCACCGAGCGGAACGTGCTCGGCAGCGACCTCGGCCAGCCGGATTCGGTTGACCCGGCAGACGGATACATGCAGTTCCTCGGCGACCTGACCGCCGCGGGCATCTCGGATGATGACCTGGCGACTGTCGCTGAGCTGAACGCCGCCGCGCTGCTCGGGTGGGGTGATGGCGAATGACTGAGCCAACCCGGATAGCGCTCGTCGGTGCCGGCCACGTCAGCCAATACCACCTGGGTGCCTGGGCAGACCTGCCGGGAACGCAGGTCGTCGCCGTGATCGATCCCGACCGGGACCGTGCCACGTCCCGGGCCCGCGAGTTCGGTGTCGGATCCGCGTTCGCCACGATCGATGAGGCGCTCGAGAACGTAGCCGTCGACGTGCTGGACATCGCGACCCCGCCGTCGACGCACGCCGACCTGTTGCAGCACGCGTTCGACCGACACCTGGACGCCATCTGCCAGAAGCCGCTCTGCGCCGACTTCGACGGGGCCGTCGCGGTGGCCCGCCGCGCGCGGGAAGCGACATCCCTCGTCATGGTGAACGACAACTGGCGGTACCGGTCCTGGTACCGCCAGCTCAAGGACCTCGTCGACGGCGGCGGACTCGGCACCATCTTCCACGTTTCCTCGTCCGCCCGGTTCGCCGGGACGATCCGCTCGTCCGCGCACCCGGATGTCCCGTTCAGCCTGGCCCGCCAGCCGTACTTCGCCGAGCTTGACCGCTTCCTGCTGCTGGAGTCCGCGATCCACCAGATCGACGCCCTCCGCAGCGTGCTCGGAACGCCGACCACCGTGCACGCACGCGGCCACTCGATCGCGCCAGGGATTGCCGGGGAAGACGTGGTCACGCTGATGCTCGGCTACGACCGGGCCACCGCCGTGATCGACCGCAGCTACGCGTCGCACTCGATCGAATCCGCACCGGTGCTCAGCGAGCACGTTCGCATCGAAGGCACCGAGGGAACGGCGACGATCGACCAGAACGGCACCCTGACGGTCGTGCGTGATGCGCCAGGTGGTCGCCAGGTGGAGACCTATCCGGCCGAGCCCCGCGCCTACGAGCAGAGCTATGCCACGGCCTTCCAGCACTTTATCGACGCGCGCAGCGGCCTAGTCCCGCTGGAATCCACGATCAACGACGCGCTCGGCACGCTTGCCGTCGTCTTCGCGGCGTACGACTCAATGACAAGCGACGAGACCGTGCGGATCGCAGATTTCGCGGCCCGTCACGGGTGGGAGGAACAATGACCAGGATCGGCATCATCAACGCCGCGGACAGCGCGCTCGCGCTGGCCAAACAACACCTCCGCGATGACCTGCCGGCGGCAGCCCCGTGGGCCTTGCTGGATGACCGGCTGCTGCCCGACCTCGCGCAGGGTGTGGACTCGGGTGCCCGGCTCAAGGACATGGCGCTGACACTGTCCTCCGGCGGGGTCGACGCCATCTGGCTGACCTGCTCCAGCTTCCCGGAGACGGTCGAGGAGATCAGGCAGGTCGTTGGCGTTCCGGTCACCGGACCGGACGAACTCATGTTCGATGCCCTCGCCGAAGCGGAGGTCACCCACCTCACCATCGTGTACAGCGCCGACGCCGCGCGGCCGGCGGTCGAGTACCACCTCAAGCGAACCGGTCTCGCCCAGGCTGCCCGAATCGACTGGGTGCGCTGCCAGGGCGACCCGGCATCCGGTCTCGGTGACCGGGCAGAGGCCGAGGCGCTCGAGGCGAGCGTCGCAGGCGGCAGCCAGCGAATCGTGCTTGCCCAGTACTCGCTCGCGGTCCTTGCCGAGCCACTCCAGAACACCTACGGACTCCCCATCGACTGGGGTCTGCCGTACGCCATTGACTTCCTTCGACAGGCCCCAGAAAGAAACGAGACGAAATGACGCAGAGCGCCACCACCACCATCGGCGTGATCGAGGGCGATGGCATCGGTCCCGAGATCATCGCGGCCACCATCGATGTGCTGCAGGCTGTTGCACCGGACCTGTCCTATGAGTTCCACCCCGTCGGCCACCTCACCGAGGAAGGCCACGCCGGCGATCCGCTTCCCGATGACAAGCTCGAGAAACTGCTCGGCATCGGCACCATCCTCAAGGGACCGCTGAGCGCTCCGAAGGGCACCGGCCGGGTCGTGAAGGTCGTCGACGACAAGCTGCAGGTCTGGCCCAGCGTCAACAACGGGCTGCGTCGCGCGTTCGACCTGTACGCCAACGACCGTCCGATCCCGTCCTTCCGTATCGGTGACCAGCCGCACCGCCCCGAGTTCACGATCGTCCGCGAGGTGTCCGAGGGCATCTACAGCGGCATCGAGCACCGAATCGGCGACGCGGGCTTCGCGCTGAAGACCGTGACCGAAGGCGGATGGCGCCGCATCGCCGAGCACGCCTTCGACCTGGCCCGCACCACCGGCTACAACAAGGTCGTCCTCGGCCACAAGGCCAACGTGCTGAACGTCGTCGACGGCATGCAGCTGTCGATCACCCGCGAGGTCGCAGCAGCGAACCCCGACGTGGAGTTCGTCGACGTCATGGTGGATGCGCTCGGCATGTACATCGTGCGCGGACAGATCGAGAACTCGGTCGTGCTGCTCGACAACCAGTACGGTGACATCCTTTCTGACGTCGCCGCCGCCGCCGCAGGAAGCCTCGGCCTCGGCCCGGGAGCGAACCTCGGCACCAAGGCAGCGATGTTCGAGGCTTGCCACGGCGCCGCTCCCGACATCGCCGGCCAGGGCATCGCCAACCCGACCGGAATGGTGCTCTCGGGCGCCCTGATGCTCGACTACGTCGGCCTTGCCGAGGAAGCAGGTCGCGTGCGTCAGGCGGTCCGGACCGTGCTCGAGCGCGGGAACACGGTGACCGTGGACGTCGGCGGATCTGCGTCCACCACGCAGTACACGGCAGAACTCCTGGAGGTCCTTAGATGAGCCTGCCCATCCCGGTCGCGTACACGGTGATGTCGCCGGAGTCGACCATCCTGATGAACACCGCCTTCGAGGGCTCGTTCGACGACGCGGTCACCGCGCTGCAGGAGGCCGGCTACGACGGAGTGGAGTTGCAGGTCGAGTCGCCGCTGGAGTTTCCGGTGGCGGCTGTGCGTGCTCGGCTGGATCAAGCCGGATTCGGGGTCAGCTCGCTGGCGACCGGCCCGATGTGCCAGAAGCGTGGACTGAGCCTCAGCTCAGCCGACGAAGAACTGCGGGCGCTGACCGTCGCTGACTCGAAGCGTTTGGTTGAGCACGCGGCCGAGTTGGGCGCCGCGGTCTCGTTCGGCCGGATCATGGAACCGGATGCCATCACCGACCCCGCCCGACACTATGAGTTGCTCGCGGACTCGCTCGCGCAGATCTCCGCTCACGCCGAAACGGTTGGCACTCGAGTGCTGATCGAACCGCAGAACCCCAAGCTGGTGACTCTCATCACCGAGCAGCGCGCCGCGTCGGACTACCTTGCCGAGCACGGGCTGACCTCAGTCGGGCTGATTTTCGACACCTATCACGTGGTCGAATCCGACCGGGTGGCCGCGGAAGAGCTCGCTGGTTCGGAGGTCCTCCCTCAGCTGGTGCAGATCGCCGAAACCACGTCTCGCGCCGCCATCGACTATCGTGATGAGCCTCTCGGAAACTTCCTCACTGATCTTCTCGACCGGGGATACGCCGGGTGGATCACAATGGAGCATCTCCAGTCCGCAGGGGTCCGAACCCCCGAGCTGTCCCTCGCAGAGCTTGCGAAGATGGCTCCCGCATTGAAGGAGCGCGCTTGATGACCACAACCCCCGCCACCGCCTTCGGTGACGGACTCAAAACACACACGCTCGCTGAGCAGGTCAGCGAGCAGATCGCCAAGTCGATCATCGACAACAACATGGTCGCGGGCGACAAGCTGCCGTCCGAGCGCGAGCTTTCCGAAGGGTTCGGAGTATCCCGGCCCGTCGTCCGTGAGGCGCTTCGCGGTCTCGCGGCGCGAGGCATGGTCAGCGTGCGCTCCGGAGTGGGTGCCAGCGTGGCATCCGCGGATGCCTCGCTCGTGACCGACGCGTTCCGGTCGTTCCTGCGTGGATCCGAGGAACTCGAGTACTCGCACGTGCACGAGGTGCGGCTGATGCTTGAACTTCAGATCGCCAGGATCGCCTGCGAGAACGCCACCGATGACGACATCAAGAAATTAGAGGCCATCCACGCGCGGATGGCGGCTGACCCGACCACCGACGACGCTGCCGCAGCCGACGTCGAGTTTCACGGAATGATCGCCAAGGCCACCCACAATCCGCTGTACGAGATCATTCTCGATTCGCTCCGCGACGTATTGTTCAAGGTCCGCCAATCCGCGCTGCACGTCCCCGGCCGGGCGCACCGCGGCTTCGAATACCACGGCGAGATTCTCGACGCGATCCGTCGCCGTGACGCTGACGCCGCGGTCGCACACATGCGCGAGCACCTCGAGGACGTCTCGCGCGCGCTCGGCGTCAAGGGATTCTGATGCTGCCGGAGCCCCAGTCATGATCGGCGTGATCGCCGACGATTTCACGGGAGCAACGGATGTCGCGGTCGCGTTTCGTCGCGCCGGGCTGCGGGTGCTGATCTTCTTCGGAATCCCCGCCGACGACCCGGAATTGACGGCCGCCGACGCGATCGTCGTCGCGCTCAAGTCGCGCACGATCGCACCTGATGAGGCCGTTCGACAGACGCTCGAAGCAGCGGCCTGGCTTCAGGCGCGCGGCATGAGCCAGCTCTTCTTCAAGTACTGCTCGACGTTCGATTCGACGTCTCGAGGAAACATCGGCCCCGTCGCCGACGCGCTCGCCGATCTCATGGCGTCGCCGGTCACCACGGTGATCCCGAGCTCACCCGGTCACGACCGTCGTCAGTACATGGGACAGCTTTTCGTGGGACAGCAGTTGCTCAGCGAGTCGCCGATGCGCAACCACCCGCTCACGCCGATGACCGACGCATACATCCCGCGCGTTCTCGAAGCACAGACCGCTCGGCCGGTCGCTCTGCTCGACCACCGCACCGTGCTGCAGGGCGCCGAGGCGATCTCCGAACGACTCGCAGCCTCCGCACTCGACGGACAGCAGTACCTGGTGGTCGACGCCGTGACCGAAGCGGACCTGACAGCCATCGGCGCAGCCATCGTCGATGCCCCGCTGATCACCGGCGCTGCCGGGATCGCCCGCGGACTTGGCGCTGCGAAGGCACAGCGAGGCGGCATCATCGGCACGCCCGGCGAGGATGTCGACCCGGTCGGTGCCACCCGTTCGGTGGTGCTCGCCGGGAGTTGCTCAGCCAGGACTCTCGAGCAGATCGACCAGTGGCAACGCCGGCATCCGTCCTATCGGTTGGACGCCCTCGCCACACCCGATCCGCAGGCGCTGGCCGAGGCGGCGCTCGCCTGGTTCGACGCTCAACCGGCCGGGCAAGCCGCACTGATCTACTCGTCGCTGCCCCCGGCCGAGCTGCGGGCGACGCAGGAGGCGCTCGGTGTGGAACGCGCGTCAACCATCCTAGAAACGGCGATGGCACTGATCGCCCAGGAGCTGGTTGAGCGCGACATCCGGCGCATCGTGGTCGCCGGAGGGGAGACCTCCGGGGCGGTCGTATCAGCCCTCGGTGTCGGCGGTGGCGTCGTCGGTCGTGAAGCCGCGCCCGGTGTGCCGTGGATCTACACGGCAAGTGAGCCGCAGCGTGCCCTGCTGCTCAAGTCGGGAAACTTCGGTGACCCCGAGCTGCTGCTGCGCGCGGTCGAGATCGAACCGCTCGAAGGAACCCTCGTATGACCTTGACCGAAGCGGACGCCCGCGAGCAGATCATTGCCGCAGCGAGGTCCCTGCATAGCCGCGGGTTCACCCACGGCAGCACAGGGAACATCAGCATGCGGGTGGGTGCGCGTATCTACGTGACGCCCACCGGAAGCAGCCTCGGCACCGTTGAAACGGGCGATCTGTCCGTCATCGATGAGACAGGCGCGCATCTCGACGGCCCGCGGCCGTCAAAGGAAGCATTCCTGCATGCCGCGGTGCTGCGGGCTCGACCCGGCGATTCGGCCGTGGTCCACACCCACTCGACCTACAGCACCGCGGTCTCCTGCCTCGACGGGCTCGACCCGCACGACGCCATCCCGCCGCTGACCGCGTACTTCGTCATGCGGGTCGGGCGACTCGCCCTGCTGCCGTATCACGCGCCCGGCGACAGCGCGCTTGGTCCGCTCGCCGAATTGTGGGCCCGGACGTACTCGGCGATGCTGCTGAGCAACCACGGTCCGCTGGTGTCGGCTCCGACCCTGACGGCCGCGATGGATGCCATCGAAGAACTCGAGCAGGCAGCCCGGCTCTTCCTGCTGCTGCACGGTCGCGACATTCGACCGCTCACCCCGGAGCAGGCCGCGGCGCTCTGATCCTCAGCTGAGGCCGTGGCGCTGCGGAGCGAGGTCGATCGACGCGATCGCGGTCAGGGTGCGGCCCATCGTGCGCGCGGCGTCGGTGAACAGGCTGCCCTGCACCCGCGCGGCGGTGATCCGCAGCGATTCATCCTGCGTCAGGTCGAACCAGCCGCACACGGTGGCGATCCCGTGAGGGGTCACCCGCCACAGCTTGTCGGCATCCTTCACGATGGCGTCCTCGATCGACAGGGCGGTCAGCCGTGAGTCGTGGCCGTCGATGATCGCCACGATGCGTTCGATCAGATCGGGGCCGTAGCCGAGATCGGACAGGATGTCGCGGGCGATGCGCGCCCCCTCGATCTCGTGCTTGCGGACCAGGTCGGGCCGTCCTCCGCCGGGCGCGATCGCCTCGAGGATCTCGTGCTCGGCGACGGTCGACCAGCCGGTGTCATGCAGCAGGATCGCGGGCAGCACCACCGCCTCGTCGGCGTCGGGGGTCACCGCGAGCAGGGCCCTGGCGATGCCATACGCGTACAGGGTGTGGCTGTCGTTGTTGCGAACGTTCAAGTGAACGGCTGCCCGTTCCCAGATGGCCGCGTCCCGATCGCTCAGCGTGAGATAGCCGTCGATCGTGACGCCCTCGGGGATGTGGCGGCGAACGTCGCGCCCGTAGCGCGTGCTGGTCGGCGAGGTCATGTCTGATTACCGCCGGTGGATCGACTTGTAGATCAGGTAGGCGTTCAGCCCTTCGATGCCGTACTCGGTGCCGAGGCCCGAGTCGTGGCGGCCGCCGAACGGTGCCGCGTGGTTGGAGGCGAAGAAGTTGATACCCACCGAACCGGTGTCCATCCGGTCGGCGACCGCCAGCGCGGCGGTCTCATCCGCACCGAACACAATGCCGCCGAGCCCGAACTCGGTGTTGTTGGCGAGTTCGACGGCCTGATCGACGTCCGTGTACTTGAGCACCGACAGCACAGGCCCGAAGATCTCCTCGCGTGAGATCCGCATCCAGGGTTCCACGTCGGCGAACACGGTGGGCTGGATGAAGTACCCGCCCTCGAGGCCCCCCGACAGCTGCGCTGCCCGCCCGCCCGTTGTCGCGCGGGCACCCTCGGCCCGGCCCGATTCCAGGTACTCCAGCACGGTGTTGAACTGAGCCTCGGTCGCCACTGGGCCGAAGACGGTTGCTTCATCTAGCGGATCGCCCTGCGCTCCGCCCGCGATGGTCGCCGTCACCATGTCGACGACCTCGTCATACCGGCTGGCCGGCGCGAGAATCCGCGTCGAGATGTAGCAGGTCTGCCCGGTGTTGCGCATGCACGACCGGACCAGCACCGACGACATCGCGTCCAGGTCGGCGTCGGGCAGCACGATCGCGCTGGACTTGCCGCCCAGTTCCAGGGTGACCGGGCGCAGCAGTTCGCCGCTGGCGGCGGCGATGCGCCTGCCGACCGGGGTTGAACCGGTGAAGGCGACCTTGTCGACACCGGGATGACGCACGAGCGAATCACCGAGCCGGCCGGAGCCGGTGACCAGGTTCACCACGCCGGCAGGCACGCCGGCTGCGGCAACGGCGTCGATGATGAACCGGATCGACAGCGGGGTCGGTGAGGCGGGCTTGATCACCACGGTGCAGCCGGCGAGCAGCGCCGGAGCCAGCTTGATGACGACCAGGTTGATCGGAAAGTTCCACGGCGCGATCAGGGCGCACACCCCGACCGGGTCTCGCCTGACCACGGACTCGCCGCCGCCACGCGGGAACGGACGCACATCGTCGCGTTCGAGGTAGTCGGCGAGGCCCGCGAAATACCGCAGGATGCCGGCCGCGTTCGCCGCCGCGCCGCCCGACTCCGCCACCGGGGAGCCGTTCTCACGGGTGTTGGTCAGCGACAGCTCGGTGGCCCGCTTCTCGACCTCGTCGGCGATGCGGATCAAGTAGGCGGCGCGCTCGCTGGGCGTCAGCCGTGGCCACTCGCCGGCGAAGGCGCGGCGGGCTGAGGCGACGGCGGCGTCGACATCCTCGACCGATCCGTCCGGCACCGATCCCCACACTTCGCCGGTTGCCGGATCGGTGACCGGATTGCGCGCGCTGCTGGCGGTCGCCGTCCAGGCGCCGTCGATGAACAGA
Organism: Diaminobutyricimonas sp. LJ205; assembly: GCF_009755725.1. Taxonomy (NCBI): domain Bacteria; kingdom Bacillati; phylum Actinomycetota; class Actinomycetes; order Micrococcales; family Microbacteriaceae; genus Ruicaihuangia; species Ruicaihuangia ninglii. The sequence continues at coordinate 2,755,006 of NZ_CP046619.1, read as the reverse complement.
TCGTCGACGTGGGTGTACGGCAGTGACAAGGCGGATCGGGCGGCGACTGCGTCCGCGACGACGGCGCCGGTGCTCGACGTTGTACTCGGCTCGGTGCGCGAGGTCATCGCAGCACCGCCGTCTTCAGCAGCGCCCGCGATCGGGCGATGTCCGCGGTCGCCATATCCAGTGCGGCCTGCGTGATCAGCTCCGGAAGGATTTCGGTGATCAGCCGATCGGTGTAGCTGGCGGGATCCAGCCGGAACCAGGAGCTTGCCAACGCGATTCCGGCATGGTCGAATCGCCAGAGTCGGTCGGCGTCGCGCATCAGCGCGTCCTCGAGCGAATACGCGGTCTGGCGGGTGTCGTGCCCGTCGATGATCAGGCAGACCCGCTCGATGAACTCGTCGGAATAGCCCAGGCCTGGCAGAACGCGGCGGGCGACCTCGCAGCCCTCCCGCTCGTGTTCGAAGCGGATGTCGGAGCTGCGCCAGTCGCCGGTGAAGCCCTCGGAGATGATGCGCGACTCATCGACATGCGCCCAGCCGGTGTCGTGCAGAAGGGTGGCCACCCGCACCAGCTCGACATCCGCCGAGGGATACGCGCGGCAGAGCCGTTCCGCGAAGGCCAGTGAGATCGGCAGGTGGATGTCGTTTCCCCGCGCGCGCGTCTCGGGGACGACGGCTCGCCAGAGGTCGTCGAGATCCTCGAGGACGGACGGCGTCGTCGCGATGGGCGACGTGTCCACCGGCCCGCCGGCCGGAACCGGGCGTACAGGGTAGTCGGCGGCGAAAGCGGCGGCGAGCGAGTCATCGGTGACGGGAGGGGCGGTCGAGCCGCCCGGGGCGTTCGCGGTGGTCATCATGCTCCTTCTGGGGGCTGGTTGGCCGTCGGAGAATCGGTGGTGATGGTCTTGAGAGCCGTGGCCGGGTCAGCCGCCGCGGCGGCGGGGATGTTCCGCCCGCTCGCGAGCGCGTTCTTGACCGCCATGAAGTCGAGGGGTGCGTTGACACAGTCGGCGGCGATGATCTGCCCGCCGCGGTAGTAGAGGACGCTGAACTTTCCGCGCTCGTCGTCGCGACGGATCACGGTCTGGTCGTGGCCGGTGCAGAGGCCGGCGATCTGCAGCTTCAGATCCGCCTGATTCGACCAGAACCACGGGATCCCCGCGTACTCCTCGCGCCGACCGGTGAGGGAGTAGGCGGCGACCTTCGCCTGCTCGACCGCGTTGTTCACGCTCTCCAGCCGGATCCGTTCGCCGGGCGCGGACCCGGGAACCGGGTTCGGCATGTTCGCGCAGTCGCCGACGGCCACGGTCGTGCCATCCGACGCGATCGAGTAGCGGTCGACCACGATTCCGTTGCCCACCTCGAGTCCCAGTTGTTCGGCGAGGTCGGTGTTCGGGATCACGCCGATGCCGATCAGCACGATCTGTGCGGGAAGCACGGTGCCGTCGCTGAGTTCGACACCTGCGACTGCGCGCCCCGAGTCATCCGCAGCGAACCGACTGACGTTGGTATTCAGCCGGATGTCCAGTCCTCGGGCACGGTGTGCCTGCAGGAAGTACTCCGCGGTCTCCTCGCCGACCGCACGGCCGACGAGGCGCGGGCCCAGCTCGAGCAGGGTGACGTTCTTGCCCAGCTTCTGCAGGCTGGAGGCGGCTTCAAGACCGATGAAACCACCGCCGATGAGTACGACATCCTGCGCTTCGCCGATTCGCGCCTTCAGTTCCAGCGCGTCATCGGCGTTGCGCAGGTACAGCACCCGGTCGAGGTCGGCGCCCTCCACCTCCATGCGGCGGGCGCGGGCGCCGACGGTGAGCGCCAGGCGGGAGAAGGGGAAGGATGCCCCGGATGCCGCGTGCGCGACACCCGAGCCGTCGGCATCCTTGTCGACGCGAACGATCCGCTCACCCTTGACCACGCTGATGTTGTGTTCCACCCAGTAGTCGGCCGAGCGGAAGATCAGTGACTCGCTTTCGATGGTTCCCTGCAGGAACTCCTTCGACAGGGCTGGCCGCTGGTACGGGCGGTGGTCTTCATCGCCGAGCAGCGTGATGTGCTCATCGAAACCGAGCGCGCGCAGCGAGACGGCGAGCTGCACGCCCGCCTGGCTGGCGCCGATGATCAGCAGCCCGGTGCGGGTGGCCGCTCTGGTGCCCGTCATCGGCTGAGGTGTGGGCTGCAGGGTTTCGGCGGTGCTCATGATCAGACCTGCGTGCTCGGGGTGGTGACGAAGACATCGTCGCCGTCGAGTTTCAGCTGGCACGACAGCCGGGAGTTGTCCTGCCGGTCTATGGCCGTGCCGTACAGCATTTCGTCTTCCATGTCGCTCATCGGGGGCAGTTGCTCGAAGCAGTCCTCCCGAACGAAGACGTGGCAGGTGGCGCAGGACAGTGACCCTCCGCATTCGGCGACGATCCCGGGAACGCCGTTGCGAACCGCGGTTTCCATGACCGAGTCGCCGACGTTGCCGTCGATCTCGCGTACGGTGCCGTCCGCGTCGGTGAAGTGAACCGTTGGCATGACTACTCCTTTGGTGGTGCGGGTGCTGGTGGTGCTAGATGAACTGGCGGCCGCCGTCGACGACCATGGTTTGACCGGTGAAGTACGCACTGTCCGGTCCGGCGAGGAACACGGCGGCTCCCACGATGTCCTCGGGCTGACTCGCCCGCTTGATCGCGCCGCGGTCGACGCCGTACTCCTCGGCGTTGTCGATGAGTCCGTAGCTGGCCTCGGTGAGGGTGAACCCGGGGGCGATCGCGTTGACCGTGATCCCGCGCTTGCCGAGCTCCTTGGCCAGCACCCGGGTGAGCGCGACCACGCCACCCTTGGAGGCCACGTAATGCAACCACTGCTCCGAACCGCTGTAGACCGTGGCGCTCGAGATATTGATCACCCGACCGCCCTCCGGCAGGAACGGGCTCGCCGCTCGCGTGACGAGCCAGGGCCCCTTGAGGTTCACGTTCATCACCAGATCCCACTCGGTGGGATCGATGTCCTCGAACGGGCTGCGGGTGACGGTGGCGTACACGGCGGCGTTGTTGAGGACGACGTCGATGCGACCGCCCCCGAACTCGGCCACGTTCGCCGCGAGTGACTCAGTGGATTCGACACTGGTGACGTCGGCGCGGAAGGCCGCGGCATCCGCGCCCGTCTCGCGGACCAGCCGAGCAGTTTCTTCGGCGCCGGCGAGGTTCACGTCGGCGACCGCCACCCGGTAACCGCGGCCGGCGAAGCCGAGCGCGAACGCTCGACCAAGCCCGCCGGCCGCGCCGGTGATCAGGATGGTGCGGGGAGCGGAATCAGCCATGGCTGTGGCTATGTGCTCCAGGTCCGGAAACGAGTAGTTCGCCGGCATCCGCGTCGTCCAGAATCTGCACCGTGCCCTTCGTGCCGTCCACGCGCAGGCGCTGGCCGGTCTTGATGGTGGTGGATGCCGATCCGGTGCCGGTCACGGCCGGCAGGCCGTACTCGCGGCAGACGATCGCGGCGTGGCTCATCATGCCGCCGATGTCGGTGACGGTGGCCTTGATCTTGCCGAAGATCGGACCCCACGACGGAGCTGTCACGGTGGCGACGAGGATCTCGCCCTCCTGCACCTCGGACAGCTGGTCGGCGTCGTGGATGACGCGAGCGAGGCCTTCGACGACACCGGGGGATGCCGCCATGCCGCGCAGGCCGCCGCCCTCGACCGCTTCGCCCTCGCCGAGCCAGGACTGCACCTGCTCGGTGGTGATGCCCCAGAGCATCCGGGTGAAGGGTTCGGTGATCGACGCCGGCGGGGTGTTCAGCGCGGGGGCCGGTCGGGCCGTCTTCAACGCGTCCACGATCTTGCGGCGACGCTCGATCTCGTCGGGCCAGTAGGTCGGGCCGATCGGCTCGGCACCGACGCCCCAGCCGGTGACCAGGTCGAAGAGCGCATCGCGCACCTCATTGCGGCCGAGGTAGAGCAGGTCGTCTGGTTCGTTCCAGAAGCCTTCGGCGTGCAGCATCCGCGACAGCTCGCGGATCTTGCGCCAGAAGACCCCCATCGTCCAGTGCTCGATGTAGAAGTTGTGATTCTCCACGTACGGGTAGGCCATGGCAGCGAGCCCGCGCTTGGCGTCGAACGTGGCCTGGGCCTCGCCGTCGAGCAGCTCGCGATACTCCTGGATGATCCGGTCACGCTCGGCGATGAGTTCGGCGACCGGTCGCATGATCGACTGGCCCGCCTCGAGGCGACGGATGTAGTCGGCGATGTAGCCGAGCGGGATCTCCTGGTGTTCGTTCCAGTACTTGTCGTGGCCGTAGAAGCCGTTGCCGACGGTGAAGTTGAACCAGGGGTCCTGCGCCGCGTCGTACTGGGCGATCCAGCGGTCGCCGCCGGGGGCGGCGGCGATGGTGGCGAGGGTGGCCTCGACGTCGTCGGTGTTGCCGAACTCACCCTGCAGTCCCAGTTCTACCGCGAGAGTGGCGAGCTTCTTCAGTTCGTCATCCGGCCGGAACAGCTCCATGTCCACGCCCTGCACCATGGTCGCGATCGACTGGTCCGGGATGTTCGGGAAGACCTCTTTGCAGAAGTTGAAGAAGTCCAGGTAGGCGATGTAGCCGAGGTTGAGGAACTCGAAGTGGTACTGCCAGTTCTGGTACGCCAGCTGGATCAGCTTGTCGTAGCTGTCGAGCAGAACCTCGGAGCCGTCCTTGGCCTTGCCCGACACGATGTCCTCCATGGGCACGAGGTCGGGCAGCTTCCTGAACGAGATGCCCTCCATCTCGTCGATGGTGCCGCGCACCTTGACGCGCCACTGGTCGAGCAAGCTCTCCCAGTTCTGGAAGTAGTGCCCGATGCGCTGTTCGAACAGCGGCACGCGCGCGGCGATCTGGTCCTCCGGAACCGGGATCGGCGACATGTAGAGGTAGCCGAGGTGCACACGGAACTCGATGCCGTTGGCGTTCGGGATCATCAGGTGGCGGGAGTTGTACTGCCCGAGACACTTGACCGCGAACTCGCCGCCGATGGTCTCGAACGGCTTGAACACGGTCGGCCAGTGCTGGCTGTCGCAGAACCAGAACTTCGCGTCCTCCTGCTCCTTCAGCTTGTCCTGGAAGACGAGGTAGTACGGGTACAGCTGCTCCCATCCTTCGGCGCCGGGGGGCACCGGAAGGTCGGAGGGTTTGGGGAAGGACTTTGGCATGGCGATCCTTTCGGGTGTGGCTCGACGGTGAGCCGTGAATGGAACAGGAGGGTGGAACGTCAGGTGGTCGGTTTCAGCAGCGCCGAGGTGATGCTGCTGAAGGTGAAGCCGCCGGTGGTGGGCTGTGCGGTCGGCACTGGCTGGGTGACCGGCTTGCTCGAGTGCACCGTCTCTGGCCGGGACTGCAGCAGCAGCAGGTTGTCGCCGTCCGACAGGTCGGCGTCCAGTGCCCACTCGATGTCCTGCGGGCAGCCGTAGTGCTTCTCGGCTCGCTTGGCCATCTGGGCCACGGCCAGCAGCTGCTCATCGCTCAGGCTGCGGACGGCGCGTCGGGCGGGCTCGACTTCGTGTTCGACCAGGGCGTGTGCCTCGGCATCCGGAATCAGCTCGATGTGCTTGTCGCCCAGGTGTTCGGTGACCAGGGCGAGGGTGACCTTGTCGAGCAGGATGTTGTCGGGGGTGACCAGTCCCGATACGACCAGCTCGCCGACGCCGTAGGAGGAGTCGATGGTGATCTTGGAGCGGTCGCCGTTGGTCGGGTCGAGGGTCATCGCGACGCCGGACACCAGGCTGTTGACCATCTTCTGCACGACCACCGCCATCGACAGTCCCTCGGCGGGGATGTTGTTGCGCAGCCGATAGATGATGGCACGCGAGGTGTACAGCGATGCCCAGCACTTGCGAATGTGCTCGGTCACTGCGGCGATGTCGGTCAGCCAGAGGTAGGTGTCCTGCTGGCCGGCGAAGGATGCGTCGGGAAGGTCCTCCGCGGTGGCGCTGGAGCGCACGGCGACCGGCACGGGGCTGTCGAAGCGGGCCTGCAGTGCCTCGTACGCGCCGATTGTCTCGGCCCGCAACTCGGCCGGAACGGGGCACGAACAGATTGACTCGCGGATGTCCGCGGAGACCTGGTCGACCTGGGTGATGTCGTCCGGGTCGAGGTCGGCGAGCAGCTGCTGGATCTTCTCGGTGATCCCGGCCGCGCGCATGAACGCGTCGAACTGGGCAGTGGTCACGACGAACCCGGGAGGCACCGGCATCCCCGCCTCGGTCATGGTGACCAGGGAAGCGCCCTTGCCGCCCAGCTGGTCGAGCCGGGGCTCGATCCCGCCGTCGAAGAACTGGACGTACTGGTTGCTCTGCATCACGCCGCCTCCCAGCTCACCGGCACCGACTCGGGCACCCGGAAGGAGATGTTCTCGCGGAAGCTGATCTGTTCGGGAGCGCGCAGCTTCAGCTGCGGTGCGAGCCGGGTGGCTTCCTCGAGCACGATCTTCGCCTGCAGCTTGGCCAGCATGTTGCCGAGGCAGTAGTGGATGCCGAAACCGAACGAGAGGTGCTCGCGCGCGTTCGGGCGGGCGATGTCGAAGTCCTCACCGTTGTGGAACTTCTCGGCGTCGCGGTTCGCGGAACCCATCAGCAATAGCAGCCCGGCGCCTTCCGGAATCTGCACCCCGCTGACTTCCGCGTCCTTCAGTGCCTTGCGCCGCCAGCCGACGATCGAGCCGGAGTAGCGCAGCACCTCGTCGATCGCGGCGGGGATGCGCGTGGGGTCGTCGACCAGTTGCTGCCACTGGTCCTGGTGGGCGAGCAGGACGCGCAGGGAGTTGGCAATCAGCGTGGTGGTGGTCTCGTGGCCGGCGAAGAGCAGGCTGTAGACCACCGAGGCGATCTCGTGGTCCGAGATGTCGGCGCCCTCGGCCTGAGCACGCACCAGGTCAGCGGTGAGGTTGTCGCCGCCCTCCTCGTGTGCGACGCGCACCAGCCGCAGGCACTCCTGCCAGTACTCGACCAGGTTGTGCGCGTGCGGGATCTGCTCCTCGTCGCTCAGGTCGCCCCAGGTCATTGCGGCGCGGGAGTCGCTCCAGCGCTTGAAGGTGTCGACCTGCGAAGTGTCCGCGCCGATGAGGGAGAGGATCGTGATCGTCGGCACGTCGTACGCCACATCGCGGAACACATCACCCTGGTTGTCGGGCCGGGCGAGCATCTTCTCGATGAGCTCGATCACGTTCTGCCGGATCGCCGGCTCCAGCGCCTTGTAGCGACGCGGCGTGAACGCCTTCTGCACGACCGCGCGGATGCGTGTGTGCTCGGGTGGGCGGCGGGCGGACAGCCCGGAGTACGCGGTGAAACCGCCGTCCTCCATGATCTGCTTGGCCGCGGCGCCACGCTCACGCACCGGAGCCTGGGCGTTCTCGCTCGAGAAGGTCTCCCAGTTCTCGAAGACCGTCTTGATGTCGTCGTAGCGAGACACCACGTAAAGGCCGATCCGCTCGTCGAACATGACCGGCTGCTCGGCGCGGAGCTCGCTGTAGGCGGGGAACGGGTCCTTCATTTCGAACGGTTCGTAGCCGTGATGCCCCGCCGGCGCTTCCGCTCCGTGCGCTACTGGGCAGCGGCCCACCGTCTCCGTTGAGGTCGACATCTGAACTCCTATGTTCTTTTCCCGTGCGAGGTCGGTCCCCATAGTGAACCGCACAGGTGAACGGAAGATCTGCCAAAGCTTCCGTCCAGTGGAAATGACTTTCGAGGCTAGTCGCGAAGCGCGGACCCTCGTGCGAGAAACGCCTCGAGGGGGATATGCGCGGTCGCCCCCTCGATCTGAGTGGACACCCCGAGCAGGGTCGGCAGGTGCCGTGTCATCGTCGCCGCCTGCGTCGACAGCATCACCAGGCCAAGCCCGGCGCCGACCCGGCCGGTGTGGAACACCGGCACAGCAATCGAGCAGGAGCCCAGCCGGACTTCTTCGAGGGTGGTCGCATAGCCCTGCTCCCTGATCTGCGTGAGCTCGTCGGCGAATCGACGCGGGTCGACATGCGTGTGCGGGGTCCGATGCTCCAACTGGCGATCCAGGTAGGCGCTGCGCACCCACTCCTCCTCGAAGGCGAGGATCACCTTGCCCACCGCGGTCGCGTGCATGGGCAACCGCCCGCCGACCCGCGACGCGCGCGGCACGCGCTTGGAACCGTAGACCCGGTCGATGTAGAGCACCTCGTTGCCTTCGCGGACAGCGAGGTGAGCCGTTTCGCCCGTGAGGGAGAACAAATCCTGGATGAATGGCCGCGCGGTCTCCCGCAGCGGACGCCACGCATTCTGGGCGAGCTCCCACAGGCGGATGCCGAGCTGGTAGCGGCCGTGCGTGCCGCGGTAGAGCAGACCCCAGTCGGTCAACTCGCTGACCAGCCGATGGGCCGTGCTCAACGGCAGGTTCGAACCCTCGGCGATCTCGGTGAGGGAGAGCGCACCCCGCGATTTTTCGAACGCTTCAAAGATGGCGAGGACCTTCGTGGTCACGGTCCGTCCGGGCTCGCGGTTCCGGCCTGCCATCGGCGTCCCTCCCTGCGTCGTGAAGCGTGGCGTCAGCTCGCGGAACCGCCGCCCTCGAACGGCCACCCGGTGTACGCCTCGGCGAGGTACTGTCGGCCCGCCCGTGAGGAGACTACCGACTCGAGCTCGCCGCGACGGCGCCGTTCGTCGAAGTCCGACGCGTCGGGAGCCGAGTGCAGCATGCTCGTCATCCACCATGAGAAGTGCTGCGCCCGCCAGATCCGCTTCAAGGCCCGCTCGGGGAACTCGTCGAGCCCGGTCGTGGAGCCGGCGCTATAGAACTCCTGCAGCGCCTGGTTCAGCAGCCGCACGTCGGCGACCGCGAGATTCAGCCCCTTGGCACCCGTGGGCGGCACCGTGTGAGCGGCGTCACCGACCAGGAACACCCGGCCGTGCCGCAGCTGGTGGGCGACGAAGCTGCGGAACCGCAGCACGTCGCGCTGGAAGATCGGCCCCTCGATGAGACCGCCCCCGGTTCGCAGCTGCAGCGAGTCCCATATTTCGGCGTCGCTCATCGAGTTCGGATCGAGTTCCGGGTCGCATTGCAGGTACATCCGCTGCACCGTGTCGCTGCGCTGACTGATCAGCGCGAAGCCATGCTCAGAGGCGCTGTAGATGAGCTCCGGTGCGCTCGGCGGCGCCTCGCAGAGGATGCCGAACCAGGCGAACGGGTACTCGCGGAAGTAACCGCCGGTCGACGACCCAGTCACCGCCTCACGGGCGACGCTGCGTGAACCGTCAGCACCGATCACGAAGTCGGCGACGATCTCGAATGGCGCGCCTTCCGCGTCGGTGCCGATAATCCGCGGGGCGTCGGTATCGGCATCCGCAACCCGGCTTGCCGTGACCCCGAACCGGATGTCGCCACCGTCACGAAGGCGGGTCGCGATCAGATCCTTCAACACCTCGTGCTGCGGGTAGAGCCAGACCGCGCGGCCGACCAGGTCGGCGAAGTCGATGCGGTGCCCCTCGCCGCCGAAGCGGAACTCGACGCCATCATGCCGGTGTCCCTCGGCGAGCACCCGGTCGGAGGCGCCGGTCTCGGTGAGGAGCTCCACCGTGCCGTTCTCGAGGATGCCGGCGCGGATGGTCTGCTCGACTTCTTCACGGCTGCGGTTCTCGATCACGATCGAGTCGATGCCCGCGCCGTGCAGCAGGTGCGAGAGCATCAACCCGGCAGGACCTGCGCCGATGATGCCGACCTGGGTGCGAACGGTATTCGTCACGATGTCTCCTTCGACGGTGAGTTGGCTCGACGGTGAGCGTGCTGTTCTGGCCATTCTCGGTGTCCGCAGCTGCCGACCGGTGGCCGATTCCCATTCAATGAGAAATGAAATTGCTCTCTCTGATCGCCTGTGTGATCCCCGTCGCGGCCTGTTGGAGCACTCGCACAGTGGTGGATTGCTCCTCCTTGCCACGCGGCAGCACCACCGACAGCGCTGCGATCACGCCGCCGAATGGGTCCTTCACCGGCACTGCGATGCCGGTCGACACCGATTCGATGGAACCCGGTGCGAACGCGTACCCGAGCTGTCGCACCTCGTGCAGTTTGTCGCGAAGCACCCGGGGGTCGGTGATCGTTTCGGCCGATGCGGCCTGGAGGGGAGACGCCAGCACCAGCTCCTGCAGGGCTGGATCGGCATGCGCCAGCAGCACCAGCCCGGATGAGGACGCGTGAATCGGCAGACGACCGGCCACCTTGGTGATGTTCGCCCCGGAACCGCGATCCGACAGTCGCTCGATGAACAGCACCTCGTTCGCGTCGAGCACAGCAAGTTGGGTGTGTTCGCGGATCTGTCGCTGCACGTCGGTCATGAACGGCATGGCGAGCTGCCGCAGGCCGAGCGCACGCGATCCGCGAGTGGTCAGTTCCCACAGGTGCAGGCCGATCCGGACGGTGCCGGCTTCGTCTCGTTCCAGGAGGCCGGATGCCTCCAGCTCGCCCACGATCCGGTGGGCACTCGAGACGGGAAGCCCCGCGCGGCGGGCGATCTCTGTCGGAGTTTGAGTGGTCCGGCTGCTGTTGAATGTGGCGAGAACGCGCACGATGCGCTGCACCATCGAGTCGCCGGACGGGGAGTTCGCCATCTCAAAAGCGTCTCATGGGGCGGGCCAACCGCTGGCGTTACGCCCGCCGCCCAAGCCCAGCGCGCCGCGCCGATTCCACTGCCTCCGCCCGTGTGGCAACGCCGAGCCGGCGCGGGATCGCGGCAAGGATATTGCGCACCGATTTCACGCTGAGGTGGAGTTGCACGGCAATGCCGTCGGCATCCAGCCCCGCTGCGAGCAGGTCGAGCACTTCACGCTCGCGCTCGCGGAGCTCCGGCAGCGGTGGCTCCCATGGTCCCGATGAACCCCGAAGCAACGCGGCGGCGTGGGGGGCGATGCTCGCGCCGAACAGAAGTTCGCCGCGCGCAGCGGCCTGGATGGCGCGGATGAGTTCGTCAGGCTCCGCGCCCTTGAGGACGTAACCGAGCGCTCCGCCGTGGAGGGCCTCGGCGACTGACTCGTCCGCGTCGACCATCGTGAGCAGGACGACGGCGACCTCGGGTGCGCGGGTCCGGATCATCCGGAGCGCCTCGATCCCGCTCCGCCCGGGCATGCGGATGTCGAGCAGGAGCACATCGGGCGCCTCGGTGACGGCGAGTCTCACGGCCTCATCGCCGTCGGCGGCTTCGCCGACCAGCTCGATGCCGTCGACAGTGGCGAGCATGGCACGTACGCCGCGTCGGAACAGAGCGTGGTCGTCGGCGATGCCGACGGTGATGATCGGGGTCGTGCTCATGCGCTCTCCTCCTGAGCGTTCGGTCCGGTCGGCAGGCGCGTCCGCGCGAGTGTCCCGTCGCCATTTCTCGTCAGGCGTTCGAAGGATCCGCCCAGTTCGGCGGCGCGCTGGCGGATCGATTCAGTGCCCACCCCGTCGATCGGCGAGATCACGCCCCGGCCGTTGTCCTCAATTTCGATCACCAGCTCATCGCGGTCCATGTGAATGCGCACCGAGCATTCGGTGCCGCCCGAGTGCCGCAGCGCGTTGGACACGCATTCGAGTGTGATCGCGTAGGCAGCCGACTCAACCGATGCGGACAGCGGTGGAAGGCTCGTACCCGACTCGACCGTTAGTGTCATTGGCGTCTGCAGCCCGCGAGTGAACGCGGTGACCGCCCCGACAAGGCCGAGGTCGTCGAGCGCCGGCGGTCGGAGTCCGTAGACGATTCGCCGGATGGTGGCGACCGCGTCGCTGACTTGCTGCCGCGCGTCGCGCACGTAACCGGTGGCGGCCTCCGGGTTCCGGCTGGATTCGTGTTCGGCGGCCCCCAACGTCATCACCGCCGCCGCGAGCGTGGGACCGACGTGGTCGTGCAGGTCGTCGCGCACACGGCGGCGCTCATCCTCGCGTGCGACCACGAGCGCTCGCCGCGAGTCGCGCAGGTCCTCGGCGAGCCGGTTCGCATGGAGGACGGAGGCAAGGTGCGCGGCAACCGGGGCGATCGCCTCACGCTGTGAGGGTTCGAGCATCGCACCTGGGCGCCGGGGTGTCAGCACGAGCCATCCTTCAACGCTCGAAGCGTGCAGCAGGGGAAGCCAGACGTCGCCGCCAGCGTCGCGTTCGGATTGGCCGGGGACGGATCCGACGACTCGCGCCGTGCGCCATCCAAGCGCCGCGGCGACCGCATCCGCGACCGACTCAGGTGCCCGATCGAGGTCCGCGGCAATGGCGAGGCTCGCTCCGAGGTCGCCGAGCGCGCGCTGCCGGTCGGCGGTGCTCCCGGTCAGCAGCCGCCGCACCAGCGCATGCACTCCTGCGGCCAACGGTTGCAGCGCGAGTGCGACAACCGTGACGGGCACCGCGAGCGCGACAGCGGGCTCGGCGCCGAGAGTACCGAGCACCAGCGCACCCGCGATGAACACCCCGAGCGCCACTGTGGTCACGGCCGTCGCGGACAGTGTGCGCACGATCGACGGCGCGGTTCCCCATAGTCCGCGGCGAAGCACAGCGCCAGCAATCGCCATCGGCATCGCGAGGAAGGCGAGCATCAGAAGCGTCTGGAGTGCGAGGTCGACCAGCGTGCCCACCACGACGAAATCGGTGTTCTGCAGAATCGTCGCGAGCGACAGCACCAGGATTGCGCCAGCGAGCGCGGACAGGGCTCCGCCCATCACCCGGCGCCTCTCGGGCGGCGCAGTGAGGAGGTTGGTGATCAGCGCCGACAGCAGCAACCCTGCGGTGACGAGGGTGAGGGTCGGCGCCAGCCATCCCGGCAGTCGCAGAAACAGGCCGAGCCAGGGAAGGATGGCGAACACCACGGACGCCGCAACCGCCGCCCAACCGATCCTTGTGCGGATGATGCCATCGGGAAAGCTCGCCACCCACCACGCCACAAGCACAATCGAGCCGTCCACCAGTGCCGGCAGCCACGCGAGTTCCGGGTTTTCGACAGCGAGCGCCGGAATCGTCTGTGGGAAGGCCACCCCGATCGCGATGAGCGCGGCGGCCCCAACGAGTGCACCGGCATTGCTGCTGGAGCTGCGCAGGAGGAGGGCCGCAACAATCAGGCAGGCGGCCGTGATGAGCACCAGCATCGCGAGGCCTGCTGCGGCGTAGCCGGGGAGGGAGAGTCCAATGCTTTCCAGGCGGGACGCCGCCGCTGAGGTCGCGGTGCCCGCGGGGCAGTGGCTGCCATCGCAGATTGTCGTGTGCAAGCGCCACGCGGCAGGAAGCGAAGCGACCACCGCCACGGCGCCACCAAGCAGAATCATCCAGAGCACCCAGGGGACCGCACGGGCGACACTCGTCTGCGCGCGGCCCCCCGTTGTCGGCATGGCCGCAGTGTAGCGGCGAGGCATCGAGCCCGTCAGGATCTCGGGTGGGATCGCGCGGTGAGTGCAACACCTGTCCAGATCAGGGCGAGCACGATCGCATTGAGCAGGACGAAGAACATCACCGGCACGATCAGTGCGACGCCAACCCCGACCCACCATGGCCACACCGTGCGCCGAATCGAGCCCAGGATGCCGACGAGGAGGAGACCGAATGCCATCAGGCCGATCACAATCGTCGCGATGAGCTCTGGCGCCTCCGCGCCAGTGATGATTACCCCGAACATGACAATCCCTGAGGCCAGCAGGCCCAGAACCGCGGGAAGCCACAAGAGTCGCTGTCGTTGGGGTGCGAGCGCCGAAAGCGCCATTGCGCCGGCGATGAAGGCCACGGCGGCGACTGCTTCGGACGCCAAGCCCAGGCCCGTCGAATGGTCGAAGGTGTCAAGACCGCTGAGCAAAGCCGCGACGCTGATGATGAAGTCCGCGAGCAGGAAGGCGACGGCCGTCCAGGCGGCACTGCGCGCGATGCGGGGCCGCGCCGAACTCGGAACAGCGGTCGGTGCCGGGACTGGGGTTGCTGAGTGGACGGTCACGAAGGATCCTTTCGGTCTGCGAGCGACTCATCGCCCGGTTCTTCGCAATCATCCGGTTGTCGATGTCCCGCGTAGTCGGGATGCGTTCACCGAAATCGGGCACGGTCTCGGCAAGCTCGACCAGCCGACTGGCTCAGCCGAAGGCACTGTGAAGTTCCGTTGAACTTGCCATAACGAAGGCGTAACGTCGCTGCCGTATTAAGGGACCCGGGCTGAGCATGGCCGCCCGTGATTTCCCATTCACACGGCGCCTGACGCCGCATCTCACGATGCACCACGTATCGGCATTCCTTCGGGAGAGAAACGATGAAGTTCCATAAGAAGGGCATCGCCGCACTGTCTATCCCGCTGGCAATTCCGCTAACGCTGGGGATCTCGATCTCCGCAAGCGCGGCAGGAAATGAGCAGCAGGGCAGCGACGAGCCGGCCGCGGATACCGACGACTTCACCTCTGAAGTCCTGGTCAGTGGCCTGAATAATCCATTCGAGATCATCTATGGCCCGGACGGCTGGTTGTGGGTGACCGAGCGGGACACCGGCGAGGTCACCAAGGTGAACCCCGCCGACGGGTCCACAAAGACCATCCTCACCATCCCCGACGTCGTAGCGACACCCGGCGAGCAAGACGGCTTGCTCGGCATGGCACTGCATCCCGGTCTGTTGAGCGGAAAGGCCAGCGGGCACGACAACAACTCGGTGTATCTGTCCTACACGTACGACGGAGACCCTGGCGAAGCGCTCGATCGCCGACAGAGGATTGTGCGCTACACCTACGACGAGGCCACAGAGACACTCGTCGAGCCCACTGAGTTGATCAGCGGGCTGATCGCCAGCGACGACCACAACTCCGGTCGGCTGCTGTACGGACCCGACGACAAGCTCTACTACACGATCGGAGACCGCGGGAACAATCAGGACGCGAATGCGTGCCGGCCGAACCTGGCTCAGCTGTTGCCCACGGCGGAGCAGATCGCGGCTGGGGACTGGACCGCCTATCAGGGCAAGTCACTGCGGCTGAACCCCGACGGGTCGATCCCCGATGACAACCCCGAGCTGAACGGGGTCGTCAGCCACATCTACACGTACGGTCATCGCAACGCGCAGGGGATCGTTTTCGCGCCGAACGACCTGCTGTACTCATCAGAGCAGGGGCCGAAGAGTGACGACGAGCTGAACCTTCTGTCAGCGGGCGGCAACTATGGCTGGCCGTTCGTTGCCGGATACAAGGACAACAGCGGTTACGTCTTCGGTGACTGGTCGGCAGCACCCGGCTGCGGCACCACGGTGCCGTATGACGCTTTCGTCATCCCCGATGTCGTTCCGCAGTACATCGAATCCGACTTCAATGACCCGGCCTTCGTGCAGCCGCTGCGGACCTACTACACGGTTCCCTCGACGCACGACTTCTCGGGCGAAGCCTGTGAACCGTCTGGCCTGTTCTTCATCTGCTACCCGACCATCGCGCCCTCCAGCCTGGACTTCTACGCGCTTGACGCGATTCCCGGTTGGCAGAACTCGTTCCTGATGCCAACGCTCAAGGACGGTCAGGTCTACCGGGTCGAGCTGGCAGCTGATGGGCAGTCGGTCGGTGACAGTGAGCCGCTATGGCGGACCGTGAACCGGTACCGTGACACCGCGATCCACCCGGATGGCACCACGGTGTACGTCGCCACTGACATCGGCGGCCTTGCCCGTGGCACCAACGGCGACGCGACGGATCAGTTGGAGAACCCCGGCTCGATCCTCGTGTTCCACTACGACGGCACAGTCGGCGACTAGATAAGCATCCTGGAGAAAGGAGCAGGAAGAACCCCGGAGACCCGGGGTTCTTGCTCGTGGGGCGGTCTCGGCAAGCTCGACCAGCGGACTGGATCAGCGGACTGCATTAGCCGAAAAAGTCGCCGAAGTCGCCGAGATCGCCGAGACCGTCAAGCAGTCCGCCGATCGCGAGCCCGCCGAGCACGCCGGTGATGACCTGCGATCCCGTCGATCCGTAGGTGCGCGGTGGACCGTACGGCGCGTAGCCCTGCGCCTGCCCCTGCGCGTACGCCAGATCGGCGCGCGCGATGGCTGCAGCTTCCGCGCCCAGTCCGGCCGCGCGGCGGGCTCGCACGATGGCGACTTCGGGATCCCGCTCGTCGGTGATGCCGACGAGCTCGCGCTCCGCCTCAGCCAGTCGAGTTCGCGCATCCGGACCCACCGGAATCTGGTAATCCAGAACCAGGCCACGCGCTGCCGCGATCTGCCGTTCGGCGTCGTCGATCGCGGTGACCAGCTGCGCGCGCATCCGTTCCTTCCGATCCGCCTGCTCGGTGTGCTCGGCGACCGCGTCATCCAAGGCGGTGTTCGCCCGGCGCACCGCCGACAGTGAACCGACCGGGTCGGGCCGCGCGCCGGGCGCCGGCAGCGCGTGGAGCGTTTGCTCGAGGTCGGCGATCGCGGAATCGATGCGTCCGCGGCGGGTCGATTCCGGCAGCTGCCTGGCCGCAGCCAGTTCGGCGTGCGATTCGGCGACCATCGCGGTCAGCGCCGCTTCGGCCTTGATCGCCTCGACTTCGAAACTGTCGATGGCGTCAATCAGCGCTTCGGCCCGCCGGATCGACTCGGCCGCGGCATGCAGCGCCGCGGCCGCGTCCGCGTCACGGGACGCCGCCAGCCGGGATTCGGCGACCTGGGTGCTGCGCTCGGCGAACTCGAGCAGGCCCTCGGCCTGGGCCGGGTTCGCCGCGATCGGCTTGAGCGCGGACTCCGAGTACCGCTCGGCCAGGCTGTCCAGTGCGCTGCGGCTGGGCGGCAACGACTGCCGGAAGCGCTCGATGTCGGCGCGCACGCGCTGGATCTCCGACGGTGCCTTGTGCGCGGCGGCCCGACGGGCGGCGAACGCGGCGGTCTGTTCGGTGAGCGATGACTCCGCCGACTGGCAGAGCGAGACGATGCGCTCGTTCCACTCTTGCCGCTGCTCGACTGTGTCGGGCACGTGATCGCTGAGGAGCTGGTTCAGCTGGAATGCCTCGCTCAACCGTTGGCGCGCACGCTGCAGCGCCGCACGGAACTCGGTGGTCGCCGCGTCTCCGAAGTCGGCAATCGCGAAGCCGAGTTCGTCGTCAGCCAGGCGGATGCGCTCATCGGCTCGCACGAGCGCCGACCCTGCACGCTGTTCCAACTCGGTCAGTTGTGCAGCGGCCTGACTCTCGCTCTGCAGTCGTCGACGTTTCGTGCGCGTCCGGATCACCGCGACGAGAGAAACGACCCCGATGGCCAGCACCGCGAGGACGGCGGCGACGAGCACGAGGACCAGATCCATGGTGCGATCCTAGGGGCGACACCTGTTGAGACGGATGGCCTCTATCGATTGAGCTCGGACTGCCGGGCGTCGGATGCCCCGTCCACCTCTTCCGGCAGCTCCGAGACCGGCACCAACACCATGTCCTGGATCTTCCAGTCGAGGTCGGCGCAGCCGGCGCGCGCTTCCTCCAGCATCGCAAGCGTCGGGGTTGTGTCGTGCTTGGGGATGACGAACGACTCGACGTGCAGCACGTGTCCTTCGTCGCGCACGCGGGAGCCGGCATCCTGCACCCATGGCAGTCCGCGCAGGTGTTCGTCGATCTTCGTGATCACCGGGTGCGGCTTCTTGTCATCGAAGGTGGTTGCGCGCGTGTCCATCAGGTCGGTGATGGCGCCCTTCATGTTCTTCACGCCGTCCCAGAGAATGCTCGACGCGATGAACAGTGCGGCCGCGGCATCCGACCACCAGATGCCAAGCCCGATGCCGGCCACGCCGACGATGCCTCCGACTGCGGTCATCCAGTCTGCCTTGTTCATGTCGGCGTCGGCGTAGAGCACCTTGTCGTGCAGCTCTTCGGCGAGTTTCATCTTCACGCGGCCGAAGTAGATCGGCAGTGGGATGGTCAGCGCCAAGGCGCCCATCATCAGCCAGCCGAGCCAGAACGTCACCCCGAACAACTCGACCGTGCCGATCGGCGGATGCTCCGCAGTGAGCAGGCCCATCCCAGAGTCGACGAGCAGGAACGTGCCCATCGTGGCAAGCGCCACACCGGCCACCAGATGGGCAACACCGATCGACCGGTGGTAGCCGTAGGGATACTTCGCCGTTGGTGGCCGGTTGATGATCCGGATTGCGAGCAGGAAGGCGATCGGCGGCAGGAACGAGAGCAGGTCCTCGACCCAGGCCGCCTTCATGGCCTGCGAGTTGCCGAGCACGAGGTAGATCATCGTCACGGCGACGGCCAGGAAGGCGATCGTCAGCCACTCGATCCGGATTGCCCTGTTCAGCACTTCGAGCTGGCGGGGCGGCAGCTCGGTGCGTCCGAAGCGGCGGGTCATGAGCCTTCCTCCCCATCGAGCAGGAACGTCTCCAGTTCGACCAGGAACCTGTTCTCACCCATTGGCACCGCCATCACATGCTTGCGCGTGCCGTGCTCATCACTCGTCTCGGCGTACGGGCGGGTGATTGCCGCCTTGTCGATCCACGGTGTCTGATCGGTGAGTCCGCCGATCACCAGGTCGAGCTGGTCGTGTTCCAGGCGGCGGATCAGCGCTTCTTCGCCGGCCATCGTCCATTGAATCTCTGCGTCGAGTTCGTCGGCGAATCTCTCCACGAGCGCGACCTCTGTGCCTTCGAACTGGTCCTCAGTTACCTGTTCGGTCCACGGTGAGTTCAGCGAGACACCGACGCGCAGGGTGCCGCCGCTGACGCGGTCGAACGTGCCGTCCGGATCGGTGGGGATGGTGCCGCATCCAGTCAGTAGGGGAACGGCCGCCATGATGATGGCGGCCGCAATTCGGTGGTGCAACCTGCTCATGAGCTTGACCGTACCGGGCACGCCATCCGGGTGCCCGGAAAAATCCCCGGCCTTCTCGGATGATGATCGAATGTGAATGGCTAACTGTGAGTAACGGGATGATGTACTAACACTTCCTGCCGAAAGTGTTAGTAGCATGGGTGGTGTGATAACGGATCCTGTCGACGACGCTGTCGCGGTCCCGCGCGCGTCCTACGAAACGCGAATGTGGACGCCGACAGACACCGGTTACTACTCCCGCGCTGAGTTGGCGAGGCAGCGCGGGGCATACCAGTCGATCGTCCCGGCCGCGATCGCCGATTGGCAGCCGAGCCTTTTCGGAACATGGAGTGCTGACGTCGAAGATGCCGCACGTGCACTCGTGGACTTCGACCTGTACGCCCTGCGCGTGCTAGGCGCTGAGAATCCCGCGGTGGGTCCCATGTCGGCGATTCTTCTCCGTACCGAGAGCGCCTCGAGTTCTCAGATTGAGAACCTCACGACCAGCGCCGAACAGATTGCGCTCGCTGAGATCGACGAGAGCGATGCATCCAACGCGCGGACTGTAGTAGGCAACGTTCGTGCGATGGAAGCGGCACTTCGTCTATCGGATCGTGTTGACGAGGACGCGATTCTCGCCATACACGGTGAGTTGCTCCGGCACCAACCTGGCTCCGAGGAACATGCGGGCCGGTTCCGCAACGAACTCGTCTGGATCGGCAAGGACAATGCGGGGCCAGTAGGTGCCGATTTCGTCGCGCCTCAGCACGGCCGCGCGCCCGCAGCCGTCGCCGACGTCATCGAGTTCGCGCGCCGAGACGATCTCCCCATCTTGATGCAGGTGGCAGTTGCGCATGCCCAGTTTGAGACAATCCACCCGTTCGTCGATGGCAACGGCAGGACGGGACGCGCGCTCGCGCAAGCCATGTTGCGCAATAAACGACTGGTCTCGCACGCAACCGTGCCCATCTCCGCTGGTCTCCTTACCGACATCGGGTCCTACTTCGAGGCTCTATCGGCGTTTCGGCATGGTGACGCTGGACCGATCATCCGCCGATTCGCCGGAGCCTCCCGTTTCGCGGCGGTAACCGGGCGGGACCTCGTCGATCAACTTGCCGCGCAGCTCAGCGATTCACGCGCACTGCTCTCGGGAGTTCGTGCCCATGCGGCCGCGTGGCGCGTCTTGCCGCGCCTGATTGGCCAGCCAATCGTGAACGCGAGGTACCTCAAAGGCGAGCTTCGGATGAATGACATGACTGCTCAGCGCACTTTGGATCTGCTCACCGAGCGCGGCGTTCTGGTGGAACGAACCGGCTTGCGGCGTAACCGCGTGTGGCAACACAGCGGGATCCTTGGCGT
Source organism: Diaminobutyricimonas sp. LJ205 (assembly GCF_009755725.1). Classification (NCBI taxonomy): domain Bacteria; kingdom Bacillati; phylum Actinomycetota; class Actinomycetes; order Micrococcales; family Microbacteriaceae; genus Ruicaihuangia; species Ruicaihuangia ninglii. The sequence goes on along the minus strand of NZ_CP046619.1, from coordinate 2,734,949 downwards.
CCTCGACCGCTATGCAGAAAACATTCGGCGGAACTCTTGACAGCTCGCCGGGCTTAGCCGATCCACGCCGACGACCATCCTTCGGGTGTTGTTACCCAGAAGGTTGCTGCAGCGGCTGAATCCTGACCGTTTCGACCAACTCATTCCACAGCGCCTGCATCACCGCGGAGTCCCGTTCCCGCAGGCGGGCGACTCCAATCGACCAGCGAAGCTTGGCGCCGCTGATCGGCAGCGCCACGAGGTCGTCCCGCGTTCGGACCACGTAATCCGAGACCACAGCCACGCCGATGCCGGCGGCCACATAGTCCGGGACCTCGGCCGAATTGCCGATCTCCAGCGCAACCGTCCGCTGAAGCCGAGCCGCCGCGAATGCCGCATCCGTCGTGAACCGATTGACCTGACCGGGCGGTGCCTCGACCCATCGACGCTCGGCAATCTGATCCAGTCGGACGCTGCGGCCCTCAGCAAGCGGATCGTCACGGCGAACGATGCACACGAGATCACCCGCTGCCAGTTCCTCGATGACCCGCTCGTCGGCCCTGGTCCCACCCGGCAAGGGTCCCGCGACGATCGCCAAATCCAGATCCGACCGGTGGAGGCGTTCGATGAGCCCTTGGGTGCCGATGGCATCCGACAAAACCCGAAGCCTGACCTGCGGATGTGCCGCGGTGAAGCGCTGCAGCACCCGCGGCAGGGGTACCGGCGCCACCGAACTGATCACCCCTAACCGCAGTTCCCCGCTGAGGCTGGTTGACGCATCCTGGACGAGTCGGCGGGTCAGCGCCTCACGGCGCAGGAGTTCTTTCGCCTCCGGGACGAGCGCCCGACCCGCCGCGGTCAGCACCGCGGTCCGGGCCGACCGATCGAACAACTCGACCGAGAGCTCGCGTTCCAGAATGCCGATGCTGGCACTGATCGTGGACTGGGCCGAGCGCAATTCATCGGCGGCCGCTGCGAACGTGCCGGTTTCAACGATCGCGAGGAATGCCTTCAGCCGTTTTAAATCCACTATGCAATGATCGCATTATCTGATCATTTCAATCGACTTTGACCATTGGACGCGAACGGACGTCCGGAAAGACGATGGATACGTCCAAACCACACACAGCGAAAGAAACGAAAATGAACAAGACCGCCATGACCGCCGAAGAACTCCGCAACACCCTGATCGGCGCGTGGAATCTCGTCTCTTACGTTGAGTGCCCGACCGATGGCTCCGCTGACCGCCATCCGCTGGGAGAGGACCCGATGGGCATCATCATGTACACGCCCGATGGCTTCATGTCGGCCCAGCTGATGAACCCGGAGCGCAAGCCGGTGGCATCCGGCGACTGGTTCAACGTCACCGAGAGCGAAGCGATGGAGAAGTCGATGAGCTACATCGCCTACTCCGGCCCGTTCGAGGTCTCGGACGAAGCGCTGACGCACGGCATGACCGTGTCGATGTTCCCGAACTGGATCGGCCAGACCCAGCCGCGCGTGGTGGAGACGGACGGCAAGAACCTGCACCTGTCGACTGCGGTGCCGATCATGTCCGGTGGCGTCGAGGTCAACTCCTACCTCACTTGGGAGCGCGCCGCGGCGTAGCCGCACATGCTCGGCCTCTACCCGAGGCCGAGCACCCGCATCGCGTTCTGCTTCATGATCATCGGCCGCACGTCGGATTTGATCTCGAGCTTGTCGAAGTCGGCGATCCAGCGGTCGGGCGTGAGCAACGGATAGTCCGATCCGAAGAGCACCCGCTCCTTCAGCAGGCTGTTCGCGTACTGCACCAGGTTGGGCGGGAAGTACTTCGGCGACCACCCCGACAGGTCGATGTACACGTTGGGGTTCTTGGTCGCCACAGCGAGTGCCTCGTCCTGCCAGGGGAAGGACGGATGCGCCATGATGATGCGCAGGTCGGGGAAGTCCACCGCGACGTCATCGAGGTGGATCGGGTTCGAGTACTTGAGCCGCAGCCCGCCAGCGCCACGCATCCCCGATCCGATCCCGCTCTGCCCGGTGTGGAAAATGATCGGCACCTGCAGGGCCTGAATCTCCTCGTAGAACGGGTACACGCTCCGATCATTGGGGAAGAAGGCCTGCAGGTTCGGGTGCAGCTTGAAACCGCGGATGCCGCGCTCGGTGACCAGCCGCCGCGCCTCGGTCACCGCCACATCACCCTTCGCCGGGTCGATGCTGCCGAACGGGATGAGCACGTCTGAGTTGGCGGCCGCGCCGTCGGCGATCTCGTCGTTCGAGATCGCGCGATGGCCGGTCACCGACTCGGAATCCACGGTGAACACCACCGCGGCCATCGAGCGTTCGCGGTAGTACTCGGCGATCTCGGTTAGTTTCGGGATGCCGCCGGATGACTGGAAGTGCGCGTGTGCTCCCGCCATCAACGCATCGGGAAGGGACGCGTGGCCGTGATCGTCGACGTCGATGTGCACATGCACATCGATTGCGCTGATTCCGTCCAAATCGAGCGCCTTCTGTTCGACGCTCATCGTGGCTCGGGGACGTAGGTGAGTGCGTTTTTGTAGGCGCCGACCGGGATCGTGCCCGGCTGCAACGCTTCGGGGCGGATCCGCACCCGCAGTTGCTGCCGCACCTGCTCGGCGATGGCATCCAGCAGCGCGGTCTGCTCGGCGACGGACACGTCATCCCGCACCTCGATCTCTACGGGGATCGGATCGTCGAAGCGCACCTGCGCGGCGCTGTCTTTACGAATACGCATCGCACCAGTCAGCCTTCCCTCGCCGGCGCCCAAGGCGATCTCGCGGATCGCCGACGGGAACACGTTCATCGCCTTGTAGATGAGCATGTCGTCGGTGCGGCCGATGCAGCGCACGGTGGGGGAGGTGCGCCCGCAGGCGCAGTCCACCGCGGTGACCTGCATGTGGTCGCGCGACCGGAATCGAACAACGGGCGATGCTTCCCGTAGCAGCGTCGTGTAAACGGCTTCTCCGGTGGCGCCCGGCTCCCAGGGCACATGCTCGCGGCTGTCCGGGTCGATCAGTTCGACCAACACGCTGGGTGCTGCGGTGAAGTGCATGCCCTGGCCGACGGGACACTCCGCCCACATGGCAGGCAGCACGTCGCCGAGCCCCATGATCTCGCTCACGCGGGTTGCTCCCCAGGCTGCGGCGACTTTCTCGCGGATCTCGGGCACGCCGAGGCCCGGCTCGCCGCCACCGATGATCGTGCGCACCGACAGTTCGGTGGCTGGCTTGCCGAGTTCTTCGGCGACCCGGTCGGCGAAGAAGGTGGCGTACGAGGCCGTGCCGACGAACACATCGACGCTCAACCGCTCGAGGATCGTCGCGGTACGTGGCACGGTCTGCCCTCCGACCCAGGCCAGCGTGCCGCCAGCCTCTCGAATGGCGTCGGCGTAGGCGATGCCGCCGGCAACCATGGGCATGCCCGTGGTCAGTGCGACCACGCTCGGCCGCCGCACTCCGGCGGTGAAGAAGGCGTTGCCGATGCTGTGCTTCCAACGCGCCCAATCGCCCTCTGTCAGTCCGAAGAACACCGGCGTCCCGGTCGTCCCTGACGACGCGATGATCTGTACCAGCTCACCGGTTGGCGCGGCCTGTAGCCGACCGAGCGGATTGCCCACCGTCGTCTCAGCCTGGCTGGCGCGCAGGTCGTCCTTGGTGGTGAACGGGATGCTGCTGAGGCTCTCGACGGAGGTCTGCTCCGAGACATCCGCCCCCTGAAGATGATCCCGCCACGCCTCCGACGCTGCCGACAGGCGCCGGATGAACTCCGGCACCTGCCGTAGCTGCGCCTGCTGCGTCTCCGCCCACGGTCGGGTGTCGCTGTCGGCATCCCAGTGCGCATCAATGGGCATGGCCGACCTCCGTCAGAACGAAGGCACGCTTACCGGGAGATCCGGCCGAGCCGGCGGAGTCCGCCGAGCCGGGCTTGCCGAGCCCGAACACGCTCGCGGCAACCTGATCCATCAGCGGCAGGGCCGCGGCAGCAGCGCGCTTGCGCGTCGACCACACCGTCTCGGGACGGCACTGCAGCAGGATGATGTTCGCCCCGTCGGCCAGTTCGCGGTCAATCGCGAACTCGATGTCCTGCGGGCCGCCCTGCTGCTTCTCCAATGCCTTCCCCAGCCGTGCCAACTCGAGCACCTCGCTGTCGGACAGGCAGAGTTGCGCCTGTCGGGCGTCATCGACCGGTGTCGAGGTCTGCCCATCTAGGTACTCGATCTTCTTGTCGCCGGGGATGCGGTCGAGGATGGTGAGACTCACCTTGTCGACCGCGTACCGGTCTGGAGTGACCTCGCCGCCGACGACGGCGAGCCCGATCCCCCAGCTGGCCTCGACCACGATCCGCGAACGATCGCCGGTTGCGGGACTGAGGGTGAACATGACCCCGGCCGCACGTGCCTTGACCGTCTTCTGAACCACGACCGCCATAGACACCGCCAGCGGAGAGAACCCGCGGTCGTGCGCGTACGCCAGGGCATGGGCGGTGAAACCGCTCGCCCAGCACAGCTTGACGTACTCGACGACCTGCTCGGCGCCGGTGATTCCGACGTAGGTCTCGTACTCGCCGGCGAAGCTCGAGTCAGCAGTGTCCTCCGCGGTCGCCGATGACCGGACCGCGACCGAGAGTTCGGGCACCCCGAGTCGTTCGGCGAGCCCCCGGTATCCGGCGACCACATCCTCGGCGATGTCGGAAGGGACCGGAGTCTCAGCGAAGATCGCGGCGATCTGGCGCTCGGCGTCCGCCAGGCTGTCTTGCGAACTCCAGTCGATCGCGTTGATCACGCGTTCGATTCGCAAGTTCAGCTGCGTCTGCTCGAGGAACGCGCGGTGCACCCGCGTCGACACCGTCAGCCAGGGGGCGACCGGGATGCCGCCCGCGGTCATCCTGGCCAGCCCGAGGGCCTTACCGCCCACCAGGCTCAGGTCCGACGCCTCCGGCGCCGTGGAATCGGTGAGGATTGTCATGCTGCCTCCTCTGCTTCACCGATGATGGTCACCGTGCCGTCGTCGCCGTTCACTCGGATGCGCTGACCGGTCTTGATCCGGCTGGTGGCGAAGCCGGTGCCGACGACGGCGCTCAGCCCGTACTCGCGGCAGACGATCGCGGCGTGGCACATCATGCCGCCGATGTCGGTGACCACTGCGGATGCCACCGAGAACGCCGCACCCCACGATGGGGCGGTGATCGGGGCGACCAGGATCTCGCCCGGCTGCAGCTGCGGCAGGTCCTTCTCGGTCAGGATCACCCGGGCCATACCCTCGACGACGCCGGGGGATGCTGCCGCCCCGGTGAGCGCGCCTTCGCCGCTCGACTGGCCGAGCCAGTCGCGGATGCGCTCGGTGGTGACCCCGTAGTTCATAATCGCGAACGGGTCGGTGATCTCCGCAGGCGGGGTGCCGAGGGCGGGTGCCGCGGCCTGCGAGCGCAGGGCGGTCATCATGCCCTTACGCTCGGCGACTTCCGCGCGCCACTTCTGCACGCCCCGGGCGGGAACGCCGATCACATGCGACTGGACCACGTCGGCCAGCACCTCGTCGAGTTCGATCCGGTTCAGCAGGTACATGTCCTCGGCGTCGGCGAAGAATCCGACCTCGACCAGCCGCGCGGAGAGTTCGCGCAGCTTTTGGAAGAACACCGAGTGGGTCCAGTGCTCGACGTAGATGTTGTGCTCCTCGATGAACGGGAACACCGTGCGCGCAAGCTGCAGCATGCCGTCGAACTGCGCCGCTTCGTCCTCCGCGAGCAGCCCGCGGTATTCGGCGACGATGGCGTCACGCTCGGTGCGTAGCTTGGCGACATCCCGGGCGATCTCCTCGCCGCCCTGCAGCATCTCGATATACCGAGCGATGCCGGCGAAGGGGATGGACGGGTTCGACAGCCAGGTGTCCTGGTCATGCAGGAAGCCGTACTCGGCGAAGTAGTTGAACCACGGATCCTTCGCGGTCTCGAGCGCGTCGATCCACGCCCGGCCGTTCTCGCTGTCACGCAGGCTCGCGATAATCGCCGCCGGGTCATCACCGCTGCTGACGATGCTGTCGACGCCGAGTTCAACTGCCTTACGCGCGAGGCCGCGCAACTCGTCATCCGGACGGAAAGCGAGCACGTCGACACCGGCGACCATCCGGGCTACCGACTGGTCCGAGATCTCGGGGAAGAACTGCTTGCAGGTCTGGAAGAAGGTGATGTAACCGCCGTAGCCGAGGTTGAGGAACTCGAAGTGGTACTGCCAGGCAACGAAGAAGTCGTCGATCAGCTTGTGGTAGCTGGCGATCAGGTCCCACGCGGTCGAGCGGCCGCGGGCCTCGGTGACCACCTCAATCGGTTCGTACTCGGCGAGGGCCGGGAAATCGATGCCGCGCATGGCTTCGACCACCGAGGTCATTTTGTTCTTCCACTGCTCGTACAGCTCCTCCCAGTTGGCGAAGTAGTAGCCGGCGCGCTCCTGGAAGTGCACGAGCCGCTCGTTGATCACGTCCGGGTCCGTGATGCCGGTGGGGGAGATGTAGACGTACCCGTTGACCACGCGCATGTCCAGGCCGAGCGAGGTGGGCAGCGCGAAGATGCGTGCGCTGTTCTGCCCGGCGCCCAGGTAAACCGCTTCGGCGCCGATGCTGTCGAGCGGGTACACCGCGCGCGACCAGTGCATGGTGTCGGCGAACCAGAGGCGCTCGTCTTCGAGCTGTTCGCCCTCGGGCTGCGAGGTCAGGAAGTACGGGTACATCCGCTCCCAGCCTTCGGCCCCGGCGGGCGGCTGGAACTCACGGATAAAGGGGAAGTGGTCGGAGGTGCTCATGGTGGTACTCCTTCAGAGATAGGGAGACAGCAGTGAGTTGATGTGGCGGACGCTGTCCGCCACGAGGTGCGGGCGCAGCTCGGGGCCGAGGCCCGCGACGTCACTGTCGCGGGTGGCACCGGTCAGCACCAGGAGCCCGAAGGCGTCCATTTCCTGCGCCAGCCGGAGTTCCGCCGGAGCGTCTCCAACCACCGCGAGAGTCTTGTCTGGGCCGCCGAGCTGGTGGCGCAGGGTTTCGGCCAGGGCGGGTGACGGCTTGCCGAGCACGGTCGGCTGCACGCCGGTCACCCAGGTGATCGCGTGCGCGATCGCGGCCGAGACGCAGATCGACCGGCCGCGTCCGCCGTGGAACCAGGGGGTGTCAACGGTCACGTAGAGCGGGCTCCCGCGGTCGGCGACAGCCAGGCAGGCGGCGTTCAGATCAGCGGTGCTGTAGTGGTCGTCGGCGCCGACCACGACGACATCCGCCTCGGCCGAGGAATCGGTGACCACGTCGAGCCCCAGCGCGCGGATCGGCTCCAGCAGACCGCTCTCGCCGAGCACCAGGATGCGGCTGCCCGGGTGGTGGTCGGCCAAATAGAGCGCTGCCGCGCTGCCCGCGGTCAGGAACTCGTCATCCCGGATGTCGAAGCCGAGGGCGCGCAGGTGCTGGGCGTATTCCCGTGGCGACTTCTGCGAGGCGTTGGTGCACACCCGGATCGACCGGCCGGACTCACGGAGCGCCGCAACGAACTCGATCGCGCCGGGAATGGCCACGCCGCCCGATCCGCCCGCGCGACTCGTGCTGACGAGGCATCCGTCAACATCGAGCACCCAGCCGGTCGCCTCGGCCAGCCGTTCCAGTCCGATCGGGGCGGTCGTCGACTCGGTCACGAGCTCGTTCCTCTCTGCACCGTCAGGGTGCTGGTCGAGCTGGTCACGCTGAACGAGCGAACATCGGGCGCGCCACTGAGACCGGCGAGCAGGGTGCGCAGCGAACCGGTCGCCGCGCTGTCACGCCGTTCGACCATGGCATCGACCTGCTGGCCGGGCATGAGCGCCCGCATCAGCAAGTCTTCATCGCTGATGCCAAGCCCGAACCGCTGCCGCAGTTCCTTGAGGCTGGGCGGCTCGGGCGTGTTCTCCCGCTCCCGGGCGCGGTGTGAGCTGGTGGCGCGGTCGAGCAGGTCCTGATCCACTGGGCCGGGCATCTCGCCGAACTCGCCGAGCAGCAGGTCGATCACCTCGTCGGAGAGCCGCGCGTAGCGCTCGCCGGCCATCACATTCAGGGTTGCCTGGGTCACGATGTACTGGGCGAACGGGGTCACCACGATCGGCCAGCCGAGGTCTTCGCGCACCTGCACCGCCTCATCGAGCACGGCGGGGAACAGCGCCTCCTGCCCGATCTCGCTGAGCTGCCGGCGCAGGGTCGACAGCACGCCGCCGGGGATGTTGTGCCGGTAATACACCTCGTCGTACTCCGCGGGCGCGCCCGCAGGCAGCCGGTGAAGCCGGGCAAACCGGCTCATCACCCCGGATGCCTCGGCCATCGCCCCGGCGTCGACATTCACCGTGTGGCCGCGAGCGGCGAGGTTCTCGATCAGCTGCAGACCGTTGGTGTGCGATGCGCCGTTCGCGAGCGGCGGCAGTGCCGTGTGCAGGATGTCCATGCCGTGGTCGGCCGCCTCAAGCAGGGTGAGCGGCGCGAGCCCGGTGTTGCAGTGCGAGTGCAGCTCGTTCAGAGTCTTGTGGCGCAGGCGAGCGTTCAGCCGCGGCACCATGTCGGCGACCCGCTGAGGGGTGAGCAGCCCGGCCGGGTCCTTCAGGTAGAGCCCGTCGACGGCATCCGTGTCATCCAGCTGGGCGATCTTGTCGAGGTAGTACTCGTCGGTGTGCACCGGGCTGATGCTGTAGCAGATACCGCCGATGACCTCCTCGAATCCGACCCGCTTGGCCATCTCCGCGGTGCGGATCGTGTCCGCCATGTTGTGCATCGGATCGATCACCCACAGCCGGGTGATCCCGTTGCGCCTGAGCAGGTCGAACGCGAGCTCGAACAGGTTGTCCGGGGTGCGGGTGAAGCTGATGAAGCGCTTGCCGGTGGTGAGGAAGCCCAGTGTGGTGTCAGGCATGGCGGCGTGCGCATCGCGCACCCGCTGCCACGGGTCCTCCGAGTGGTAGCGCACCGCGGTCGCGAACATGGTGCTGGTCATTAGCTCGACCGCGTGGTAGCCGACCCGACCGAGCGATGGGGCCACGTCGGAGACCAGTTTGTTGGTCACGCCGGTTGCGCCCCAGAGGCTTTGGTTGCCGTCGCGCAACGACACATCGACCAAACGGATGTCAGCCATGGACGGCCTCCTTGATCATGCCTTCCAGCCAATGCGTGGTCACCGTATTGGCCGCGAAATCGGGATGCCCGGTGATCGCCTGCAGGAGCGGCAGGTTGGTGCGTGGCCCGGCGATCTCGAACCGAGCAAGTGCCTGCTGCACGCGCGAGACAGCGTCATCGCGATCGTTGCCGAACGCGATCAGCTTGCCCATGAGCGCGTCGTAATACGGCGGGAACAGGTAGCCCTCGTAGATGTGCGAGTCGACGCGGATGCCGCCGGTGGCCGGTGGTCGCCAGCGGATGACGCGTCCGGGCGACGGCTGGAAGTCGGCATCCGGATCCTGGGCGGTGATCCGGCATTCGATGGCGTGACCGGACACCGTGACGTCGGCCTGTGCGAAGGACAGTTGCTCACCGAAGGCGATGAGCAACTGCTCGCGCACCAGGTCCACGCCGGTGACGGCCTCGGTGACCGGATGCTCGACCTGCACGCGCGGGTTGACCTCGAGGAAGCTGAGCCGCTCGCGCTGCACGTCGTAGAGGAACTCCACAGTGCCGAGGCTGATGTAGTCGAGAGCATCGGCGATCCGCAGCGCGGACTCGTGCAGCAGCCGCCGGTTCTCGGCGGAGAGGGCGGCGCATGGCGCCTCTTCGATCACCTTCTGGTAGCGGCGCTGCACCGAGCACTCGCGCTCGCCGAGGTGAACGCGATGTCCGTGGGTGTCGCCGATGACCTGCACTTCGATGTGCTTGGCGTCGCGGATGTAGCGCTCGAGGAAGACGGTGCCGTCGCCGAACGCGGACTCCGCCTCGGACGAGGCGACCGACCACGCGTGCTCGAGTTCTTCGGAGGCCTCGACCAGCTTCATGCCACGCCCGCCGCCGCCGTGCGCTGCCTTAATCAGCACCGGGTATCCGATCTGCTCGGCGAGGGCCTGCGCCTCGGCCAGGGTGTCGGCCTCCCCTCCCGGGGCAAGCGGAACGCCAAGGGATGCCGCGAGCTCCCGAGCGCGCAATTTGTCGCCGAGCGCCTCGAGTTGTTCCGCGGTCGGCCCGATGAAGATGATGCCGTTCTCGGCGCAGAGCCGGGCGAGCTCGGGTTGCTCAGACAGGAATCCGTAGCCCGGGTGCAGCGCGGTGCATCCGGTGGCGACGGCGGCGTGCACGACGGCGGGAATGGAGAGGTAGCTATCGGTCGAGCGGGCCGGTCCGAGGACCACGGTGCGGTCGGCGCGGCGGGCGCCCAGCGTCTCTACATCGGCGGCGGACACCCCGAGCACCGTTTCCACCCCGAGCCGCGCGCACGCGTCAAGGATCCGCACCGCGATCTCACCGCGGTTGGCGACGAAGACGCGGTGCGCGGTCATACTGCCGCGTCCGGGCGGATGCTGAACAGCGCCTGCCCGTGCTCGACGAGCTCCCCGTCCCGCACATGGATGGCGCTGATGACGCCGCCGGTGCCGGCGTGCACGGTGTTCATCAGTTTCATCACCTCGACGATGCACAACGACGACTCGGCGAGAACCGTGGAACCGATCTCGACGAACGGCGCCTCGCCGGGCTTGGGGGCCAGGTACACGGTGCCGAGCAGCGGGGCCGTGACCACGACGTCAGCCTCGGTGGCGACGGGTGCGAGTGGGGCTGAAGCGGGCGGGTCACTCGGTGACAAGGATGATTCCGGCGACGGCGACGGCGACGGCGACGGCGGGGAGCCGGGCGAATCGGGAGAGGCCGGGGAAGCTGCAGCTGGCCTGGGAACAACCGCGGTGGGCGTCGGCGACGGGATCTCGGTTGCGCCCGCCCGGCGCACCTCGATGCGCAGGTCGCCCTTCTCGTACAGGAAGTGCGTGAAGTCGGTGTTCTCCAGCGTCTCGACGAAGATCGCGAGTTCCTCGAAATCGATGTCCATCATCCTCCTTGATGAGTGACCCGGGACTGCGTCGTCCGCGATTGCGACAACTGTTGCGTTGCAGAATGCGGTTGGCAATAGGATTCTTCCGTGCAGAATGCGTCGATGCAGCACCGTCCTCAGTACGCGATCGACTCGGTCGACAACGCGCTCTGGCTGCTGCAGCTGCTGCGCGATCAGGGCCGCCTGCGGGTGAAGGATGCCGCCGCCGAATTGGGAATCGCGCCCTCGACCACTCACCGGCTGCTGACGATGTTGGTCTACCGCGGTTTCGCCGTGCAGGACGAATCGCACGCCTATCTTCCCGGTCCCGGCCTGGATGGGAACCCGGTGCGCACCTCCTGGACGCGAGCGCTTCGTGACGTCGCGCACCCGTACCTTGAATTGCTTGCCGGCCGCCTGAATGAGTCGGTCAACCTTATGATCCGCGTCGGCGCAACGGTGAGGTTCCTCTCTACCGTCGAATCGTCGAATGTTCTGCGGGTGAGCAATAGGCAGGGCCAGGTGCTGCCTGCACACCGCACCTCCGGGGGCAAGGTCCTGCTCGCGACCGTGGACGAGCAGGTGCTTGAGCGGCTTTATCGATCGCAGGGCGCGGATATCGCAGGCGAGCGGATGGCGGACGCCGAGTACGCCGCCTTTCGCCGTGAACTCCGCGGCATCGCGCGGCAGGGTTACGCACTCAATCGGGGAAGCGCCGAGAGCGGAGTGTGCGCGATCGGCGTGGCCCTGCGCGGGGCATCCGGTCGCCCGATCGCCGCCGTGTCCATCGCGACGCCGGCGTCACGATTCCCGAGCATCCTGACCACGGAGGTCCTTAATCTTGCCTTCCGGGCGCGGGAGGACATCAGTGCCGAACTCGCGGAGCGCGGTATCGACGCCCCCTGAGTCAGGCGAGCGGCGTTCGGCGCTCAGTCGTACACGCGGCCGAGCAGCCACTCTCCGTCGACCTCGACCACCTCGAACATCTGCGTGACGCCGCTGGCGCTGGTGGCCTGAAAACGCCAGCCGATCGGCCGGCTCGGCGGGTGTGTGATCATCGGCGGGATCGCCTCGTCTTCGCCGAACAGTCGGGTCGGAGTGTCAGTGACCCGCCAGCGCTCACCGGCATGCACGAGCCGGGCGGGAAAGCCGTCGCTGAACCAGAGAGCGACCGCCTGGACAGGGTATGAGGTGCGCATCAGCCGAAACCTTTCATTCGAACAGATCTTCGAATGTCGTTGAGTCTAAGCCGCGTCTCGCCGTGCCGCAACACTCGACATCGGGTCACAGTGGCGCCGCCGCTTGCCGCTCTCGGCTCCAGGTCACGAGTGGATGCAGCAGCGAGATCAGTTGCTGTCCCGATGCCGTTGGAGCGTAACTGATCGACACGGGAGTGGTCGGCTGGACGTCGCGGTGCATGAGGCCCTCGGTCTCGAGTTCCTTCAGTCGAGCCGCGAGCAGCCGATCCGAGATGCCCTCAACGAGGGTTCGGTACTCCGAGAACCGCCGCGCGCCGCGCGCCCCAGCGAGCAGGATCGCGGCCACCCATTTGCGACCGGCCAGTTCGACGGATGCCTGGAACCTGCGGCATTCGTCGTCGTTGATGTGCTCGAACTCAGTGTCCACGGGCGACCTCGCTAACTCTTGGTAAGTAGCTTACGGTGGATTGGCGGATGTCGCGTCCATTCGGCAGAGTTGATTCACCATGAGCTACCGCCACGCACTCCAGTTCGGCACCTCGATCACCACCGCGGAGCTGGCTGAGCTCAGCGAGCAGCGAGGCTTCGACAGCGTGAGCATCGAGACCGACGATCAATTGGATCAGTGGACGCTGCTGTCCTGGATCGCCGCGCGAACCGCGCGCGTCCGTCTGTCGGCCGCGCTGCCAGTTCCGGAGTTCCCCGCCGTCCTGGCCCGCAAATCGGCCAGCCTGGACCTGCTCTCAAATGGTCGGCTCGAGCTCGCGTTCCGCGGTGACGACTCCGAGGCGGTCGCTGAAACCCTCGACGTGGTGCGCGCGATGTGGAACGTCGACGACGCAAGACTGCTGCGCTACAACGGCGACCACTTCCGTGTCGGCGGGGCCGAACGCGGGCCGGCTCCCGCGCACGACGTTCCGATCCACCTGGCCGGCGACGACCCACGGACGCTGCAGCTCGCCGGCCGCGAAGCCGACGGCTGGCTCACCACTGTCACCGCGCCGGAGCAACTCCGCGCTGCCAATGCCGCCATTGACGCGGCCGCCCGCGAGCTGGGTCGCGACCCGCGCGAGATCCGCCGCACGGTCACTGTGACCGACCCCGCCATCGATCTCGCACCGCTGCTCGCGGAGGGCGTCTCCGGCTTCTTTTTGCGCACCGATGACCCTGCCGCGATTGAGGCATTCGCCCGCGAGGTCATCCCGACCCTCCGCGCCGCGGCACCTGGAGCCGAACGCGTACCTCGTCGTGCCGAGGCGCGTGCCAAGCGCCGTCCGGGGATTGACTACGACGGACTGCCTGCTGCACTGGCCGACATCGCGGTCGAACCCGGCGACACCGTGTACTCGCGGACGCGGTCGACCTACCTCCGTGGCGGTTCGCCCGGCCTCGTGTTGCAAGCCCGGAACACGGCCGACGTGGTCGCGGCGCTCGCCTTCGCGCGCGATCATCGCCACGTACCGCTGTCGTTGCGCAGCGGTGGGCACGGCATCAGCGGCCGCTCCACCAACGACGGCGGCATCGTCATCAGTCTCGCTGCGATGAACGACATCGAGGTGCTCGACGAGGGCAGCCGTCTGGTGCGGATTGGCCCGGGAGCGCGCTGGCAGGATGTCGCGGCCGCCCTCGAACCGCACGGCCTGGTGATCAGCTCGGGCGACTTCGGCGGAGTCGGCGTCGGCGGGCTCGCGACCACCGGCGGAATCGGCTTCCTCGGCCGCAACCACGGCCTGGCCATCGACCACCTGCGGGCCGTCGACCTGGTGCTCGCCGACGGTTCCGAGGTGCACGCCAGCGACACCGAGAACCCCGAACTGTTCTGGGCCGTCCGCGGTGCCGGCGCGAACTTCGGCATCGTCACCGCGTTCGAATTCGAGGCTGCCGTGGTGCCCGCCGTCGGCTGGGCGCAACTCGTCTTCGTCGTCGACGACACTGCGGACTTCCTGATGAGGTGGGGCGCCACGCAGGAGTCGGCGCCGCGGCAGACCACTAGTTTCCTGCTGATGGGCGCGCCCCGTCCGGATCAGCCGATGATCGCACAGCTGTCCGCCATGGTCGACTCAGACGATCCAGACACGATCATTGCCCAACTGCAGCCGTTCGCCGACATTGCACCGCTGTACCAGCAGTCCGTTCAGTTGCTGCCCTACGCCGCGGCCCTCCTGAAGGCGCAGGACGTTGCCCACCAGGGGCGGGGCGAGCCGGTCAGCCGCTCCGGGCTGACCCGGCACATCACCCCGGAGTTCGCCGAGGCGACCGCGCGCTTCGTGCGGAGCGGGGTCACCCAGTTCTTCCAGATCCGGGCAACCGGAGGCGCGGCATCCGACATCGCTCCGGATGCCACTGCGTACGCGCATCGCGATGCGAACTTCGCCATCAGTGCGATGGGCTCGAACCGCGCCTGGCTGAATGCCGCTTGGGACAGCCTCTATCCGTTCATGGACGGTCTCTACCTGAGCTTCGAGACCGAGAGTGGGCCGGAACAGCTCGAAGACGCCTTCACGCCGATGACCCTGGCACGACTGCGCGAGCTCAAAGCCCGGTTCGACCCTGACAATCTGTTCAACGACAACTTTCCAATCGCCCCCGCGCTCGCCGAGGAGGCAGCATCATGACCGACTACGGACACGACCTGCAGTTCGGGGTCTTCATCACCCCGCTGAACCAGCCCGCACAGCACGCGGTCGACCTTGCTGTGATCGCGGATCAGGCCGGACTGGACCTGGCCACCTTCCAGGACCACCCGTACCAGCCGCGGTTCCATGACACGTGGACACTGATGTCCTACATCGCCGCGCGGACCGATCGCATCCGGATCAGCGCCAACGTCACCAACCTTCCGCTCCGGGACCCGGTGATGCTCGCGCGCACTGCCGCGTCGCTGGATCTGCTCAGCGGTGGCCGGATCGAGCTCGGCATCGGCTCGGGCGGCTTCTGGGACGCGATCGAGGCGATGGGCGGACGGCGACTGACGCCCGGCCAGGGTGTCGACGCGCTCGAAGAGGCGATCCGGATCTTCCGCGAGGTCTGGAACACCGATGCGCGCGGCGGCGTGCGGGTCGACGGGAGCTATTACCAGGTCGCCGGAGCAAAGCGCGGACCGGCACCGGCGCACGACATGGGCATCTGGATCGGTGCGTACAAGCCGCGGATGCTGCGGCTCACCGGTCGCGCCGGTGACGGCTGGCTGCCTTCGCTGGGTTATCTCAAGAACGGCCCGGCCGAACTCGTCCGGATGAACGCCCTCATCGACCAGGGCGCGCAGGCTGCCGGACGGGACCCGCGGGCCGTGCGGCGCCTGCTGAACATCGGCGGCAGGTTCCAGACATCCGGAACCGGCCTGTTCTCGGGACCGCCCGCGGAATGGGCCGAGCAGGCCGCCGAGATCGCGCTCGAGTACGGCACCTCCGGGTTCATTCTCGCCAGCGACGATGCCGCGACCATCGAACTATTCGGCGCCGAGGTGGCCCCGGCCGCCCGCGAACTGGTCGCAGCCGAGCGCGCCGCCTAGGTTGACAACCACCGTTGACCTCCTCCACTCCCACCCCAACACTGGAGCTATGAACTTCGACGAGGAGCAGGTTGCAGTCGAGCACTCAATCGATCGGCTCGCCGAACGATTCCCAACGGTCGCCCGCGACCGCATCGCCGCGTTGGTTCGCCAGGCTCACGACGAGTTCGCCGGACGGCCAGTGCGCGACTTCATCCCGGTTCTCGTGGAGCACCTCGTCAGAGATCGGCTCAACGCTGATGAGAACGCCGCCGCAACCTTGGTCGGGGTTGAGCCGACCGATCACGGGTAGCGGTACCCTCATCGTGTGACCCCGCAGGAGCTCGCGAACCTCGCGCATCTGCGCCGCGCGCGCGACCTGATCGACCGGGAGTACGCCCGGCCGCTCGACGTGCCGACGACGGCGCAGCGCGCGCTGATGTCGCCGGCGCACTCTCCCGCCAGTTCAAGGCCGCCTACGGCGAGACGCCCTACAACTACCTGATGACCCGTCGCATCGAGCGAGCGATGGCCCTGCTGCGCGGCGACCTGTCCGTGACCGAAGCCTGCATGGCGGTCGGGGCGACCTCGCTCGGTTCGTTCAGCTCGCGCTTCAGCGAACTGGTCGGGATGTCGCCGAGTGCCTACCGTGCGATGGAGCATCACGCCGTCACGGCGATGCCACCGTGCATCGCCAAGCAGCGCACCAGACCGAGCAGGATTCGAGAAGCGGCGCCGATACCTCAGGCCTAATCTGGCCGCATGACTATCGCACTCCAGTACACCAATGTCACCGTGAACGATGTGGATGAGTCGCTCGCCTTCTACCGTGACGCGCTCGGCCTCGAGGTGCAGAACGACGTGTCATCCGGCGAATTCCGCTGGGTCACCCTCGGCACCGCCAGCCAGCCCGGTCTCGGGATCGTGCTCTCCGAACCGCACGCCGGACGCTCGAAGGCCGACGGCGACGCCATGCAGGAACTGCTGACCAAGGGCGTGCTGCCCATGCTGGTGTTCCGCGCCGACGACCTCGACTCCACCTACGAGCGCGTGCGGGCGTCGGGTGCCGAGGTGCTGCAGGAACCGATGGACCAGCCCTGGGGGCCGCGCGACTGCGCATTCCGTGACCCGTCCGGCAACACGGTGCGAATCTCGCAGGAGTAGCAAGATGGGAGGGTGCCCGATGAAGCCCTGACCATCCCCGCAGGCGACGACAGCGTCTCTGCGTTGTATGCCCGGCCCGGGAATCCGTTCGCCACGCTGGTGATCGCGCATGGCGCCGGCGCGGGCAAGGAGCATCCGTTCCTCGCCGGATTCAGCAGCGCCATGAACGAAGAAGGCGTTGCCACGCTGCGCTTCAACTTCCCGTATCGGGACGCCGGGCGCCGCTTCCCCGACCGGCCACCGGCCGCGATCTCGGTCTGGAAGGCGGTGACGGATGCCGCCCACTCGCGTTCCACCGGCGTGCCGGTGTGGGCGGCGGGCAAGTCGTTCGGCGGTCGGATGGCGTCAATGGCCGTCGCGGACGGGATGGATGTCGCGGGCTTGGTCTTTCTCGGCTACCCGCTGCACCCGCCGGGCAAGCCCGACAAGCTGCGCGACGAGCACTTGTACGAGCTCTCGCTGCCGATGCTGTTCCTCCAAGGCACCCGCGACTCGTTCGCGACGCCCGAGCTGCTGGACGGAGTCGTGTCGCGGATCGGCGCGAACGCGGTGATCGACTGGCGCGAGGGCGGCGGCCACTCGTTCGAAGTCGCCGGCGTCAAGAAGTCCGCCGCCGAGATCGGTGCATTGCTGGCGCCGGCCGTGGCGGAGTTCATGCGGGCGAACGGCTAGTCCAGGGTCGGCTGCTCGGGGCACTGGGTGGTTACTTCGGTGCCCGCCCGACCGCATACCGGAACCGATTGACCAGTCGGTAGCTCCCGGATGCCATCCGGAAGGGCTGTGCGGCCTCGACCACCACCCGGGCGAACAACGCCCTCTCGGCGGTCTCGCCGAGGAGGACGCCGTCAATGAGGGCATCATCGTCGATGGCCTCCCACGGAACATCGACGAGTCCCGCGGCGATGAGCTCGAGTCCTCCGTCGCGGAACAGCTCCTGCAGGCCGCAGGCCCGGCGGAGCTCGCCATCCGGCGCCAGCTCTTCACCATCGGCGTGGGCGACGGCGGCCTCGATCGTGTTCAGGTCGTTGAGTTCGCCCTCCGCCCAGTTCGAGACGGCAATCGAACCGCCGGGAACCGCGACCCTGACCGCCTCCGCCAGCGCGTCACGCGTGTTCTCGGCGAACTGGAACGCATTGACTGCGGTGACGACGTCGAAACTGTCATCGGGCCAGGGGATCGCTTCGGCGGTACCCGGACGGATGTCCGCGGCCGGACTTCGGCGCCTGGCCAGCTCGAGCATTCCCGGAGCTGGATCGGTGCCGGCGGCGAATGCTCCCAGGCGGCTCAACATGGCGAGGAACTCACCACTGCCGCAGCCGACGTCGAGCACGCGTGACCCTGGGCCGATACCGCTCGTGTCGATCAGGGCTTGCCGGGCGGGGCCGGAGAAATCTCCCCAGAGGGCCGCCCATTCGGCCGCGACGTTAGACCAGCCGTCCTCGTCCGCGCCATCCATGATTGCCCCTCGCCCAATCCATCAACAGTAGAACGGGACTATAGGTCGACGTTCATCGAGACGATCCCAACAATGACTGGAGCAAGGAGTCAGTACAGCGCAGGCTGCTCGGGGCACTGCGAGAGCACCCGGATACTCGCGCCGTGCTCGGCCTGCGTCATCCACAGTCCGTACTTCGCCTTCACCGCGACCTGCCGGGCGATGTAGTCGCAGCGGAAGTCCTTGTTCGACGGCAGCCAGGTCGCGGCATCCCCGTCGCCCTTCTGCTGATTCGAGGTGCCGTCGACGGCGAGCAGGTTCAGCGGATCGTTGGCGAACGCTTCGCGGTCCTCCTGGCTGAGCTGCTGGGCGCCGGTCTGCCAGGCGTTCGACAGCGCCACGACGTGGTCGACCTGCACGTGCATGGAGGTCTCATTGCCGCGGACGAACTCGATCGTCTCACCGGTGTACGGCGAGACAAGGTCGCCGGTGAGCACCGTGCACGGTCCTTCGCGGGCGATGTCGGTGAGGTCGCGGGCGAGCATGTCGTTGCGGGTGTCGCAGCCATTGCGGTCAGTGTCGAGCCAGCCGTTGCCGAACTTCTCGTCGCGGTCGTAACCGGTTTGCGGAGCCTTGCCCTTGATCGGGATCGTCTCGAGCTGGGCGAACGCGGTGCCGGTCGCGGCGGGGACGGGTGGGTTGGACTCCGCCGGTGTGCTCGAGTCGGATGCCGCGGTGTCCGCCTGCAGCGGCTCGGCGTCGCCCGCGACACCGATACCGAGGGCGGCGGCTGCGGCGAGCAGGACGGCTACGCCGGTGCCGAGCAGCAGCTGCGACATCCGTCCGCGCCGGCGACGGGATCGTGGCACGGTGGAGCTCCTCGGGGTGGTGGGGGACCCCGACAGCCTATCCGCGACTCCCGACACCGAGCGAAAGAACCGCCGTTCTTTCGAATATCGATGACGCGGCCGACCCTTCATGCGCGTTTGAGCCGTAAGAGGGGCCCGATCTTGAGAGAATGGATGAGATCGCCCACCCGGCGAGCTTTAGCAAACGAATACTCTGCTGCCGAACAAGGGAAGCCATGAACCACGAGTCCGACGCCGCGCTCACCAACTGGATGCACCGCGAGGCAATCGCCGAGCGAATGATCCCGCTGATCGGATCGCTCTATCGGGAACGTGGGGTCGTGGTCTCCATTCACGGGCGGCGCCTGATCCACAAGTCGGCCATCGGCATCCTGAAGGCACACCGCTACGCCCGGCAGCTGGACAACACCGAGCTCGCCGTCGAGCAGACCCTTCCGCTGCTTGAGATCCTCAGCCGGCTTGACCTCGGTGCAGCGTCCATCGACCTCGCCAAGCTGCTCGGCCGGTTCGCGGAGATCGGCGAGGGGCGCACGCTCGAAGAGTTCCTGCGCGCCGAGCTGTCACCCGTGCTCGACGGCCCGGCCGACGGCGACTCGACCGACGTCGTGCTCTACGGCTTCGGCCGCATCGGCCGGTTGCTCGCCCGCATCCTGATAGCCCACGACGGCGGCGGTCAGGGCCTGCGGCTGCGCGCCATCGTGGTGCGCAAGGGCGGCGAGAAGGACCTGGTGAAGCGCGCCAGCCTGCTGCGCCGCGACTCGGTGCACGGCCCGTTCGAGGGCACGATCACCATCGACGAGCAGAACAACACCATCCTCGCCAACGGCACCCTGATCCAGGTGATCTACTCGGATGACCCGGCCACGGTCGACTACACCGTGTACGGCATCAACAACGCCGTCGTCGTCGACAACACCGGACGCTGGCGCGACCGCGAGGGACTCTCGCAGCACCTGCAGTCCAAGGGCGTCGCCCGTGTGCTGCTCACCGCGCCCGGCAAGGGCGACATCAAGAACATCGTGCACGGCATCAACCACGACGCGATCACCGCGGAGGACGCCATCCTCTCCGCGGCATCCTGCACCACCAACGCCATCACCCCGGTGCTCAAGGCGATCACCGACGAGTACGGCGTCGTGCACGGCCACGTCGAGACGGTGCACTCGTTCACGAACGACCAGAACCTGATCGACAACTTCCACAAGGGCGACCGTCGTGGCCGCGCGGCCGCGTTGAACATGGTCATCACCGAGACCGGAGCCGCGAAGGCTGTGGCCAAGGCGCTGCCCGAGCTCGCCGGAAAGCTCACCGGAAACGCCATCCGCGTGCCCACCCCGGACGTCTCGATGGCGATCCTGAACCTCACGCTCGAGCGGGAGGCGACCAAGGACGACGTCAACGCCTACCTGCGCGGGATGTCGCTGCACTCCCCGCTGCGGCAGCAGATCGACTACATCGACTCGCCCGAGGTGGTCTCCACCGACTTCGTCGGTTCGCGCCGGGCGGGCGTGGTGGACGGACTGGCCACCATCTCGACCGGCAAGAACCTGGTGCTCTACGTCTGGTACGACAACGAGTTCGGCTACAGCTGCCAGGTCGTCCGGGTGATCGAGCAGATCGCCGGCAGCCACCCGCGGGTGTTCCCGGCACGGGAAGCGGTGGCGGTGGCAGCTACTGAGCCTGCGGACGAAGCGCCCGGCGAGCTGGTGGGCGCCTCGGCCTGAGGCTGCCTCGGCTGCCTCGGCTGCCGGCCTGCCTCGGCGGCTCACCGCAAGTCGCGGTACAGCGAGCCGTAGTGCACGAGCGGCTCGCGCTCGCCGAAGCGTCCCATGCTGAGCACCTCGCCCACGAACAACTGGTGCGTCGCGGCGGTGTGCACGGCACTGGTCTTCACCTCGAACCAGGCGACCGAACCGGTGGGGATGGCGGCATCCGTCACCGGCCCACGGCCATGCGGAATCTGATCGAACATGCCCTCGACCGGCGCGCCAGCGCTCGACAGCCGGCGGGCGGTGTGCTGCTGGTCGCGTCCGAGCAGGGTGAGCGCCCAGGTGCCGGACTCGTCGACCGCCTCGGCGATCCGAGACAACTCGAACAGGCTCACGAGCATTGTCGGCGGGTCATATGACACCGACAGGAACGCGGTCACAGTCGCCGCGTAATCCCGGCCGCGCAGCCTGGTCGAGACGATGGCGACACCGGACGCCGCGTACGAACTGAGCAGGCGGTAACCGTCTTCGGTGAACGCTTCCGGTTCGAGTCGGTCACCGGGCTGCATGCCCCTCATCCTGCCACCCACCGTGAATTAGCCGAAAATGCTAGTCCGCGGCGCCGAACACTAGCATTTTCGGCTAACTCACACACCCTGCCGCTGCGAGGGTGGGCGTGCCTAGGATGTCCCATGGCAGTGACGCTGAGAGGGCTCGAGACCGTTGTTCCGCAAACCGTCCTCGTGCAGAACGATGTCCGCGACGTATTCGCCACCCAGCCCGATCTCAGTCGGCTCGCGCAACGCCTGATCACGGCCGCGTTCGACGCCTCCGGTATCGAGAAGCGGCACACCGTGATCGGCGAGTTCACCTGGAACGAGCAGTCCGAGAATCCGCAGTTCTTCGACCGTGACCGGCGACTGCTGCTGTCACCCGGCACGCGAACCCGCAATGAGCTGTACATCGACGCCGGTGGCCAGCTGTTCGTCGAGGCCGCCCGCCGGGCGCTGCAGGCGGCAGGGATCGCCGCGCACGAGGTCAGCCACGTGATCACCGTCTCCTGCACCGGGTTCTTCGCGCCCGGCCCGGACTACCTGATCGTCCGCGAACTCGGCCTCGACCGCGACACCCAACGTTTCCACCTCGGCTTCATGGGCTGCTACGCCTCGATGCCCGCGCTGCGGCTCGCCAAGCAACTCTGCAACGCCGACCCGGATGCGGTGGTGCTGGTGGTCAGCGTCGAGCTGTGCACCCTGCACGTGCGCTCATCGAACGACCCCGACCAGATCGTCGCCGCATCATTGTTCGCCGACGGCGCCGGCGCGGGCGTGGTGAGCAACCGACCGATCGCCGAGGCGGAGGCCGGATTCGATCTGGACGGGTTCGAAACGGCGATCACCCCGGTCGGTGAGGCCGACATGGCCTGGAAGATCGGCGACGAGGGCTTCGAGATGGTCCTCAGCTCCTACGTTCCGCACATCATCGACGAGCACATCGAGGGGGCCCTCGACCCGCTGTTGAATGGTGCCGGCGTGCGGGTCGGCGACGTGCAGCACTGGGCGATCCATCCGGGCGGTCGCAGCATCCTCGACAAGGTCGAAGCGAAACTCGGGCTGAGCGAGGCGCAGCTGGTGCCCGCCCGGGAGACGCTGCGCGCCTACGGCAACATGTCGAGCACCACCGTGTTGTTCGTGCTCAAGCACATCCTCGAAGAGCCGGCGACGGAACCCGGAGAACGAGTGCTGGCGATGGCGTTCGGCCCGGGTCTCACCGTGGAATCCGGCCTGATGACGGTGGCCTGACATGGTGTCGCTTGAGCAGCGGGCGGTCTCGCTCACCGAGTACATAGACGATCCTGACTGCGACCCGATCGCGCTCCGCCATAGCTATGCCGCGTTCGCGATCGTCAACCCGGTGGTGTCCGGCTGGCGCAAGACGTATCGCCGACTCATCCGCCCCTGGTTGTCGCCGACCGAGCCGCGCACGCTGCTCGATGTCGGCGCGGGCGGCGGTGACATCGCCCGCGGGCTCGCCCGCTGGGCCCGAGCCGACGGGGTGCAGTTGACGGTCACGGCGATCGATCCGGATCCGCGCGCCTACCAATACGCCATCCAGCATGAGCCCTCCGCGGGTGTGTACTTCAGGCGGGCGCACACCTCCGACCTGGTCGCCGAAGGTGCCGTCTTCGACTTCGTGATCTCGAACCACGTGCTGCACCACCTCGACGAGGACGCCTTCACCGGGCTCCTCGCCGACAGCGAGCGGCTGAGCCGGGTCGCCGCCGTGCACGCCGACCTGGTTCGCACTCGCTGGGCTTACGCCGGGTTCGGGGCGGCCACGATGTTCCTGTTCCGCGACTCGTTCATCCGCCACGACGGGCTCGCCTCGATCCGCCGGTCGTACACGCTGGCCGAACTGCGCGAGACTGTGCCGCCTCGCTGGCGGGTGATCCGGCAGGAGCCGTCCCGCTTGCTGCTCACTTGGAGCCCCGGTGCCCGCTGACCCGGCGCCGTCCGGGCGCACATCGGGCAATGCGTCGGGCGACGCATCGGCGAGCCGGGTGCGGGACGTGGTCGTCGTCGGCGGCGGCCCGGTGGGCTTGCTGATCGGGGTGTTGCTCGCCCAGCACGGCGTCGACGTGGAAGTGCTCGAGCGGCGCACGACGCCGTCCCACCGGACGCGGGCAATCGGCATCCACCCGCCCGCGTTGCGGATCCTGGCCGCCGCGGGCGTCGCCGATCCGGTGCTCGCCGGCGCCACCCGGATTCATGACGGTGTCGCCCGCTCCGGCGGTCGTACCCTCGGGCGGCTGGTGTTCCGGCCGGACTCGATCATCACCCTGCCGCAGCCTGAGACCGAACGGATCCTCCGCGACCGCCTCGAAAGCCTCCGCCCCGGCGCACTGCGGCGCGGCGTCGTGGTGCACGACCTGCGCCAGCACGCCGAACGCGTGCGGCTGCGCACTCCCGGCGGGGTGATCGAGAGCCGCTTCGTCGTCGGCGCGGACGGCGCCCGCAGCCGGGTGCGCGCCTCGGCCGGCATCCGCTGGCGGCGATTCGGCAGGACGCAGAGCTACCTGATGGCCGATATCCCGGATGTCACGGACCTGCCCAACAACACCGCGGTGCTCAGTTTCGAGGCGGAAGGGGTTGTCGAATCCTTCCCGATGCCGGCAGGGATGCGCCGTTGGGTGGCACTGACCACCCGGCTCGATGCCGAACCGACGCTGCGCCGGCTGGCCTCGATCGTGCAACAGCGCACGGGCGACACGATCCTCGGCGAATCCGCTGGCGCTGCGGACGCCGAGGCCAGCGCGTTCGAAGCCCACCAGCACATCGCCGCGAACTTCGTGCGCGGGCGGGTGGCCCTGATCGGCGACGCTGCTCACGAGATCAGTCCGATCGGTGGGCAGGGGATGAACCTGGGCTGGCTGGATGCCGCGGCCCTCGCCCCGGCGCTGGCCGAAGCGTTGCGGCATCCGTCCCCCGAGGACTGGCGGGAACCGGCACTTCGCAGCTATGCGAGCAAGCGGCGGCGCTCGGCGCTCCGTGCGGCACGGCAGGCGGCCTTCAACATGTCGATGGGACGACCGGCGTCCGGTCCGGTGTTCGCCGCCCGCACCGCCTTGATGCGGACGCTCGCGACCCCTCCGGTGCGAGCCCTGCTGGCACGCGCATTCACCATGCGCTGGCTCTGAGCGCGCGCTCGAGTCCCGCCGAGCCTGCGCAAATGGGGCTTATCCGGGCTGAAAACCCCCACTTGCGTAGGCTCGCGCTTCAGCGAAGGGCTAGGTGGTCGAACGGCTGCGGCGCTCGGCATCCCGAGCCTTGATCCGCATGTTCTCGGCGTGCACCTCGGCGTGCGTGGCACGCTCGGTGCGCAGCCATTCCGGCTGCTTCTCGAGCAGCGCGGTGATCTCGGCGGTGGTGAGCGCGTCGGTCACCCCGGCGCGGGACAGCCCCGAGGTCGAGATCCCGAGCTTGTGCGCGACCACCGGGCGCGGGTGCGGGCCGTTCTGCCGCAACTCGACCAGCCATGCCGGCGGGTGCGCCTGCAACTCGTTGAACTCGTCGCGGGTGATCGTGCCGTCCTGGAATTCCGCCGGCGTCGCCGGGAGATACACGCCCAGCTTTTTGGCTGCCGTGGCGGGCTTCATCGACTGGGAGGAGCTCATTCACAACAGCGTACGCTGAGAGCACCATGGCCGCATTCACGCTCGCGTATGTCCCCGGCGTGACGCCGGCGAAGTGGGCGCGCATCTGGGCGGAACGGCGACCGGATGAGCCGCTCACATTGCTGCAGACGGATGTCGCGGACCAGGTCGCCGCGCTGCGGGACGGACGGGCGAACATGAGCCTCGTCCGGCTGCCGATCGACCGCGACGGGGTCCACCTGATCCCGTTGTACGTCGAGCAGCCGGTGGTGGTCGTGCCCAAGGAGCATCCGGTGACCGAATTCGACGAGGTGACCCTCGCCGACCTGGCAGGGGAGACCATGCTTGAGCTGCCCGACCTGACCGACGCGCAGCTGATTGAGGTCGTCGCAACCGGCGCCGGGGTCGCCCTGCTGCCGCACTCGGTCGCCCGGCTGTACGGGCGGAAAGACGTGAAGTACCGGCCGGTGACCGATGCGGAACCGACCGAGGTGGGACTGGCCTGGCTGGCCGACACCGAGTCCGAGCTGACCGAGGAGCTCGTCGGCATCGTGCGCGGTCGTACCGCGCGCAGCTCACGGGCGACGCCGACCCCGCCTGCCGAGAAGCCCGAGAAGCCGAAACGGCCGGCAACCGCGAAGCCTGCCCGCAAACCCGCTCCGAAACGTGCGCACCGGCAGTCGTCGGGCGCGCCGAAGCCGCGCAAGAAGCGCGGCCGCTGACCCGATCAGCGGCGACCAGCGCCGATCTGCGCCGACCATCGACCGGCTCGGGTGCGGGGACTAGGCTCCGATTAGGAGCAGCGAATGACGGACGACTCCTTCGATCCACGCTACGACCCGGTTTTCCAGCGCGGGTTTGATCGCGCTCGGCCTGGCACTTCGCCCGCGGGTCAGAGGGGCATCCGCGACTCGAAGGTCGAATCCCCGCCCGCCGAGGCGCCGAGCCCGTCCGCCCCTGCCACCGAGGAGCCGGTTGTCGACACGTCGAGCATGCGTGACTGGACGCGCGACCCGACACGACTGCCCGCACGTGAGCCGATATGGGTCCCGACGCGCGAGCCGACCCGCATGCGCGGCATCGGCGAATCCGCGGTACCCCGCGTGCCCACCCGGGCTCCGGTTCCGGAAGTCTACGCAACCGACGCAACTGCACCCGCCGACACCGCCGCGCCGGGCGACAACGACCAGGCAGCGCGGCCGGGGATGGTGCTCCGCGGCAATCCGTTCATCTATGCCCTCATCGGTGTCGGAGTGTTCCTGATGCTGCTCGGGCTGTGGGGGCAGTGGGGCGCCGCCGACGGCAGGACGGGCAGCTATCGGAGCCCGGACGAACTCGTCCTGGACGAGTTCCTCGCCGGCATAGGCCCGTGGTGCATGACGATCGGCATCGGCACGCTCGTCACCGTCCTCGTGCTCTATGCCCTGCACTGGCGGACACCGAAGTGAGGCAGCGGTGGCGCTCAGACGCCTAGTCACCCGCGCTCGCTGCCGCTAGGCTCCCGCATGGAGAGGGAGCACTATGCCCAAGGATGCGATCGACCCCCGCTACAACCCGGCGTTCCAGCGCGGCTACGACCGCTCCCGGCACGGCACCGAACCGCACTTGCGCGCCGCTGAACCGGTGGAGCGCATTCCGCGAGACATCACCAGGGCGATGCCAGGGCCGACAGTCGTTCCGCCGCCCGTGCCCGCCCCACCGCAGAACGCGCAGACCGCGGCATCCGCACCCTACGCGCGCCCGCTCGGCGCGCCGGGCGCGACCCACCAAGCTGACCAAGCGGCCGCCCCCGGACCATTCGGCACCGACCAGAGCGTCGACGCCCGCTCCACTATCGATCCGGATGTCGAGCCCGATGCATCCCGCGGCATGGTGCTGCGGGGAAATCCATTCGTGATTGTGCTGCTCGGGGTGGGCGCCGCGCTCACCGTATTCGGTATCTGGGCGCAATGGCAGATCGCCGACCTGTACGCCGGCACCAACCGCGACCCTGACAGCTTCATCCTGCAGCAGTTCTTCGTCACCGTCGGGCCATGGTGCATGACCTTGGGCATCGCCACCCTGGTGACGGTGCTGGTGCTGTACGCCCTGCACTGGCGAGCGCCTCAGCGATGAAACCCTTCAGACTCGCCTGGGCTGCGTTGGGGCTGGTCGCGCTGGCCACCACCGTCTGGTTCCTGGTCGAGCTGGAGGGTCTGCGGGAAGCCAGCGAGAAGGGGCTGCTCCTCACGATCACTCCCGAGATCATCCGCTACACCGACCGCGACTTCGGCAGCCAGCACACGGTGTTCACGCCGTTCTTCGGTTCCGCCGCGAGCCTGATCATCGCCATGGCGCTGGGGCTGCTGTTCGCGCAGGCGGTGCGCTGGCGGCATGCGCCGCGGTCAACCGCGTAGCCGACCGAGCAGCGCCAGTCCGACGCGTCCGTACGGCACCGCCACCAGCAGGATGCCCACCAGCGCCAGCGCCAGCATCGGCACGCCGAGGGCAAACGGCGCCTGCCCGGTGAAGGTCTGCAGCAGGCTGACCCCGAGCACCAGGGTGTAGCCGATCGTCGCCGCCAGCACCGCGCGGCGTGTTCGGGATTCGGCCAGCCCGGCGACGGGCGCCAGCCAGGCCAGCAGCGGCAGCACTTGAAGCGCGTGCATCGCGACGCCATGCGGCGACTTGAGGATGCCGGCATCGCCGAACAGCACGCCTTCGGCGCCGAACGCCGCAGCTTCGTCGCCGGTCACAACGGGTGGGATGCCGACGGCGATGATCATCCCGCCGAGCGCCTGCCCGACCAGCAGCAGCACCATCCCGGCGCGGATCGCGAGCTTCACGCTGCCCGGCACATCTCGCATCGAGGTGAAGGTCAGCACGGTTAGCACCACGAGCACGAGGGCGATCACTGAGACCACCGCTCCCATCGCCGAGAACACCATGGCGTCGAATGCGGTCGTGAAGTTGAAGTGCGACGGCACGCCGCGCCAGGTCTGCAGCGTGATGAGCGCGGTCTCGGCCACCGAGGTCACGGCGAGGGTGCCGAGCATCGCCCAGGCGAGCCACGGACGCATCCGGATCGCCCCGGCGAACAGGGCGATCGTCACCGCCGTGATGCCGAATGAGAACCCGAACAGGATCGGCTTGCGCCAGGACACCGGCCCCTCCCACGGCGTTCCCGAGGCCAGGAAGACCACCGCGTGCACGAGGGCGGAGACCAGCAGCAGGAGTCCCGCGCCGAGGAGGACCTTCTGCGGGCCAGTGAACCGAAGAGTGGCGAACTCCGGAAGCACGCGGACGGGAACGAGCGATGGGGTTGACATATCGTCAGGCTGCCAGCGGTGCTCCGGCGGTGGCCACGGGGCTATCCCCCCAAAGTTCCTACAGCTGGCAGTGGGGGCAGAAGTAGGTGTCGCGTTCCATCAGCTCGTTCGGCCCGAGCTGGCCCTTCTGGATCGGGGTGCCGCACCGCCGGCAGCGCTCACCCTGCCGGTGGCTGACCCAGGTGCGCTCGCCGCGGCGGGTATTGCCGGTGGTCACCCGTTCGTTACGGTCGCGGTTCGCCAGGATCAGCCGACGGGCGAGGGTGATCAGGCCGGGCAGGTCCGGGACATCCTGAACCGGTCGTTCCGGACGAATGCCGCGCAGGAACAGCGCCTCATTGCGGTACACGGTCCCGAGGCCTGCGATCACCGTCTGGTCGATCAGGGCGACGCCGATCGGCACCTTGGGGTGCGCGAGCATCCGCCGCAGCGCCTCGGATTCGTCCCAGTCCCGGCCGAGCACGTCCGGGCCGAGGTAGCCGACAGCGTCGGCCTCCGCGCTGGTGGGCAGCACCTCGACCAGCCCGAGCTCGAAGCCCACTGCCGTCCAGCCGGCGGTGCCGAGCACGATCCGGGCCTTCCACGCCGGCTGGGTCCAGCGCTCGCCCGGCCGGAACAGCCGCCAGGAGCCCTCCATCTTCAGGTGCGTGTGCACGGTCGAATCGCCGATCCGGGTGAGCAGATGCTTGCCGCGCGATACCGTCGAGTGCACGGTCTGCCCGGTCAGATCAACGGTCGCGAATTTCGGGACGCGGATGTCGCAGACGGTGAGGTCCGCCCCGCTGAGTGCCTCATCCAGTCGCCGCGCGGTGCGGAAGACGGTATCCCCCTCAGGCACGCAGCCTCAGCCCCTGCGGGGTGGGCACGAAGCCTGCCCGTTCCAGTGCCTGCCCGAGCGGGGTTCCGATCGCGAACTCGCCGTTGATCTTCTCGACCCGCATCCGGCCAAGGCCGGCGCGTACGGTGCGGGCCAGCGACGTGGCGGCGTCATCGAGTCCCGTGTCACCGAAGGTGAGCACGGTCTTGCCGCCGCGTTCGACGTAGAGGGTGAGCGCACCGTTGACCAGCACGACTAGGGCGCCGGCCTTGCGGCCGGGCCGGTGTCCCTCCGCCTCCGGCCATCCGAGCGCCGCCCCGTACGGGTTCGCCGGGTCGGTCGCGGCCAGGGTCACCGCGGTGGTCGGGCTCTCGTCATCCGGTTCCCGGCTGAAGCTGCGCAGCCGGTCGACCGTCGCGCCGGTGGCGAACTGCGCCGCGCCGAGGCCTTCGACGAAGTAGCCGCGGCGGGCACGGCCGGTCTCCTCGAAGCCCTTGAGCACCTTGTAGGCGAGCGCGAAGCCGCCGGGCTGGCCCTCCGCCATCACCGCGCCGCGGGTGACCACGCCGTACCGGTCGAGCAGCCGCTCGGCGGTCGCCGCCGCGCGCACGGTCGGGTCGGTCTCCGCTGCCGGTACCAGCGACCACCGGCCGGCCACGGTCGGCGGACCGGATTGGCTGGGCATGGCGAGGCGGCCGCGACCGCGGTAGGCGCGGGCCCGCGGCATCCGGGCCTTCGTCGGACCGCCGACCCGGCTGCGCAACGGGGCGAGGGTGTCGTTGGTGAGCCGACCCGCCCACACGAGGTCCCAGAGCGCTTCGACGAGGTCTTTGTCGTCGATCACGCCCAGGGTGGCGCCGACCATGCCGCTCAGCTGCCGGAAGAAGAACGCGCCCCCGTGCCCGAGCGAGTCGACGATCGCCTGTTCGAGCGGGGAGTCCTCGACGACAGGGGTGTCTCGCACGGGAAGGGTCAGCTGGGCGCTGTCGGCGAGGTGCAGTCCCATCCAGCCGTCGCTGCCGGGCAGAGCGCCGTTGCCGGTCCAGAGCACCTCACCCGTGGTTGTCAGCTCGTCGAGCCAGGCGGGGGAGTAGTCGCGCAGCCGAGACGGCAGCACGATGGACTCCCATGCCGAGGCCGGCAGGGCCAACCCGCCGAGCTGGTCGATCACTTGCACCAGACCGTCGACGCCGGTCAGCCGACCGCCGACGTGTTGCCAGACGGGCAGGAACCGGGCCAGGGTGTCTTGGCTGACCGGTTCCACTTCCTGGCGAAGTGCGGCGAGCGAGCGGCTGCGCAGTCTGCGCAGGATCTCGGCATCCACCCATTCCGGTCCGCTCGCGTCCGGCCGGAACTCGCCGTCGATCACCCGCCGGTCGGCCCCGAGCCGGCGCAGCGCCTCGTGCACGACCGCGGTGCCGAGCCCGAATCGGGCGGCGGCGTCGATGACGGTGAACGGGCCGTGGGTGCGGGCGTACCGGCTGATCAGGTCGCCGATCGGGTCAGGCACTGGCTCGATGAACGCGGTGGGCACGCCGATCGGCAGGGCAACGCCGAGCGCATCGCGCAGCCGGCTGGCGTCTTCAACCACCGCCCAGCGTGCGGTTCCGGCGATCTGCACGGGCAGCACCCGGTTCGCGCGGGCCAGCTCGGTCAGCCAGCCTGTGATGACCTCCCGCTGATCGAGCACCTCCCGCTGATCGAGCCCATCAGGCTCGACCGGCCGCGTGAGTACCGTCCGCTCCGCGATCTCCTCGACCGACAGCGGCCCGAGCAGTCGCAGCAGGTCGACGACGCCCTCGGCATCCTTCGCCTTGCGCTCCGGAACCAGGCGCTGCAGTTCCTGCTCCACCTGGTCGATCACCTTGGCGTCGAGCAGCTCCCGCAGCTGGGTGGTGCCCAGCAGTTCGGCAAGCAGTGTCGGATCCAGCGACAGCGCCGCGGCACGCCGCTCGGCCAGCGGCGAGTCGCCCTCGTACATGAACGCGGCGACGTACCCGAACAGCAGCGCTCGCGCGAACGGCGACGCCTGCTGGGTCTCGGTCTCGACGATGCGGATGCGCCTCCCGGCGATCTCGGCGGCGACCCTGGTCAGCGCGGGCAGGTCGTAGACGTCCTGCAGCACTTCGCGCACGGTTTCCAGCACGATCGGGAACGCCGGGTACTTGCGCGCCACCTCGAGCAGCTGCGAGGCCTTCTGCCGCTGCTGCCAGAGCGGCGAGCGCCGGCCCGGGTTGTACTTCGGCAGGAGCAGGGCACGGGCCGCGCATTCGCGGAAGCGCGACGCGAACAGCGCCGAGCCGCCGACCTCGGTGGTCACCAGGTCGGGGAGTTCGGATGCCTCGAACACGAACAGTTCCGCGCCGGGGGCATCGGCATCCGTCTCCGGCAGCCGCACCACGATCCCGTCGTCGGCCGCCATCGCGGCGCCGTCGAAGCCGTAGCGTTCCCGCACCCGCGCGGTGACCGCGAGCGCCCACGGCGCGTGCACCTTCATGCCGTACGGGGAGTGCAGGATGACCCGCCAGTCGCCGAGCTCATCGCGGAATCGCTCGACAACCAGGGTCTTCTCGGTCGGCACCTGACCGGTGGCCTGCTTCTGCTCGGCGACGAAGGAGAGCAGGTTGGTCACCGCGTAGTCGTCGAGTCCGCTGGCGAGCAGCCGATCCCGGATGGAGGCTTCCTCGGTCTCGCCGGCGGCCAGCGAGGAGGCCACCTCCCGCGTGAACGCGCCGATCGCCTGGCCGAGCTCGGCGGGACGGCCGAGGGAATCGCCCTTCCAGAACGGCACCCGGCCGGGTTGCCCGAACGCCGGACTGACCATCACCCGGTCGTGCGTGATCTCCTCGATCCGCCAGCTGGTGGTGCCGAGCGCGAAGACGTCGCCGACCCGGGACTCGTAGACCATCTCCTCGTCGAGTTCGCCGACCCGGCCGCTGCCACGCGCCGTCGAGGCCCCCACCATGAACACCCCGAACAGTCCCCGGTCGGGGATGGTGCCGCCGCTGGTGACCGCGAGTCGCTGCGCACCGGGCCGGCCGGTGAGCATGCCGTTCACCCGGTCCCAGACGATGCGGGGCCGAAGCTCGGCGAACTCGTCGCTCGGGTAGCGGCCGCTGAGCAGGTCGAGGGTGGCATCGAAGGCGCTGCGCGGCAAGGTTGCGAACGGTGCGCTGTGCCGCACGGTCTGGAACCAGTCCTCGATCTCCACCGCGTCGAGGGCAACCGCCGAAACGGTGTGCTGGGCGAGGATGTCGAGCGGGTTCTGCGGAATCGCCAGCTCTTCGATCAGTCCCGCGGTCATCCGCTCACTGGTGACCGCCGCGTGGATCAGGTCGGCACGATGCTGCGGCATCAGCACGCCGCGCGAGATCTCGCCGACCTGGTGCCCGGCGCGGCCGATCCGCTGCAGCCCGCTGGACACCGACGGTGGTGACTCCACCTGAATCACCAGATCGACGGCGCCCATGTCGATGCCAAGTTCCAGCGAGGAGGTGGCGACGACGCAGCGCAGCCGACCGCTCTTGAGATCGTCCTCGATGATCGCCCGCTGGTCTTTCGACACCGAGCCGTGGTGGGCGCGGGCGAGCAGCTCGGTCTCGGTGGCGACCGCCGCCGTCGACCCGGACTGGCCCATGATCGCCGCAGGCATCCCGCCGCTGGTCGAGCCCCCTCCGCCGGTCGAGCCCGCTCCGCTGGTCGAGCCCCCTCCGCCGGTCGAGCCCGCTCCGCTGGTCGAGCCCCCTCCGCCGGTCGAGCCCGCTCCGCTGGTCGAGCCTGCCGAGACCCCTTGTGAGGTCTCGGCGAGCTCGTCCTCCAAGGTCGGAAACATCCGTTCCGCATAAATATCGTTCAGCCGCGAGGTGAGCCGCTCCGCGAGCCGCCGCGAATTCGCGAAGACGATGGTCGACCGGTTCTCAAGCACCCGGTCGACGATCTCCTCCTCGACATGCGGCCAGATCGAGCCCTGGTTGCCGGTGCCGTCCTCGCTCGTGGTGCCGAGCTCGGACATGTCCTCCACCGGCACCGCGACGCGCAGGTCGAACCGTTTCGACGCGGGCGGCGCCACGATCGTGACCGGCGCCGCACCACCGAGGAACCGGGCCACCTCTTCCGGCGGGCGCACGGTCGCGGACAGGCCGATGCGCTGCGCGGGCTTCGGCAGCAGCTGGTCCAGCCGTTCCAGCGAGAGCGCCAGGTGGGCGCCGCGTTTGGTCGCGGCCACCGCGTGCACCTCATCGACAATGACCGTCTCGACCCCGGCGAGGGTGTCGCGGGCCGCGCTGGTGAGCATCAGGAACAGCGACTCAGGGGTGGTGATCAGGATGTCCGGCGGCCTGCGCAGCAGCATCCGACGCTCCTGGCTGGAGGTGTCGCCCGAGCGCACGCCGACGCTGATATCGGGCACGGGAACGCCGAGCCGCCTGGCGGTCTGGGTG
Source organism: Diaminobutyricimonas sp. LJ205 (assembly GCF_009755725.1). Classification (NCBI taxonomy): domain Bacteria; kingdom Bacillati; phylum Actinomycetota; class Actinomycetes; order Micrococcales; family Microbacteriaceae; genus Ruicaihuangia; species Ruicaihuangia ninglii. Next base: position 2,701,386 of record NZ_CP046619.1, on the reverse strand, counting down.
ATGCCCACCAGCGGTGAGCGCAGGTTGCGCTCCACGTCGACGCCGAGTGCCTTCAGAGGCGAGATGTAGAGCACCCGGGTGCGGTGCAGCGGGTCCTCGGGTACCGGTTCGGAGGCCAGCCGGTCGATCGCCCAGAGGAACGAGGCGAGCGTCTTGCCCGACCCGGTGGGCGCGATGACCAGCGCATGCGAACCGCCCGAGATCGTCTCCCAGGCGCCCAGCTGCGCGTCCGTCGGGGCCGGGAACGCGCCGGTGAACCACTCGCGCGTCGCGGCGGAGAAGTTTCCGAGCAGGGTGCTCATCCGTCTATCTAAACGGATGCCACCGACCTTCGCGCCGTCGGGCTTATTGGTGGTCCTTCACGAAGGCGGCGATGTCGGCGAGCTCCTGCTGTGAGATGCCGTGCGCCAGGCCCTCGTAGACGCGCCGGGTGAGGCTGGTGTGCTCCGGCAGCCATCCGTCGGTGTAGCTGATGAAGTCCGGGTCGATCACCCGGTCGGCGGTGCCGTAGCCCCAGAACACCGGCGGCTTGCGCTCGGCCAGCACCGCGTCACCGTTATGGGAGCTCGGGATGGCGAAGCCCGACAGGTTCACCGCGTACGAGAACAGTTCGGGGCGATGCCGCATCAGCTGCATGGTCATCGCGCCGCCCTGCGAGAAGCCGAGCAGCCCGACCGAGGTGAACTGCTGTTCGTCCAGCCAGTCGAGGACGGCGGCGGATGCTTCGTTCGCTGCCGGCTCCCGGTCGCCCTCGGCGAGGAACCAGGCGTAGCCCGGGCCATACTCGAGCGGCGCGCGCAGCGAGGCGACGACCGGCTCGAGCGGCAGATACGGGGCCAGGCCGAACAGATCCGACTCGTTCGAGCCAAGCCCGTGCATCATCACGAGCAGCGGCCGTCCGGCGCGTTCAGCTTCGGGTGCCGACCACACCACCGCGTTCGAGTCGAGCTTCATCTGTGCCGCCTTTCCTAGGGTTCGGTAACCCCAACCCGCAACTGTACCGATGGGATTCCCGATCCGTACGGGAAGGGAAGACAGAATAGGGACATGGCATCCGTTGGCACCCCTGACCCGAACTCCGCCTGGCTCTCTGACGATGAACTGGCGGAAGCCCGGCGAAGGTTGCCGCTGCTCTACGTCGAGGCGGTCCCCGTGCGAGTCGATGGGCTCGGCACGGTGACCGAAGTCGGAGTGCTGCTCCGCGCGAACCCGGCGGGAGAGATCACCCGCACCCTGGTGTCCGGCCGGGTGATGTACGGCGAGACGCTGCGCGATGCGCTGTTCCGGCACCTCGAGAAGGACCTCGGCCCGATGGCCTTCCCGCTGCTGCCGGCCTCGCCGGTGCCGTTCTCGGTGGCTGAGTACTTCCCGCTGCCCGGCGTCGGG